>JANRJB010000256.1:0-3413 GCA_033764265.1 Rhodospirillaceae bacterium | reverse complement strand
TTCGATCCGGTCTGGTTCGGCATCTTCCTGGTGGTGGTGGTGGAAATGTCGCAGATCACGCCGCCGGTCGGCTTCAACCTGTTCGTCGTTCAGGGCCTCACCGGCCACGCCATGGGCCGCGTGGCCAAGGCCGCGTTCCCTTTTTTCCTGATCATGATCGGCTTCGCCGTGCTGATCACGCTGTTCCCGCAAATCGTGCTTTACCTGCCCAATAGCATGGGGTGAGGCCGCGACCATGCTGCCCTTGAACCCCGAGTTCGAACTGGCCGCCCGCTTGGCGCTGGCACTCGGTATCGGGCTGATGTTCGGCGTCGAGCGCGGCTGGCGCCAGCGCGAGCGCCCGCAAGGCACTCGCGCCGCCGGCATCCGCACCTTCACCCTGATCGGCCTGCTCGGCGGCGGCGCCGGCCTGCTCGGCCGCGAAATCGGCGACGGCTTCATCATCGCCGCCTTCGCCGCGCTCGCCGTGCTGTTCGTCGCGGCGTACATGAAGGGACTGGGCGAGGAGGACGCGCCGGCGCGCGACCGCAGCATCACCACCGCCGTGGCCGCGCTGGTGTGCTTCGTGCTCGCGGTCACGGCGGTACGGGCCGATATGGTGCTGGCCGCGGCGGCGGCCACGGTGGCCGTCGCCGTGCTCGACCTGCGCGAAACCCTGCACGGCTGGATCGCGCGGGTGGAAAAGGCCGAACTCAGCGCCGCGATCAAGCTGTTGCTGATTTCGGTGGTGGTGCTGCCGGTGCTGCCCGATCGCGGCTACGGGCCGGGCGGGGCGCTCAATCCGTTCGAGCTGTGGTGGCTGGTGGTGCTGGTCGCCGGCATTTCCTTCGCCGGCCATGCGGCGATGCGCATCGCCGGGCCACACGCCGGCCTGGTGTGGACCGGCGTGCTGGGCGGGCTCGCGTCGTCCACCGCCGTCACCATTTCCTGCGCGCGGCTGGCGGTCGCTCATCCGGGCCTCGGGCCGGCCCCGGCGGCGGGCATCGCCGCGGCCGCAGCGGTGTCGATGGCGCGCACCCTGGTTCTTTCGGTGATTCTGTTCCCGGCGGCCGCGCCGCGCATCGCGCCGCCGCTGGTCCTTGCCGCCGCCGCCTCGACCGGCCTGGCGGTGGCGCTGATTCGCCGGACGCCGACCCGCACCGGCGTTGCCGGTCCCACGATCGCGCCGGGTCCGCCGCCGGACCTCGGCTTGCCGGTCAAGTTCGGTCTGTTCCTCGCGGTGTTCTCGCTGGCGGCGTTCTACGCGCGCGAACTGTTCGGCGACGCCGGCGTGCTGGCGGCGTCCGCGCTGTCGGGGCTGATCGATGTCGATGCCGTCACGGTGTCGCTGTCGCGCCAGGGCGTGGCGGGCCAGCTGGGTGTCGGCGCCATCGCCGCGGGCATCGTCGTGGCCATCGCCGTCAACTCGGCGGTCAAGGCGGCGTACGCCGTCGCCATCGCCGGCCGGCTGCTGCTGGTGCCGATGGCTGCAATGGCCGCGCTCGCCGTCGCCGGCCTCGCCGCCGGCTGGGCGATGGGCGCACTCAGTTGAGCAGCAGTTTGCCCTTGGCGTAGCGGAACTCGGCCGGGCGGACCAACTCGGCATGGGCCACGCGCACCGAGTGCACCTTGCCGTCGAGATTGTCGTCCCAGAATTTCAGGAACCTGATCAGCACGGGGTAGCGTGGCGCCAGGTCCATATGCTGCCACACGAACTCCTGCAACAGGCGCGGATGGTCGGGCAGGTGGTAGAGGATTTGCGCCGTCGTCAGCCGATAGTTCTGCAACTGCAGCGCCAAATCGGAACTGGTCTCGGGCACGTGGTCGGACATCTGCACAAAGGCTCCTGAACCCGGCTGTTGATCCTGTCGCGCGGTGGTGTTCGGTCCTTGGCGTCGGTCGTCCCGGACGCTGTCGGCCCGGCGCCCAAAAACCCTGCCAGAGTTTCACAAAACCGACAATAAGCGAATTGAATCAACGTATTAGCAGCCATCTCCCGAGACTGCTAGCAGCCCCCTTGACGGCGCGAAATCCGAAACTACCTCCACGATCGGCCCGCCCCGAGGGGGAGGCCGAAACCTGTTCTGACCCTGTCATTTGCTTCGGAAAGGAATGACCGAGATGGCCACCAAGTTCCGTCCCCTCCATGACCGCGTTGTTGTCCGCCGCATCGAGAGCGACGAGCGCTCCGCCGGCGGGATCATCATCCCCGATACCGCCAAGGAAAAGCCGATGCAGGGCGAAGTGATCGCCGTCGGCCCCGGCGCCCGCGACGAGGCGGGCAAGATCGTCCCGCTCGATGTCCGCGCCGGCGACACCGTGCTGTTCGGCAAGTACTCCGGCACCGAGGTCAAGATCGATGGCGAGGAGCTGTTGATCATGCGCGAGACCGACATTCTCGGGATCATCGACAACGCCAAGGTCCTCAAGAAGGCGGCCTAAGCTCGGCGCCTTCGACCCACCCCCGACATTCAGGAGACATTCGCCATGGCTGCCAAAGACGTACGCTTTTCCGGCGACGCGCGCGAAAAGATGCTGCGCGGCGTCGACATCCTCGCCAACGCCGTGAAGGTCACGCTGGGGCCCAAGGGCCGCAACGTGGTGCTGGAAAAATCCTTCGGCGCGCCGCGCATCACCAAGGACGGTGTGACGGTCGCGAAGGAGATCGAGCTCTCCGACAAGTTCGAGAACATGGGCGCGCAGATGGTCAAGGAGGTCGCCTCCAAGACCGCCGATGCCGCCGGTGACGGCACCACCACCGCGACCGTGCTGGCCCAGTCGATCGTGCGCGAAGGCGCGAAGTCGGTCGCCGCCGGCATGAACCCGATGGACCTCAAGCGTGGCATCGATCTCGCGGTCACGACCGTCGTCGATGAACTGAAGAAGAATGCCCGCAAGATCACCAGCAATGACGAGATCGCCCAGGTCGGTACCATCTCGGCCAATGGCGAGACGGCGATTGGCCAGATGATCGCCGAGGCGATGAAGAAGGTCGGCAATGAGGGTGTGATCACCGTCGAGGAAGCAAAGACCGCCGAGACCGAACTCGACGTCGTCGAAGGCATGCAGTTCGACCGCGGCTATCTTAGCCCGTACTTCGTAACCAATCCCGAGAAGATGCGGGTCGAGCTGGAGGAGCCCTACATCCTCCTTCATGAGAAGAAGCTCTCGAACCTGCAGCCCATGCTGCCGGTGCTCGAGGCGATCGTTCAGACGGGTAAGCCGCTGCTCATCGTCGCCGAGGACGTCGAAGGGGAGGCGCTTGCTACGCTCGTCGTCAACAAGCTGCGCGGTGGCCTCAAGATCGCTGCGGTGAAGGCTCCCGGATTCGGTGATCGCCGCAAAGCGATGCTCGAAGACATTGCCATCCTCACGGGCGGCAATGTGATTTCTGAAGATTTAGGGATCAAGCTCGAGAACGTGACCCTCGAGAT
>JANRJB010000250.1:0-4117 GCA_033764265.1 Rhodospirillaceae bacterium | reverse complement strand
TTCCCCGGCCGGCCGCGCAGTTTCTTCGTCGAAGTGGCGCGGAGCTTCTAGGCTGTGGCGGATACGGCATCGCTGCGCCGGCTGGCCTTCGCCGTCCACAGCTGGGTGGGCCTCAAGCTCGCGGTCGTGATGAGCTTCGTGCTCGTCACCGGCACGTTGGCCACAGTGGCCCACGACATCGACTGGCTGATGCGCCCTGCCCTGCGCGCAGCACCTCAGGACGGGACGGCGCACGACGGGCCAGCGCGCTACGGGGCGATCCATGACGCCGTGCGCGCAGCCGATCCGGCATGGACCATCGAAGCCGTCGAGGCCCCGGTCGCGCCGTGGTTCGCGGCCGTGGCGCGGGTGCGCGACCGGGACAACGGGTTGCGCTTCGTCTACGCCGACCCCGCCACCGGGCGGGTGCAGGGCGATGGCTCGTGGATCACGGTGCAGCGCGTGCTGCGCAACACCCACCGCCACCTGATGCTGCCGACGCGGATCGGCGTGCCGCTGGTGTCGGCCCTCGCCTTGCCTTTGCTGGCGTCACTGGTTACGGGCCTGATCGTCTATCGCAAATGGTGGCGCGGCTTGGCGCGGGCCCCGCGCGGCGGCCCGGCGCGGCGCACCTGGGGCGACGTGCACCGGCTGGCGGGGGTGTGGTCGCTGGCGTTCGTCGCGCTGATGGCGGCGACCGGGCTGTGGTACCTGGTGGAGTCCCTGGGCGGCGACGCGCCGCTGCCGCGCCCGCCGCGCGCGGCGGCGGGCCATGACCCCGGCGCGATCGACGGGGCCGCCGTCGACCGCGCCATCGCCGCGGCGGGTCGCGCGCTGCCGGGGCTGGAGGTTTTCCACGTCGCCCTGCCCGGCGACGGCGCGCCCTACATTATCGTGCAGGGCCAGTTGACCGCCGCCCTGGTGCGCGACCGCGCCAACGCCGTCGCCATCGACCCGGCGACCGGCCGCGTCGCGCACGTGCTGCGGGGCGAGGACCTGGGCTTGCACCAGCGCCTCTCGGAAGCGGCCGACCCGCTGCACTTCGGCACCTGGGGCGGGCGCGGTACCGGTGGCTTTTTCGTGCGCCTGGTGTGGTTCGCGTTCGGCGCGCTGCTGAGCGCCTTGGCGCTGTCGGGCGTCTACCTCTACGGCGCGCGCACGTTCAAGACTTACGGACCCGCGCAGAACCATGCCGGGCCGTGGCGCCTGGCCTGGGGCAACATGCGCGGATGGCGCTGGCTGGGCGTCGCCGCCGCGGCGGTGAGCGTGGTCATGGCGCCATCGTCGCTGGCGCCTTAGCTCTACTTCTTCCTATTCACCGGCAAGTCCAGCCTGGTCCGGTCGATCTCTCGGCCGTTCTTGATGACCGCCGCGATCTTCTGGAAGTTGGCCACGTCCGCCGCCGGGTCGGCGTCGAGCAGCACCAGGTCGGCGAGCTTGCCTTTCTCGACGCTGCCCAGGCGCGCCTCCTGGCCCAGGTAGAGCGCGCCGTTGAGGGTGGCGATGCGGATGCAGTCGAACGGGCTGATGCCCGACTGGGCCAGCAGCTCCAGTTCCTGGTGCACCGTGGGCCCATCGGTGCGGTCGGTGCCCAGCGCCAGGATCACGCCGCCGTCGTGCAGGCGCTTGATGTTCTCTTTGGCGTAGGGGATCATCAGCTTGAACATGGCCGACATGCCCGAGCTGATGTAGCGCTGGCGTTCCTCGACCTTCTGGCGCTCCAGTTCCTCGGCCGGCAGCACCGCCTTCCACAAGGGCGCATCGAAGAAGCTGGGGTCGTCGGCGACGCGGGCGATATTGGCGAACACCGTCATGGTGGTGGCGATGGGGATTTTGCGCTCGGCCAGGGTCGCGATGTAGCTGTCGTTGACCACCGCGCGCAGCACCGGGTGCGCCATGGCCGACACGCCCGAACGTGCCGCGGCGTCGGCGTCCCATTCCACCGACACATGCACCGTGGTGCGCACGTTCTTCGACGCGGCGAAATCGACCACCTTTTTGAACACGTCCTCCGACATGGTCGGCACCGCCTTGTTGGCGTACAGGCCCTGGCGGTCGAGGATCAGCTTCAGCATGTCGGGCTGTTCGCGCGCGATCTTGGCGGCCAGGTCCGCCGCGCCCTGCTCCCAATTGGCGATTTTCAGCGCGGTCGGCCCGGCGCCGTAGCCGCCGGGCACGCTGATGGTGCCGCCGGCGGCGAAGATCCGGGGGGAGACGATCTTGCCGGCGCGCTCGTCGGCGCGCAGCTTGTAGATAAAGTCGGGGTTGTTGCCGGAATCGTAGACCGCGGTGACGCCGGCGTAGAGATAGCCGTGCAGCACCTTCAGGCCGGCGTCGAAGTCCATGCCCGGCTTGCGTTCGCCCGCCTGCATGACCGAGCCCGACTGTCCGCCGCGCACGTGCACGTGGGCGTCCCACAGGCCGGGGATCAGGTATTTGCCGGTGCCGTCGATCACCCTGGCGCGGCCGGCGGCGATGGCGGCGGTTGAGACCTCGGCAATTGTGTCGCCCTTGACCAGCACGTTGGCGCCCTGAACCGCCGGCGCGCCGGTGCCGTCGTAGAGCGTGACATTGCGGATCAGCACGTCGGCGCGGGCGGCGAGCCCGCTTGCCGCCACGAGCAACGCCGCCATCGCGGCGGTCCACATCCGGTTCATCGTTCCCTCCCCATCAAAACCCGAACTCGCCCTCACCCCCTCGCTCCGCTCGGCTCCCTCTCCCGGAGGGAGAGTGGAGGGGTGAGGGGGCTTTGTTCGCGTTTACTCCGCCGCCTTGCGCTCCGGCTCCTGCGGCGGAATGGCGCCGACCTTGGCCAGGTTGGCCAGCGCCGTCTGGTGTACCTCGCGGATTTTGGCGCGGGATTCCATGGCGCTGTCGGCGAAGCTGTTGGCCGGGAAGAACACCGTGTTGTCGTAGACCAGCCGGTAGATCTCGGTGCGGATTCCCACCAAACGATTGAAGCCGCCGGCCGAGGAACGCACGCGGCGCAGGGCCTCGACGTCGATCAGGGTGTTGCAGCGCATGCTTTCGCCCGGGCTCGGCCCCTCGGCCAGGATGCGGCCCTCGTAGTCGAAGATGCGGCTGCGCCCGGCGTTCTCGGTGTCGGGCACGCTGGTGCCGTGGATGCCGCCCGAGTTGGCCGAGATCAGGTACATCATGTTCTCGGATGCGCGCGCCTTCTTGCACGACTGCCAGCTCCAGTTATCCCACGCGCCGAAGTCCGACGTGGGGTGCAGAAGCACCTCGGCGCCGCGGAACATAACCGCGCGCGCGGCCTCGGGATACATGATCTCGCCGCACGGGATCATCGCCAGGTTCCCGAGCGGCGTGCGCGCCACCGGGAAAATGCCCTCGACGCCGTAGCGCGCCAGGTACTTGTCCATGAAGTCGTGCGGCGAGCCTGCGTGCTGGGTGTTGATGCGCCGGTACTTCAGGATGATCTCGCCCTGATCGTCGATCAGGAACGAGCAATTGAAATATCGCCCCGGCCATTCCGGGTCGCGCTCGTAGGCGTTGGCGCCGATGTAGATGCCGAGCGCCTTGGCCTTTTTCTGAAGCCGGCCGATCTCCGGGCTGCCGGGAATCTCGAAGCACGACTTCTCGATCCACTCCGCCGCGCTCTCCTTGCCGGGGAAGCCCTGCAGCGCGAACTCCGGGAACAGCGCGAGCTGCTTGGTGCCGGCGCCGTAGCGCCCCAGGTTGTCGAGCAGCTCCTCCCAGCGGTCCAGGCTGCGGTTGACGATCGCCATCGCCTCGGCCCGGTTGGTCGCCCGGTTGGTGGCGTGGGTGTAGACCTGCATGCAGGTGGCGCGCCACGGCATCAGCGGCTTGGTCGAGGTCATCGCGAGGTGCTCCTTCTGGCGCGGCCCGACGGCGGGAAACGCGGTCCGGGCGGGCGGATGTGACGGCGGTTCAGTCTAGGCGCGACGGCCGGCCGGGGCTGCGCCGGCGGCGGAGTCGTTCGTGGGCCGGTCACTTGCCGGAACCCCGGCCAGGCGCTATAAGCAGCCCCTTCCCGACCCGGCCGGCGGCCCAGTCCGACGGCCCGGGACACCCGATGCCGGAGCGTAGCTCAGCCTGGTAGAGCACTGCTTTCGGGAGGCAGGGGTCGGAGGTTCAAATCCTCTCGCTCCGACCA
>JANRJB010000228.1:0-10278 GCA_033764265.1 Rhodospirillaceae bacterium | reverse complement strand
TCGCGGTCGCTGGAAGAGGGCGGCGCGGCCATGACGTTCTGGTCGCACGGCCGGCGCGCCACCCGCGCCCAGGACGAACCCGCGCCCACCGGCCCCTCGGTGATGATCATCGGCGGCAGCAACGCGCAGTCCTACGGCGTGCCCGACGCGGACACGTTCGCGTTTCTGCTGGGTCGCCGGTTTCCCGACGCCCGGTTCGAGAATTTCGGCACCGGCGGCTACTCCACCGTGCAGGCGAGCCTGCTTGCCGCCCGCGCCCTGGGGTCGTTCTACGGCGCGCGCAAGCCGAACCTGATCCTGCTGGGCTTCGATGATTCCCATGTCGCCCGCAACGTCGCCGACCAGAGCTGGGTGTTCAGCATCTCCGATCCCGAGGGGCGCTACGTCGCTCCGCCGCACTTTCGAATCAATGACGGCGCGGCGGTGTTCCATCCCTTCCGCACCATCGGCTTCTGGCCGCTGGAGAAACAATCCGCCGCCGTCACCGTGCTGCATAACGTCTGGCTTCAGTCCTTTGCCTACAACACCGCCCAACAGGGGCCGGCGGTCACCCGCGACACGATCGATGGCTTGCGCAAGATCGCCGCCAACGAAGGCATCGATTTCGCCGTGGCGGTGCTGGAGGACCGGTCGCAGGTCACGCCCGGCCTGCTCGACGGGTTGAACGTGCCGGTGATCGATTGCAGCGCGCCGGGGCGCGAACGGCCGGCGGAGTTTCTGCTCGACGGCGGCAGCCACCCCAACGCCCGGCTACATGCCTTTTTCGCCGATTGTCTGACGCCGTTCCTCGATGCCTACATCGGCAACCGCTCGGCCAGGGGCACGCCATGACCGCGCCGCGCGCCGGGTCGGGGGCGCTCAATGTCGTCATCGTGCTGGCCACCGTGCTGGTCGGCTTCGGCCTGTTCGAGGTGGCCTGCCGCACGGTGGTGGACACCGGCCTGCAGTATCACATCGAGATGTGGAAATACGCGGTACAGGCCAAGCGCATCGCCGGCGACCCGGCGGTCGGGCACGAACACGTGCCGGGCATCCATGCGAAACTGATGGGCGCGGATGTGGCGCTCAATGCGACCGGCGACCGCAATCGGCAGATTGCCTCGCCCAAGCCGCCCGGCACCTTCCGCGTGCTGATGTTGGGCGATTCCGTCACCTTCGGGTGGGGAGTCGATCAGGATCGCGTGTTCGCGGCGGTGGTGGAGCGCGAACTGAACGGGCGCACCGCGGTCGCGGCCGAGGTCGTCAATCTCGGCGTCGGCAACTACAACACCGCGATGGAGGTGGCCGCCGCGCTGCCGCGGCTCGACGCGCTCGCCCCCGACCTGATCGTGCTCAACTATTTCATCAACGACGCCGAGCCGACGCCGGTTCACGCCGAACTGCCGTGGTTCGCCCGCACTTTCTACGCCTATCCCGTCGCCGGCGGGGCGTGGGACGCGGTGAAACGCCGGATGCTCGGCGGGCCCGACTGGATGGCGTACTATCGCGCGCTGTATGCCGACGATGCGCCCGGCTGGACGGCGGCCCAGGCCGCCATGACCCGCCTGGCCGACGCGGCGCGCGCGCGCAATGTGCCCGTGATCCTGGCCAACATTCCGGAACTGCGCGAGCTGAGCCCCTATCCGTTCGCCGAGGTGAATACCCGTGTGGCGGCCGCGGCCGCCGAGCGCGGCCTCGACTATGTCGATCTGTTGCCCGCGCTCGCGGGCGAACCACCGCCGTCGCTGTGGGTGACCGTGCCCGATCCGCACCCCAACGCCCGCGCCCATGAGCTTATCGGCCGCGCCCTGGCCGATCACGTCGCGCGCGTGTGGCTCATGCCGGCACGACCGCACTGATCGCGGCGCGGATTCTCTCGGCTTCCGCGCTGGCATCGCGCCCGGCGCCGCCCGCCGGATCATCAAGCGCATGCAGCGGCGCGCCGTCGATGAACACCCGGCAGATGTGATCGAGCACGGCGTCGCGGCCGGGCTGCAACGCGCCCGCCGACGTGTAGGCCATCTCGCCCACGTACCACTTGGGCTGCCGGACCAGGGGAAACGCCAGCGACTGGCGGATGTACCACAGGTGGGCGAAGCGCCAGGCGGCGACCGCGATGGCGCGGCGCTCACTGTCGGTCGCCGCGCGGGCGTGATGCTCCAGGAACGCGTCGTAGTCCGCCGGCTGCGCGAACGTGGGAATGAAATCGCACACGCCCAGCCAATAGGCCGCGGCGCGCAGCACGCGTTTTCCCATCGCCGCCATTTCCAGGCCGATGCTGGAGTACCACACCAGGCCGACATCGGCCGCCGCCGCCAGGCCGTAGCTGCTGACGGGCGAGTCGCTCGCCACCAACTTCACGTTGGCCGGCAGGCGCGCGCCGAGCCCGGCGTAGAACGCCGCGTCCTGGGCGCTGCGGCCGAGCGACTTGGCGCTGCCGACGTTGGGATGCACGCGGATCGCCAGCTGCACCTGGGGCCGGCGCGCAACATATTCGACCGTCGCTTCGATCCAGGCCTGTTGCGTCGGGAAGCGGCGACCGTCGTCGACGTCGGCGCTTTCGTCGATGCTGGAGGTGAAAAGCGCCCAGATCGGCCGGTTGCGATCAAGGCCGAGTTGCGCCACCGCGTCGCCGGCGTCCAGCCCGGCGCTGAACACGCTGACGTCGGTGGCGCGCCCACGCCAGCGGTCGGTCAGAACCCCGCCGATCGCGTCGATCTCGGCGGCGGTCAGCGGCCGGTCCTGCCACGCGCGCCACAGGCTCTCGACGCTGTCCAGGCCCAGGCAGTGCTCGTTGTCGTACAGCATCAGCCGGCCGGGCAGGATGGCGCGTTCCTCGCAGAGGGTGCGGATGCCGCGCCGCCGCGCCAACTCGAACGCGACGCGCGCCGGCGCCATGCGACCGTTGAACAGCAGCTGCGCGTCGGGGCGCTCCTCGTCCAGCAGTCGCGTCAGGGCGAAGCAGGCGAGCAGTCCGCTGTACAGATAACTGCCGAACACCGCGCGCACGTGCGCATCGTCGAGGTCGAGGTCGCCCATGCGCAGATGGGTGTGCACGCTGGAGCGCACCCAGGCGCCGATCTCCCAGTCGCCGTACATCGCCGTGCGATAGTCAGGGGGTTTCAACCCCTGAACCCACGCCGCGGCGGCGGCGCGGTCCTCGGGCCGCATCCAGCGACCGAGCCACCGATACGGCATGCCCCAGGCGGCGAGCTTGGTCGCCGCGTTGGCCTGACACACCAGGCAGGCGTTGGCGGGCTTCTGCTTGGGCGCGCCCATCGACTCCTGCAACAGGTCGCAGTCGCTGAAGGCGCCGTCGCAGGCGACGTAGCTGACCGTGCAGCCGCGCAGGCGGAGCGCCTGCAGGATCGTCACCTCGCGGGTCGAGTGAATCGACCAGTCGGTGTAGGGCGCGAAGCACAGCACATGGGGCGACGTGCGGCGCGACATGGTGCGATCAGAAGGCCAGCATCAGGAACGGCGCTTTCAGCACGGCGGCGACGAAGGTGCCGAAGATGCCAAGCGCCAGCCCAGGCCCCAGCGGCATCTCGCCGCGCCACACCGGCTTGCCGCTGATCGCCCCGGCCAGCCCCGCGCCGATCAGCGTGGCGATGCCGCCCACCGCCATGATGTAGGGCAGCGCCCACGGCCCCAGCCACAGTCCGCCCACGCCCACCAGCTTGACGTCGCCCAGGCCCATGGCCTCGCGGCCCTTGTAGCGCGTCACCAGCCAGCGCAGGCCGTAGAACACCGCCATGTTGAGCGCCGCGCCCACGCCCGCGGCCAGCCAGGTCACGCCGACCGGCGAGCCGGCCGCCAGCACGGCGACGCCGGCCACGGCCAGCGCGAGTTGCAGGCTGTCGGGCAGATAGCCGGTGCGCAAATCGACCACCGCCAGCGCCAACAGTCCGGCGCCCAGCACGCCCACGCAAGACAACGCCCACAGGTCCATCGTTCGCGAATCCGGTTACCGTGTCGTAATGCGTCGTATTGCCGCGCCGTGACAGTTGGCCCCGGCGATTTGACGGCGGGCAAAGGGTACGCGATCATCCTCGCCCATGATAGCGCCCAGCCCATCGGCCCCGACGCAAAGCGCCGCCAGCTTCACCTTCGACGGCCCGATCGAGTTTGTCGACGCGCGGGTTTCGCCGCGCGGCAGCCTGGAACACCTGTCGCACGAGGAAGTCGCCCGGCTGCACGACCGCGGCCAGGGCGGTTTGTATCCGCTGCTCCGCCGCTGCGCGCTCGCTGTGCTGAACTCGGGCAACGACACCGACGACCCGCGCATCCTGTTCGACACCTATCGCGACTTCGACCTGCAGATCCTGCAGCAGCCCTGGGGCATCGAGCTGCAGATGGTCAACGCGCCGGGCGTGGCGTTCGTCGATGGCAAGATGATCCGCGGCGCCAAGGAGCACCTGTTCGCGGTGCTGCGCGACATCGTCTACATGGCCGACGAGATCGTCGACAGCGGCCGGTTCGATCTCAACTCCGCCGACGGCATCACCAACGCGGTGTTCTGCATCCTGCGCAATGCCCGCGTCATCGACGCCAAGACCCACCCCGATCTGGTGGTGTGCTGGGGCGGCCATTCCATCAGCCGCGAGGAATACGACTACACCAAGCGCGTCGGTTACGAGCTGGGCCTGCGCGGCCTCAACGTCTGCACCGGCTGCGGGCCCGGCGCCATGAAGGGGCCGATGAAGGGCGCCGCGGTCGGCCACGCCAAGCAACGCGTGCGCACCGGGCGTTACATCGGCATCACCGAGCCCGGCATCGTCGCCGCCGAATCGCCCAACCCGATCGTCAATCACCTGGTCATCATGCCGGACATCGAAAAGCGGCTCGAGGCCTTCGTCCGGCTCGGCCACGGCATCATCGTGTTTCCCGGCGGCGCCGGCACGGCCGAGGAAATCCTTTACCTGCTCGGCATCCTGCTCGATCCCGCCAACGCCGAGCAGCCCATTCCGGTCACGCTGACCGGGCCGGCTTCGGCGCGCGCCTACTTCGACCGGCTGGACGAATTCGTCGCGCTCACTTTGGGGCCCGAGGCGCAGCGGCGCTACCGCATCGTCGTCGGCGACCCGGCCGAGGCGGCGCGCACCATGGTGGCGGGGCTGGAGCGCGTGCATCGCCACCGCATGGCCACCGCCGACGCCTACAACTTCAACTGGACGCTGAAAATTCCGCGCGACTTCCAGGCGCCGTTCGAGGTCGATCACGCCAACGTCGCCGCGCTCGACCTGCACTTCGACCAGCCGGTGCACGCCCGCGCCGCCAACCTGCGCCGCATGTTCTCGGCCATCGTCACCGGCAACGTGAAGGAACACGGCATCCGCCAGATCGAAACGCACGGGCCGTTCGAGATCAAGGGCGACCCGCGCATGGTCAAGGCGCTCGACGACCTGCTCGGCGCGTTCGTCGCCCAGAAGCGGATGAAACTGTCGGGCGACTACAAGCCGGTCTACCGGATCGTCGCTTGAGAAAGCGCCGCCAGCCTGCTATCTAGAACGCATTCTAGAAACCGGCGGACGCACGTCATGGCGGTGAGCATCAAGACCGAACAGGCTGATCGGCTGGCCCAGCAATTGTCGGCCCTCACCGGCGAAAGCATGACCGAGGCCGTGACCCGTTCGCTGGCGGAGCGTCTCGACCGCGTCCGGAAAAAAACGGGCCGGCGCCGCACCGGTGTTGCGGCGGCATTGATGCGCGAGGCCGCGAAATTCCGCGAGAAGTACAACCCCCCTCGGCTGACGAAAGCCGATTTCGATCGACTATGGGGTGAATGATTCCCGCAATTTCGCGTGCCCGCCCGCCCCTTAGGGAAGGCCGGCGATGTCGACCGTTGTCATCGATACCTCGGCACTGGTAGCGATTCTCCGCCAGGAACATCAGGCCCAGGCGCTCAGCGATTGCCTGGATCGATTTACCCGCAGGCTTTTCTCGGCGGCCAACTACGTCGAACTCGGGACGGTCCTGGCCGGACGCCGGCCCGCCGACCGCGCGTCACTGGTCCGCGACCTCGATCGAATTCTGGATGTTGCAGAAATCGAAGTTGCGCCATTTACCGCGGACCTCGCCCGACTCGCGCTGACAGCTCGTGCCCGTTTCGGCAATGGGCTTGGCGCGGCGGCGCGGCTCAATCTCGGCGACAGTTTTTCCTATGCCTTGGCGCGAGCGAACAATGCGCCGCTCCTGTTCGTCGGCAACGATTTTTTGAAAACCGATATCGTCGATGCCATGCTGAATTAGCCAGGTGGCGTAATTTGCCGCGCTGACAAAATGTGCTATGGAATCGTCTTCGGTGCCGACCCGGTTCCGGACGCGGGTGTAGTTCAATGGTAGAACGAAAGCTTCCCAAGCTTTAGACGAGGGTTCGATTCCCTCTACCCGCTCCAACCTTCGCGCGCGCCGTCGGCAAGAGCCGATTGCAGATTCCCAAACGACCTATGCCGCTCACCCCCGTCATCGTCGCAGTCTCGTCGCCGGCCGAAGCCGGCACGTCCGGCCCCGAGGTGGTGCTGACGCCGCATCATCCTTACTGGGGTCTGCGCGCCGGCGACGAGATCGGCCGCTTGGCCGCCGCGCTCGGCGACCTGTTCGTGGCGGCCGCTCATGTCGGCTCCACAGCCGTGCCGGGCCTGCGCGCGCGGCCATCGCTCGATCTGGCGGTCGTCGTGCCCGATCTGGCGGCGCTCGACGCGCACGCCGACACCGTGGGCGCGCTGGGCTACGTCTGGCGCGGCGAGCACGGCGTCGCCGGCCGGCGCTATGCCACCTTCGATCATCAGCGCACCTTGGCGCGCATGTTCAATGTGCAGTTCGTCGCGCCCGATTCGGCGCTGCTGGAGCGGCTGCTGGCGCTGCGGGACTATTTGCGCGCCATGCCGGGCGAGGCGGCGGCTTACGACCAGATCAAGTCCGCCGCCGCGGCCGCCCATCCCCACGACGTGGCCGCCTACGCCGCCGCCAAATCGGCGTGGCTCGAGGCCTGCGAGGCCCGCGCGCTGGCATGGCGGCACGGCGAAGCAGCGGCCAAGGCCGGATAATTCTAGCGCGTCATCAGGCGGATCAGGTCGGCCACGAACTTCACCCCGGCATCGACCTGGCCGAGCGCGATGAACTCGTTGGGCTGATGGGCCTGGGCAATCGAGCCGGGGCCGCAGATCACGGTGGACAAGCCCGATTGCTGGAACTGGCCAGCTTCGGCGGCGAACGCCACGTGACGCGTGACGTTGTCGCCGGTCAGCGCGCGGCAGATGCGCTCGGCCTCGGAATTCGCCTCGGGCTTCAAGGCCGGCGTGCCGGCGCGCGGCACCGTCTCGATGTCGCAGTCGGGCGCGATCGCGCGCATCCGCGGCAGCACCGCGTCGCGGCAATGGGCGGTGAAGCGGCGGATATAGGCGTCGGGGTCGTCCTCGGGCAGGGCGCGCACGTCCCATTGGAACGTGCAATGCCGCGCCAGGATGTTGAGCGCGGTGCCGCCTTCGATCTTGTTGACGGTGATGGTGGTGTGTTCGGGCTCGAACAGTGGGTTGCGCGGGCCCAGACGCGCCGCCTCGGCCGACAGCCCTTGCAGGAACTGGATCAGCTCGGCGGCCACCATCACCGCGCTGACGCCGCAGTGCGGCTGCGAGGAATGGGCCTCGTGCCCGGTCACGGTGGTGCGCACGCCGGTGATGCCCTTGTGGGCGGTAACCACCTTCATCTCGGTCGGTTCGCCGACGATCACCGCCGCCGGCGCGGGCAGTTCCTTCTTCAGCAGCGCGATCAGCGACGGCGCGCCCAGGCAGCCCACTTCCTCGTCGTACGACAGGGCCAGATGAATCGGCCGCTTCAGGTGCGCCCGGGTCATGTCCTCGACGGCGGCCAGCGCAATGGCGACGAAGGTCTTCATGTCCGCCGTGCCGCGGCCGTACAGCCGGCCGTCGCGTTCGGTCAGTGTAAACGGATCGCTGTGCCAGTCCTGGTCGTCGATCGGCACCACGTCGGTGTGCCCCGACAGCACCACCCCGCCCGGCACGTCGGGCCCGATGGTGGCCAGCAGGTTGGCCTTGGTCTTGTCGTCGTTGTGCACCAGCCGGCACGCCACGCCGTGCCCGGTCAGGAACCAGCGCACGTGCTCGATCAACGCCAGGTTGGAATTGCGCGACACCGTGTCGAACGCCACCAGGCGCTTCAACTGGGCGATGGCGGCGGATGTCGAAAGGCTGCCGGCGGACATGGCGCGCGCCCTCATCCCGCCCGGCGCCAGTGGGTGCCGTCGGCGCGGTCCTCGATGATGACGCCGCGCGCGGCGATCTCGGCGCGCAGCCGGTCGGCCGCGGCGAAGTCGCGGGCCTTGCGCGCGGCGTTGCGCGCGGCGATCAGGCGCTCGATCTCGGCGGCCTCGCCGTCGGACCCGGCCGCCGCGCCCTTCAGCCATTCGCCGGGCTCGCGCTGCAGCACGCCCAGCGCGCCGCCGGCGGCGATCAACTCGCCCTTCAGGCGGATGCGTTCGGTGTCGGTCGCGGCCGAATTGAGCGCGCGGGCGATCTGGGCGATCTCGGCCATCGCCACCGGCGTGTTGAGGTCGTCGTCCAGCGCGGCCGCCACCGGCGCGGGCATATCCATATCCGGCGCGGCGAGGTGCTTGACCTGGTCGAGCGCCAGGTACAGGCGGTCGAGGGTTTTCTTGGCCTGGACCAACAGGTCGTCGGACCAGTCCAGCGGCTGGCGATAGTGCGCCGACAACAGCGCCCAGCGGATCGCCTCGCCCGGCGCGTGCTTCAACAGCTCGTGCACTGTGACGATGTTGCCGACCGACTTCGACATCTTCTCCTGGTCCACGGTCAGGAAGCCGTTGTGCAGCCAGACGCGGGCCAGCGCCGCGCCGCCGTGGGCGCACACGCTTTGCGCCACTTCGTTCTCGTGGTGGGGGAAGATCAGGTCGTTGCCGCCGCCGTGGATGACGATCGTCGTGCCCAGGTGCGCGGCGATCATCGCCGAGCACTCGATGTGCCAGCCGGGCCGGCCGCGGCCCCACGGGCTGTCCCAGCCGGGCAGGTCGGGCGGCGAAGGCTTCCACAGCACGAAATCGGCCGGGTCTTTCTTGTAGGGCGCGACCTCGACCCTTGCGCCGGCCAGCATGTCGTCGCGCGCGCGGCCCGACAGCTGGCCGTAGGCCGCGAACGACGGCACGTGGAACAGCACGTGGCCTTCGGCCGCATACGCATGTCCCGACGCGACCAGCGCGCCGATCATGGCGACGATCTCGGCCACATGGGCGGTGGCGTGCGGTTCCAGGTCGGGCGGCTCGACGCCCAGCGCGGCCATGTCGTCGCGGTAGATCGCGCCGAACTTGTCGGTGATGGCCGAAATGGGCTGGCCGCTCGCTTTGGCCGCGGCGTTGATCTTGTCGTCGATGTCGGTGATGTTGCGGGCGTAGATCACCTGGCCATAGCGACGGCGCAACAGCCGGGCCAGCACGTCGAACACCACCGCGGGCCGCGCATTGCCGATGTGGGCGTAGGAATAGACCGTGGGCCCGCACACGTACATCGTCACCCGGGCCGGGTCGGCGGGCGCGAACGGGGCCTTGTCCCGCGTCAAAGTATTGTAGAGTTTCAACGACATAGGGCCCACCCGGCGCCGCCCGTGGCGCAGCCTTGGGCGCCTGGGGGTGGTGATAGCCGATCGCCCCGGGGAAAGCAAAAAAACCCGCCAAAACCGGCCTTTTCAAGGGGTTGAACCCAGGCCGCGCGGCCGCCGGTTGACTTTGCCGGGCCCAGGGGCCATGTCGGGCCGCATCTCGAAGGGAGTCCCGCCATGGGCACCGCCACCGCATCGGACTTCGGCCGCCGCCTGACCGTCGAGCAGGTCGAGGAAGGCCACACGCTCGCGCCCAAGTTCGACGAACACGGCCTGATCCCGTGCGTGACCACGGCCGCCGAGACCGGCGAGCTGTTGATGCTGGGCTACATGAACGCCGAGGCCCTCAAGCTCACCATCGAGACCGGCGAGGCCCACTATTACAGCCGCAGCCGGAAGGTGCTGTGGCGCAAGGGCGCGACTTCGGGCCTGACGCAGAGGATCGTCGAGATGCGCATCGACGACGACCAGGACGCGGTCTGGCTGCGCGTGTCGGTCGGCGGCTCGGGCGCCAGCTGCCACGTCGGCTTCAAAAGCTGCTTCTACCGCTCGGTGCCGCTCGGCCAACCGCTGGCCCAGGCGATCGACGCGCTCAAATTCGAGGAAGACGAGAAGACCTTCGACCCCAAGCAGGTCTACGGCGACGCGCCGAACCCGACGGTGTTGTGA
>JANRJB010000213.1:0-5368 GCA_033764265.1 Rhodospirillaceae bacterium | reverse complement strand
GGCCGCCTGACCCATGCCCGCCATTCGGGCGCGGGAGTGCGGCCAGGCCTTTATTAATGCGTGCCGTCTGCCTACGGTGGCCGCACCGCGATTTGCCCCCTGCAATGGAGACCTGCCATGACCCCGTCGCGTCGCACCCTGTTGCGCACCGGCGCCGCCTTCGGATTGATCGCCGGGATCGGCCGGCCGCTGCGCGCCGTGCGCGCGGCGGAAAAGTCCGACGTGCTGATCATCGGCGCGGGGCTCGCGGGCCTGAAGGCCGCCATTGAACTGGCGGAGCAGGGCGCCAAGGTCACGGTGCTCGAGGCCAATTCCCGCGTCGGCGGGCGCGCCTTCACCGCCGATCACGTGCCCGGCAAGCCCGAGTTGGGCGCCAGCCAGATCGGCCCCGACTACGCCCGCGTGCTCGACATGTGCGACCGGCTGGGCGTCAAGCTCGGCCCCGGTTCCAATATCAACGCGCCGTTCGCCTTTCATGTCGACGGCAAGCTGATCCGCAAGGAAGACTGGGCCAAGGCGCCCGAGAACAAGACCGTCGGCGAAGAACGCGCGGTGCTGCCGGCGGCGCTGTTCTCGTTCTACCTGCGCAAGAACATGCCCCTGAAGGCGCCCGAGGACTGGCTGGAGCCGGACGCCGCTCAGTATGACGTGGCGCCGGGCCCGTGGCTGAAAAGCAAGGGCGTGTCTGATGAGGCGCTGCGCCTGATGAGCGGCGGCAGCATGGCGCCCGACGCCTGGAACACCTCGCTGCTGACTCTGATGCAAGAAGAGGCCCGCGGCATGACCATCTTCGGGTCGTCGTCGGACTCCACCAAGGATCGCTTCGCTCAGTACGCCGAGACCTCGCAGCACGTGGTCGGCGGCACCTCGCGCCTGCCCGAGGCCATGGCGGCCAAGCTGGGCGATGGGGTTCACTTGAACAAGATCGTCGCCGAGATCGCCATGACCGAAACGTCGGTCGCCGCGCGCTGCATGGACGGCAGCGCCTACCAGGCTGATTTCGCCATCGTCGCCATTCCGTTCAAGCCGCTCGCGCGCGTCTCGATCGACCCGCCGCTCGCGGGCATGCAGGCCGAGGCGGTGCGGGCGATGCCCTACAACACCAACACCCAGGTTCATTTCGCGCTGAAGGGCGGCACGCCCTATTGGGAACTGGACGGCATGGACGCGAGCGTCTGGTCCGACGGTCCGGTGCAGGCGCTGCGCCAGGCGATCGGTTACGACGGCAGCCGTACCCGGGCGCTGGCGTTCTGCGTCGGCAAGAAGGGCGACCGCATCGACCAGCTGCCGCCGAAACAGCGCGGCGAATACGTGCTGGCCGAGATCGAACGCATGCGGCCATCGACCAAGGGCAAGCTGGAGGTGGTGGCCGTGCACTCCTGGCCGCAATACACCTACGTCGAAGGGTGCCGGCACTCCTACGGTCCGGGCCAGGTGACGCGCTGGGCCCACGACATGATCAAACCCCACGGCCGGCTGCATTTCGCGGGCGAGCACACCCGCCGGCTCGACGTCGGCATGGAATCGGCCATGGAATCGGGCGAACGCGCCGCCATCGAGATCATCGAGCGGCTGCAGGGCTGATCGCGGCGCACCGCCGTTACATCGCCGCCACTGTCATGGCGCCGGCCGGCCCGCGCGGGTTCACCGTCAGGCGCCGATCCACCCGGGCGGTAAAGTCCCGCTTTTTCACGGTGTCGACCACCACGAATTCGGCGGTGACCGCGGCTTCGCTCAGGCGTACGACGGTATAACCGCGCGAGCCGACCTCGCAATACAGCAGGTCGGGATTACGGGCTTTCAGCGCCGTGGTCATCTTGGCCGGATCGGCCGCCATGTAGGTCTCCAAGCCCGGCGACGTGACCGACGCGCAACCGAATTCCACCGCCAGGGTTTCGCCGGTGTCATCCTTGAAGGCGAACGACCACGCGTTGTGGCTGTCGCCGGTCAGGACGATGGAATTTGCGGCATGGGCTTTCAGGTCGGCCAGCAGCGCGGCTTTGGCGGTTGGATAACCGCCGCCCCAGGTGTCCAGCAGCAGTGGCAAGCCGTTTCGCTCCAGAACCGGCACGAACTTCAGCAATTCGGCCTCGACCATGGGCTTGCGGCCCGGATCGGCGAGCGGCGCGGGATCGACCGGAACGAGCGTGCCGATCAAGGTTTGCTGGCCGAGGATCTGCCACGGCACGCCGCGCGCCTTGGACGCGGCCAGTGTTGCGCGCAGCCAAGCCTCCTGTTCGCCACCCAGGATCGAGCGCGGTGCATTCAGGACGTTGCGGCGGAAGGCGTCGAAATCGGGCATGAAGCCGTGGCCGGGCGGCAGCTTGGCCTTGTCGCCGGCCACCGTGGCAGACAACTCGGGCTTCGCGGTGGACGGCGATGTGGTGGTGTCGAAGGGCACCGGCATTGTGGCGCCGGCGGCCGTCAGTTGCGCGACCAATGGCACGTCGGTCGTGTAGCTGGGCGGCCGTTCGCGCCCGTAGATGCGCGTGTCCAGCATCGCCAGTGTCGCCAGGTCGCCGATCTCGAAGCTGCGGTAGATGCGCCCGGCGGCGTCGGGCGACAGCGGCCGGATCGGCATCCCTTCGAAATAGGCCCGCAAAGCCGCCCGCTTGCGTGCGGCATAATCGCCCTCGGCCGGTTGATGGTTCTCGGCGCCGGCGTTGAACGCATCGTTGGTGATCTCGTGATCGTCCCAGACCACGATAAACGGCAATCGGCGATGAATCTCCTGCAGGTCCGGATCGCCGCGATAGGTGGCATAGCGTTGCCGGTAGTCGGCCAGGGACACGATCTCGCGGCGCGGTTCGACCATGCGGCCGGCGTCTTCCATTGCCTTGTCGGCGTAGGTCGCGGGGCCGTATTCGTAGATGTAATCGCCGACATGGACCACGGCGTCGATGTCGTCGCGCGCGGCGCAGTCGCGATAGACGTTGAAGTAACCGAACCCGAAGTTGGAGCAGGACATCAGCGCCAAGTTGACCGGCGCCGTGCCCCGGTCGGGCCAGGTGCGGGTCCGGCCGACCGGCGACACCACCGTGCCCGCGACGAAGCGGTAGAAGTAAATCCTGCCCGGCTCCAGATCGGTTACTTCGACCTTCACCGTGAAATCGCGGCTTGCGTCGGTCGATGTGATGCCCCGGCGCAGCACCGTGGCGAACCGCTCGGAGTCCGACAATTGCCATTCCAGGCTGACCGGTGCGCCGTCGACGCTTTGGGCCCTGGTCCAGATGATGACCGAGGTGTGCAACGGATCGCCGCTCGCGACGCCGTGCGTGAACGCCGCGCCGGCGGCCGCCGCAGGCTTGGGGGCGGCGGCGGTCGCGACCGCGCCAGCGCCCAGGGCGGCGATCAGACGCCGGCGGGTGACGGCGTCATCGGCATTGGTTGGCCGCATCCGATCCTCCTTAGAATTTGACGGTCAGCTCGACGCCATAGAACCGCGGCGGGCCGGCGATGAACGTCGGCGTGCCGAACGAGCCGCCGGTATTGCCGGCGTCGATGATGTACTCTTCGTCGAACAGGTTCTCGACGTAGCCGGTCAGTTCCCAACGGTCGTCGGCGCCGCGATAGCCGAAACGCAGGTTGACCAGGTGCAGGCCGGGCTGGGCGATGGCGAAGCCGGCGATGGGCGTGTTGCGATCCTCGAAGAAAACGCGGCTGCGGTAGGTCCACAGCGGCGTCACGAACACCGTTCCCGGGTCGACATAGCGCCATTCGTAGGTCAAGCCCGCCGACATCGCCCATTCGGGTTGCAGGCGGAAGCGGTTGCCCGCGAACGCCTGTCGATTCCCCGCGTCGTCGGTGTCATCGAATTTGGCGTCGATGAAGTTGCCGGTCGCGAACACGCTCAGGTCGTCGATCGGCACCGCGGATACCGCGACCTCGGCGCCCTTCATGGTCGCCGAACCGCCGTTCAGCGGCGTGATTCGACCGTCGATCAATACCGAGGTCTGGAAGCTGGAATAGGTCTGGTAGTAAGCCGCGCCGTCGACCGTCACCCGCCCGTCGGCCAGCGCGGTCTTGAAGCCGCCTTCGTAGTTCCACACGATCTCGGCGGGGATGAAGGTCGCCGCCGCGGTCGGTGTGCCATTAACCAGCCGGCCCTGCACATCGATCACCGGCGAGCGACGGCCCTTGCCGGCGGTGGCGTAGAACGACAAGTCAGCGTCCGGCCGGTAGCTCAGGTTGAAGCGCGGGATGATCGCGTCATAGGTCTCGTTGACGTTGACGGCCACGCCGTTGGTGTTGCTGAACGGCAGCAGCGGCGCCCGCGTGATGGGGTTGTTCGGCGCGATGCCCGAGGCGCCCGAGGTGCGGTCCTCGGACACGTAGCGCACGCCGATGGTGGCCTCGAGCTCGGGCAGGATGTCGTAACTGGCGTCGGCATAGACCGACCAGGTGTCGAAGCGGCCGTGGTTGGAGAATTCCTGGGTGTACGGCACCGGCACGGGTGCCGCCGAGTTGGTGCGGCCATCGGCGCGGAAGCAGGGCACGCCCGGCACGAAGCCGGAGCACACCAGGAACACGCCGACATCGGTGGAAAACGGTACCCGCTGGGTGCCCTGCTCGTGGAAGAAACTCGCGCCGGCGAAGGCATCGATGGCTGCGCCGGTGTAATTGACGCGCAGTTCCTGGCTCCACTGCTGGCCGCTGGCGTCCTCGGCGAACTCCAGCCAGTAGGCGCCGGTGCCGTCGGCGTCGAACACCTCCAGCGATTCGAACTCTCGATAGCCGGTGATCGAGGCCAGCGACCAGGCCTCGTCGAAGCGGTAGTCGACCAGGAAGGTCGCGCCGAACGAATCACGGTCGATGCCCAGCCGGTCGCCCAAGTGCTCGCGGGTGAACGGCGAGCCGCCCAATTCCGCGAACGTGTTGGGATTGGTGCTGCCGCCGGTCGGCGGAAAGCGGCGCGACTTGAACGACGTGGCCGGCGGCGTGTCTTTCTGGAAGTTGACGATGACGTTGGCCTCGAGGTCGTCCGACGGCACGACGCGAGCGCTGGCCCGGGCGGCGAGCGTTTCCGTGCCGTTGAGCGCCGGTTCGTCCGGCGCCGCCGCGGTCTGCGAGCCGGGCCGACCGGCGATATTGTCGATGAATCCGTCCCGTACCTTATAAATCCACGCGATACGGCCCTGCACGGTGTCGGAACCGCCAGTGATGAAGCCGCGGGTCTTCCACTCGCCGTAATTGCCTGAACCCAGCGACACGGAACCCTGACGCTCCCGCTGCGGCCTGGCCGAGATCACGCTGATGGCGCCGACCGAGGCGGCGGTGCCGAACAGCGTCGCCTGTGGGCCCTTGACCACCTCGACCCGCTCGATGTCGTGCAGCTCGAAAATCGAGCCGCGCGACCGGCTGACGTCGA
>JANRJB010000199.1:0-4464 GCA_033764265.1 Rhodospirillaceae bacterium | reverse complement strand
CTGCACGCCTGGTCGATGTAGGCGCGCGCGAAATCCACGTGCAGCAGGCACGGCCGCTGGCCGAAATCGAGCCGGCCGCCGAAGCCGGCCTTGCCGTAGTCCTGGTTCAACGCCTGATCGGCCATGTCGGTCTCCGCCCGGTACAATCTTGCTGCGGGTTTTGTGGAGTTGAGCACGGGCGCAAGTCAAGCGGCTCGACGGCCGCGCGACGGCGGCGCGACCGCTCAGCCCGGGATGCCGGCGCCGATATCGATCCAGCGCCGGTCGCCGATGCGCTGCACCACGATCATGGTCTCGTCGGTGGCGACCGGATCGTGCATTTCGGTGAAGGTGGCCAGGCAGCCCAGGATCGGCGTGTCGACCTGCACCGGCAGGGCGATGCTGGAGGCCGCCAGCAGCATGCCGCCCGAGGACTTGACGGTGCGCTTGCTGAGCTGTCCGCACGGCCGCTGCACCATGGTCACGCAGCTTTTTCCGACCTCGGCGCGCAGCTCGGGCGCGTAGATGTCGAGCGCGTTGGTGCGCGTCAGCTCGCGGCCGGTCAGATCCACCAGCCGGGTGCCGATCAGGCGCACGTTGATCTCGCCGGCGCTGTGCACGTCCAGCATCAGCACGTTCGGCTGCAGGTCGGGCCGCGCATGGTCCAGGTAGTCGCGCACGTGCGGCAACAGTCCGGTCCGCGGCAGCGACTTCCAGTACTCGAAGAACCCGCGAACGCCCGGCGTCAGACGTTCTTCCATCAACCCACCACAACTTATTGATTGTTTTGCCGGAACCATAAGCCGGGCGTGGGCATTTGGCGAGCGATGATCGGCGATCGTTTGCCCTCCGGACGTTTAATCATCGCCCCCGCTGCACGCATGCGTTGCGAAAAGCGCGATCCCACGAAAAAAGGGCCCGCCGGTCGGCGGGCCCTTCATGGCGCAAGCGCATTTTTTCGCGACGGTTTAGATGATGCCGCGGGCGGCGTAGTCCTTGAGGGTGGCGTCGTCCAGGCCGAGCACGGTCTTGTAGATGTCGTCGTTGTGCTCGCCCAGGTCGGGGCCGGTCCAGCGCACCTGGCCCGGGGTCGCGGACAGCTTGGGGAAGGTGCTTTGCATCTTGAGCTTGCCGAGCGTCTTGTCGGCGACCTCGACGATGGCTTCGCGCGCCTTGAAGTGGGCGTCGTTCAGCATCTCGGGCGCGCGGTAGATCAGGCCCGACGGCACGCCGGCCTTGTCCATCAGGTCTTCCAGTTCCTTGACCGTCTTGGTTTTGGTCCAGGCGCCGATCAGGTCGTCCAGTTCCTTCTGGCGCTGGCCGCGCGCGGTGTGGGTGGCGTAGCGTTCGTCGGTGCCCAGCTCGGGGCGGCCCATGGCCTCGGTCAGGCGGCGGAACACGGTGTCCTGGTTGGCGGCGATCAGGAAGTTGCCGTCCTTGGCCGGATAGACGTTCGACGGCGCGACGTTGGGCAGGATCGAGCCGGTGCGCTCGCGGATGAAGCCGGCCTTGTCGTATTCGGTGATCAGCGATTCCATCAGCTGCAGCACCGACTCGTAGATGGCGGAATCGACCACCTGGCCGCGGCCGGTGACGTGGCGATGGTGCAGGGCCATCAAGGCGCCCATGCAGGCGTAGGTGGCCGCGGTGGTGTCGCCCAGCGAGATGCCGACCCGGCTCGGCGGCGTCGAGGGGTCGCCGACCACATAGCGCAGGCCGCCCATGGCTTCGCCGACGGCGGCATAGCCGGCCTTGTGCGAATAGGGCCCGGTCTGGCCGTAGCCCGACACCCGGATCATGATCAGCCCCGGGTTGATCTTGGACAGCACGTCGTAGCCCAGGTTCCACTTTTCCATGGTGGTGGGGCGGAAGTTCTCGAGCAGGAAGTCCGACTTCGCCACCAGCTTGCGGATCAGCTCCTGGCCCTCGGGCACGCGCGCATTCAGGGTTATGGATTTCTTGTTGCGGGCGACGATCGGCCACCACAGCGACTTGCCGGCGGCCTTTTCCCGGCCCCATTCGCGCATCGGATCGCCCAGCTTGGGCTGCTCGATCTTGATGACCTCGCAGCCGAAGTCTGCCATCAGCTGGCCGCAGAACGGACCGGCCAGCAACTGGCCCATTTCGATCAGCCTGAGGCCCGTCAACGGGCCGTTCTCGCCTGCCATGGTCCCCGATCCTTTCCCCGCCGGCTCGAAAATGAAGGTTTGGCGGCAGCCGCGCCGCGAGGCGGGCTATACCCGGCCCCCGGCGGCTCTGGCAAGCGCCGCCGGGGGCGATTTCGCCGCTTTCATCCGAATGGCGGGCGGTGACCAAAGATTTGGCGGGACCTACACTTTGGCCGCCGGCGTGCTATCTAACCAGCAGTCGTTCAAATCCGTCCGTTCCAACCCTTTGGCCCGATCGGGAAGCCCCATGAACACCTCCACGCCCGCCAAAAAGTCCGTCACCCTGGTCGAGGTCGGCCCGCGCGACGGCCTGCAGAGCGAACCCAAGATCATGCCGACCGAGGACAAGGTCGAATTCATCAAGCGGGCGATCGACGCCGGCGTGCGCCGCATCGAGGTGGCCAGCTTCGTCAACCCCAAGCGGGTGCCGCAGATGGCCGACGCCGAGGCGGTGCTGGCCCAGGTGCCGCGCAACGGCCGCGCCAGCTACATCGGCCTGATCCTGAACATGAAAGGTTTCGAACGCGCCCGTGACGCCAAGGTCGACGAGGTCGGCTACGCGGTGGTCGCCACCGATACCTTCGCCACCAAGAACCAGGGCATGACCTCGGCCGAGACGGTCAAGGCCTGGCAGGAGGTCGGCGCGCTGGCCAAGTCCCAGGGCTTCAAGACCTCGGTGACCATCGGCGCGTCGTTCGGCTGCCCGTTCGAGGGCGAGGTGCCGGCCGCGCGCGTGGTCGACATCGCCAAACGCTGCGCCGAGGTCAGCCCGGACGAGATCGCGCTGGCCGACACCATCGGCTGCGGCGACCCGGTGCACGTGTCGGACCTGATCAAGCGGGTCAAGGACGCGCTGCCGTCCACGCCGATCCGCGTCCACCTGCACAACACCCGCAACACCGGGCTGGCCAACGCCTACGCCGCGGTCATGGCCGGGGCCGATTTCCTGGACGCCTCCACCGGCGGCATCGGCGGCTGTCCGTTCGCGCCCCGGGCGACCGGCAACATCCCCATGGAAGACCTGATCTACATGCTGAACCGCATGGGCGTGTCGACCGGCGTGGACATCGACAAGGTGATCGCCACCGCCCAATGGGTCGAGGACCGACTCGGCAAGCCGATCCCGGCCATGCTGGGCAAGGCCGGCGTGTTTCCCAACGTCGCCCGGGCCGCGTAACCGGCGGTGAGTCGGGGCGCTTCCCCCTGGCATTGGCGGGTAATTTGCGCTACCTCACCGGCCCGGCGGCGGCGACCTGTTTCTGAGTCGCCTTTGCCGGAACGATTGACTAGGGTTGCGCCGAATGGGGGGCGATGGCGGTCGAACAACCGCCCAAACCGCCGCCGCGGCGTGACCTCATGCGGCGGGACCCACTCCACAAAATGAGCACGAAGGGACGAGCGAGACCATGACCTATCGTTTGGGCTGCGATGTCGGCGGCACGTTCACCGACCTCCTGTTGATCAACGAAGCCACCGGCGAAACCTTCCGGGCCAAGACGCCCTCGACGCCGCAGGACCAATCGATCGGCGTGATGACGGGCATCGAGCGCATCTGCGCCGACGCCGGCATCACCCCCGCCCAGATCACCGAGTTCATGCACGGCACGACCGTCGCGACGAATGCCGTGCTGGAAGGCAAGGGCGCGGTCGTCGGCCTGATCGTCACCGAAGGCTACAAGCAAGTCCTGCAGATCGCCCGCTCGTTCGTGCCCGGCGGCCTGGCCGGCTGGATCATCTGGAACAAGCCGCTGCCGCTCGCGATGCTGGAAAACACCGTCGAGGTGAAAGAGCGCATCGGCGCGCGCGGCGACGTGGTGCGCGGCATCGACGAGGCCTCGGTGCGCGCCGCGGTCCAGAAGCTGAAGGACAACAAGGTCCAGGCGATCACCGTGTCGCTGATGAACGCCTTCGCCAACGGCGCGCACGAGCGCCGCATCCGCGAGATCATCCAGCAGGTCTACCCCGACGTGCCGGTCAGTCTGAGCCATGAAGTGCTGCCCGAGATGTACGAGTACGAGCGCACCCTGACCGCGGTGGCCAACTCCTACGTCCGCCCGACCGTCGGCCGCTACCTGCGCAATCTCGAGAACACCTTCGCCGCCAAGAAGATGCAGGCCAAGTACAAGGTGCTGCGCTCCGACGGCGGCCTGATGGCCTTCGCCAACGCCGCCGACCAGCCGGTCAACCTGATGATGTCGGGCCCCGCCGGCGGCGTCGCCGGCGCGCTGTGGGTCTCGCGCCAGGCCGGCTACAAGAACCTGTTGACCTTCGACATGGGCGGCACCTCGACCGACGTGGCGCTGATCGAGAACGGCGA
>JANRJB010000174.1:0-3709 GCA_033764265.1 Rhodospirillaceae bacterium | reverse complement strand
CGGTCGTGCTGCCGTGCCACAGGTGGAACGCAATCCCCGGCAATGCCGCCATGCGCCCGCCGGCGTCGGCGGCCCAGCCGGCCGCCCAGGCCCGATAGTGCCGGCGATGCGCGGCCGTCAGGGCGTGGCGGTTTTCCAGCGCGGCCATCGCCGCCTCGCCGGAGCACGCCGCGGCGATGGCGGTGTCGCCGCCGAACAGAATATGCGCGTCGTAAAGCCCATGGCGATCCAGCAGGGCCTTGGGGTACGCCCATGCCGCGCCCCACGAGAGTAATGGCCGGTGAAGCGGCGCCGGGCTCGCCGCCCGCGGATCGCTGAAGACGGCGTCGACCGCCAGGCCCTGCCGCAGAGCCGCGGCGACCGCCGTGCGCCGGCCGAGGTGGTGCAGCGGCGCATCGGTGCGCGGTACGACGCCGCGGGCCAGCAGGTACAGCTGCGAAAACAGCTGAACCGCCGGCGTTTGCGACAAGGCACGCACCGTCTGATCGGCCCAGTCGGCGTCGGCCATGACGATGTCGGCGTCGAACACCGCGACGGCCGCGCACGCGGCCGGAAGGCGGGCGATGCCGATGTTGAGCAGCCGTTCCTTCTGCCACATCACGTCGCCGCGGTTGAGCCGGACAACGATGTCCGCGTCGGCGGGGCCAAGCGCGAAGGCGCCGTCGAACGACAGCTCCACCGCCACGAGCGGCACGCCGAGACGATCGCGAAAGACACGGTAGTTGTCGGCCCGCGTGCGTGCGCCGTTCGGATTGAACAGGCAGGTGACGGCCCACAGGCCAGTGGGTGCGGCGGTCATGGCGTCATGGTCCCGACGCGGCGTGATCGTCCTCGCGCCGGCCGGCGAAGTAATCGGCCAGCAAGGTCCTCAGTTCGGGCCGGTCGCCGGCCCAGCGCCACGGCCGGCCGGGTTCGCCCTTCAGGTCGGCGGCCGGATCGAAGCCGAGGGCGGCGAGATCGACATGGCGTTGCCCGGCGCGGCGGTTTTCCAGCGTGCCGTGCCACTGGTGATACAGCGTGCCGTCGAGCACGCCGACGCGGCCCGCGACCGTGGCAGCGCATGGCTCCGCCCACGCCCGGTAAAACTGCCGCTGCGCCGGCGTCATGGCGTGGCGGCGTTCGGCGGCGGCGAAGTGACCGGTGGCGGCGGCGATCATGGCGGTATCGCCGCCACCGATGACGCACGCCTCGTACAGGCCGTGGCGCTCCAACAACGCGCGGCGATAGGCCCAGGCAAACCCGGGCGTGAACTTGTCCGGCCCGGTGATGTCGGGATCGGCCAGACACGCCTCGGCCGACGCGCCGCCGTTCAAACCGGCGACTACCGAGGCGCGCGTGCCGATGGCGCGCGGTTCGGACGCCGGCTCCGGCGCGGCCCCAGGCCCCAGCAGCACCGCGCGGCTGAACAGGTGCGCCACCGCGTGATCCCGCAGCGCCCGCAGCGCGCGCGCCGGCCAGTCGGGCGTGGCCAGCACCACGTCGGCGTCAAGCATCGCGACCGCGTCGCATTCGGCCGGCAACTGCGACACACCGATGTTGAGCAGGCGTTCCTTCTGCCACATCACGTCACCGCCGGTGAGCCGCACCAGGATGTCGGCGTCGGCGGGGCCGAGCGCGAAACGGCCGTCGAACGACAGCTCGACGGCCAGCAAAGGCGCACCGAGCCGGGCGCGGAAGACGCGGTAATTGTTCATCCGCTGGCGGTAGCCCTGCGGATTGAACAGGCAGGTGACGGCCCAAAGATTCTGTGGCGCGGTCATGCGGGCGCGCCCCGCCGCCTGACCAGGGTGAGCCCGTCGCCCAGCGGAAACGCCAGCACCTCGAACGCGGGGTCGGCGCGCAGGCTGTCCATGTAGTCTTTCACGCGGTGTTCGTAGGCCCGGTCAGGCCCGTAGATGCGCGAGGTGCGCACGCGGATGCTGTCGTGGAACAGCACCACGGCATCGTCGGTCAGAAATGGTACGAAAGTCTCGTGATCGAATTTGGCCTGTTCGAACGTGTGCAGGCCGTCGACGAACAACAGCCCGACCGGCGGCAACGCCGCGAAGGCCGGCGAGGCGGCGAACTCCTGCGACGTCATGCGGTGATGGCAAACGTTCGACACGCCGAAGCGGGCGAACTGGGCCGCGGCACGCGCCGGGTCGGCCCAGAAATCGTCGACCAGCGACGGGTCGACGAACGTGACCGTGCCGCCGTGGCCCGCGTCGTGCAGCGCCTTGCCCAGGATCAGCGGCACGAACCCGCGCCACGAGCCGATGACCACGGCGTGCGCTGGCTTCTGCGTGCGCGCCAGGGCGTAGTAAAGCCACCCGAGCCCCAGGTCGGTTGCGCTTTGGCCGTGCCCCATCTGCTGCATGTCGGGATCGGACAAGAGGGCCCGGGCCCATTCGTCGATCGCCGCGCCATGTTCGGGCGACACCGTCATGCGCGCGCGCCGATCCGATCGCGACCCGCTAGGTCGAAGATCAGCCCGACCCCGGCGGTGGCCAGGCTGAGGATCAGCACCGCGAACGACAGCGCGAGCGCGGCCTCGCCGCTTTGCCCCAGCGCGCCCAGCAGCCCGACCAGCGAGCCTTCGCGCAAGCCCAGTCCGGCGACAGTGACCGGCAACAGCAGGATCACCGAGACCAGGCCGACCACCACCGTCCAGTCGGCCACCGAAATGGTGATGCCCACGTCATGGCCCAGGATGGCGAAGATCGCCACCACCAGAGCCTGGAACACCAGCCCCCAGACGAAGTTGCGCGCGAGCTGACCACGGCCGAGGCCGGCGGCGGCCGCGGGCGGCAGATGGCGCATCAGCGGCGCGAGCAGGCCGTGGCGCGGCGCGCGGTCGAGCACGAGCCACAGCAAAGCCGCGGCGGCAAGCCCGGCGATGAACAGCGCCGCCGTCTCGCCGCGTCCGGGCAGGCCGGCGACCGGCACAGCCGCCAGCGACAAGGCGATCAGCGCCGCCAGGCCCATGACCTTGTCGCGGATCACCGCGGCGACAATCGGCCCCGGGTCATCGCCGGCGCGGGCCATGCGCACCGCTTTGACCGCGTCGCCGGCCAGCGGGCTCGGCAGAACGGTGCCATACAGCGTGCCGATGAAGGTGAAGCGCAGGCTGGGCCAGAACGCAAACCCGGGGATGAAGCCGCACAGCTTGGCCGCATTGACCGCGTGGGCGATAACGGCCAGCACCAGCGCCAGCACCCAGGCGGCCGCCGACACGCCGGACAGCGCCGCCAGGCTGTCGCCCAGGGACACGCGGCTCAGCATGAACGCCAACAGGCCGCCGCCGATGACGGCCTTGAGCGCGAACCACACCCAGGCGCGCGCCGGGCCGGACGGGGCCGGAGATTCAGGTACACGCGCCATGACTGCCTGGGGCCGACCGCCTATAATGCTGTGCTCAGTTCTATAATGCGCCGCACCCGCGCCGCAAATTCCGTCCACACCCCGTTTCAGCCGCCATCACCCCGTGTCCGAACCGCGCCGCATCCTGTTGATCAACTACGAGTATCCGCCGCTGGGCGGCGGCGGCGGCAATGCCACCCTGCACATCGGCCACGAGCTGGCGGCGATGGGCGAGCAGGTTCACGTGCTGACCGCCGCCTGGGGCGGCAGTCCGCCCGAGGAAACGGTCAAAGGCGTGCGCCTGCACCGCATCGCGGCCCTGCGCCGGCGGGCGGATCGCTGCTCGGTGGCCGAGATGGCGGCGTTCATG
>JANRJB010000172.1:0-5532 GCA_033764265.1 Rhodospirillaceae bacterium | reverse complement strand
TCGCTTTCCTCGCCCAGGTACGGCTTCTCGGTGCGCACCATCACCTTGAAAAACGGCATCCCGTTCTCCGGCACGGTGGAATCGGGCGCCACCGAGATAACTTCGCCGTCGATGCTGCCGTATCGCGCATAGTCGAAGGTGTCGATCTTGACGCTGGCCTTCTGGCCGGCGCGAACGAAGCCGCGGTCCATGGGGTTCAGCCGCGCTTCGACCACCAGGGTGTCTTCCGACGGCACGATGTCGAGGATCGGTTCGCCCGGCCGGACCACGCCGCCGATGGTGTTGTAGCGCATGTTCTTGACCACGCCCTTGATCGGACTTTTCACCGCCGTGCGGGTTTCCTGGTCGGTGGCGGTGGTCAATAGCTCTTGCGTGCGGGCGATATTGAGCTCGGTCTCTTTCAGCAGGTCCAAGGCTTCACGGCTGAACTTCGCATTCAGTTCGTTGACCCGATCACGCGCCTCGTCTAGCGCCGCCCGGGCTCGCGGCAGGGCCTCGCGCAGACCTTCGGCCTCCCCGGTCAGCGCGGCCGCCTGGCTTTGCAGTTCGGTGTGTTCCATGCGCGAGGTCAGGCCCTGGCCGAGCAGATCCTCCGACATGGTCAGGCGTTGCCGCGCGAGATCGAGCCCGTTTTCAGCCGCCGACAGGCGTGCGGCAACCTCGCGCACATCGCGCTCGCGCTGTTTGAACTGGCTTTCCAGCACCGCGCGCGTGGTGATCAACTCCTTCTGGCGGGCTTCGTAGGCGGCCAGTTCGGCGGCCACAAGCGTGGCTTGGCGCTGGGCGATGTCGGCCGGAAAAACCGGCGCGCGCAGCTCCGCCTCGGCCTCAAGCCGCGCCTTGGTCAACAACAGCCCGTCAAGTCGGACTTTCAATTCCATCAAATTGGCCTGGGACGCACCCGCCAGATCGAGCTGCACTAGCGGGTCGTCGACTTGCACGGTGTCGCCCTCGCGCACGAAGATCTCGTCGATGATGCCGCCTTCCAGGTGTTGGATCGTCTTGATGCGGCCCTGCGGGACCACTTCACCGGGCGCGATCGAGACCTCTTCCAGGCGGGCGAACATCGCCCACGCCAGAAACCCCGCGAGCATGATCATGATGATCCGTGCAATCCGACTCCAGCTGGGCGCGTCGTGGCTGGCCACCAACGCTTCCAGCCGCGCGGGTGCGGCGGCGGCTATCGGCGCTGGAGCGGTTGCGGCGGCTTCTGACATGTTCGGTGCCTATTTCTGCTGCGCGGACTTGGCCACCGGCAACGGCACGGCGCCGGGCGGGGTGGGCGTGCGCTGCGCGGCGATGAAATCGAGCACTTTGGCGGCGGGGCCGGCGGCGCGGATGCGGCCCGCCTCCATGTAGATGATGTGATTGCACGCCTGCAGAAGTACGGGGCTGTGAGTGACCATCAGCACGGTGTGGGTGCGGCCCATGTCCACCAGCGTGTCGCGCAAGCCCTCCTCGGCTTGGCGGTCCAGACTGGCGGTGGGCTCGTCAAGCGCCAGCACCGGTGGATCGCCGACAAAGGCGCGTGCAATTGCAATACGCTGGCGCAAGCCTGCCGACAGCCGGCTGCCGGCCTCGCCGACCGGCGTGCCGTAGCCCTGCGGCAGATCGATCACCAGCCCATGGGCCTGCGACAGCGTCGCTGCGCGCACCACGTCGGCATCGGTCGCATCCGGGCGGGCATAGGCGATGTTGCTGCGGATCGAGCCGTTGAACAGGATGCACTCCTGCGGCACGTAGCCGATCCATTGCGCCAGCGTGTCGCGGGCGAACTGGGAAACGTCGGCGGAATCCAGCAGCACACGGCCTTCGGTCGGCTTGTACAGCCCCAGGATCAGCTTGAGCAGCGTGGTCTTGCCGCAGCCGTTGCGGCCCATGATCGCGGTGATGCCGCCGGCTTGAATATCGAGACTCAGGCCATCGATCACCGGCGGCGCATTCTCGGCGTATTTGAACGACACGTTTTCCAGGGTCACGCGGCCTTTGGGGCGGGGCAGGGCGATCGGACTTTCGGCCAGTTCCTGGCTTTCGGCGAACAGGTGCCCCAGCCGGCCGACCGACTGCTTGAACAGGCCGAACCCGCGCCACGCCCCGACCAACTGGTTGAACGGCCCCAGGATGCGGCTCGACAGCATGTTGGCGGCGATCAGCGAGCCGATGGTCATCTTCTGATCCATGATCGCCAGCGACCCGATCCCGGTCATCAGGATGGTGGTGATCGTCATCAATGACTGCGCCGCGGTAATGTAGGAATCACCTTTGCCGCCGCGAGCGATCGAATGCTCGATGGTTTCGGCCTGGCGATCTTCCCACAATCCGCGCACCCGCGACTGCAGGGCCAGCGCTTTGATCGTCGCCCGACCGTAGACCAGCTCGCCCATCAGCGCATCGCGCGACAGCGAGGTGGTGCGTTCGGCCTCGGCGGCGGCGGCCACCACTGCGCCCGAGCGCGCGGCCAGGGCCACGAACACGAAAAACATGAGCAGGATCACCCAGGCCAGCGGCCAGGCGATGATGAAGATGACGCCGAGGAACAGGAAGGCGAAGGGCAGGTCGGCCACCAGGACCGCCGACGGGCCCGACAGCATGTTGCGCACCATCTCGACGTCGCGAAACATAGTCTGCCAGAACGACGCCGGACGCGATTCAAGGGTGCGCAGGGGCAGGCCCATGACCTTGTCGAACAGGCGCCGGCCGATGGCGACGTCGAGCTTGAGCGCGGCGTGTTGCATCAGCTTGGATCGCGTCTGACGCATGATGAAGTCGAACACCACCACGATCACCATGCCGATCGACAGGCCGACCAGGGTGCTCATGCCGCGCTGGTAAACCACGCGATCGTAGACTTGCAGCACGAAGATCGGCGCCGATACCGCCAGCAGGTTGACGAACAGCGACACCGCCAGCACCTCCTTGTACAGGGGGCGCAACGGGTCGACGAAAGGCCGCAGCCAACCGTACGAAACGGGCGGCGCCGGTTGGGCGGCGGTGTCGCTTGCGGTGTCGGTCATGAGGTTGGTGTTTCCGCGTTGGCGACAATCTAGCGGTTTTGGTCTGCAATCGGTAGTACACCGCCGTCGAATAGGTTAATGTTTGCGACAGGATAGTGGATTTCCGGCAGGCCCGCGCGATGCGCGACGACACGTTCCAGCCCGAAGGCGACGGCCCGAAAACGTCCGCGGCGGGGCGCCTCCGGTCGTGGCTGGCCGCGCCGTTCGCCGGGTGGAGCTGGGCCAAGGCTCTAAGCTGGTCGTGGTGGTGGAAGGGGTTTCGCAAGTCCTGGATCCTGTCCGGCCGCCTGACGACGATCTTGCTGCTGGTCGGAATCGTCGCGCTGCGCTTCGACGAACCCCAGTGGGCCCAGCGCCTGCGTGCCCAGACCTTCGACGTTTTCCAACAGATCAAGCCGCGGCCGTTCACGCCCGATGGACCGGTGGTGATCGTCGACCTGGACGAGAAAAGCCTGGCCGAACAGGGCCAGTGGCCCTGGCAACGCACCACCATCGCCGACATGGTGGAGAAGCTGACCGCGATGGGCGCCAAGGTCATCGGTTTCGACGTCGTTTTCTCGGAAGCCGACCGCACCTCGATCGCCACCGTCGCCCGCTCGGTCGAGGGTTTGGACGAGGCGACCTTATCCAAGCTCACGTCGCTCAAAACCAACGACGAAGTGCTGGCCGAGGCGATGAAGAAAAGCGGCATTGTCGTGCTGGGCGCGACGTTCGCGCAATCCGCCGATATCGCCAATTCCGAGCCGCTGCGCACGTCGTTTGCGGTCAAGGGGCCCGACCCGGCCGCCGTGATCGAGAACCAGGAATTCGTGCTTCGACCGATCCCGATTCTGGAACAGGCGGCGGCGGGGAACGCGATTTTCAGCGTGGCGCAAAACCGGCTGGACGGCATCGTGCGCGAAGTGCCGCTGCTGATGAAGATCAGGCGGTTCCGCACCGCCAGCGACGACGCGAAACTGCAGGGTCTGTTGCCGGCCCTGACGCTCGAGATGCTGCGCGTCGGGCTGGGCGCGCGCACCATCGAAGTCGTCGTCAATTCCGACAACGGAACCTTGGAGGTCCTGTCGATGCGGCCGCGCGGCACGCGCGACCGCACAAACGTCCTGACCGATCCGCAAGGCAAGATCTGGGTCTATTACACGCCCCACGATCTGTACAAACAGAACTACGTGTCGGCGACCGACGTGGTGATGGACCGTGTCGATCCGGCGCGCTTCAAGGACAAGTACGTGCTGGTCGGCGCCTCGGCCCAGGCGTTGCAGGACGTGCGTGCCTCGCCGCTCGATCCGGTGCTCCCCGGCGTGGAAGTGCACGCCAACATCATCGAGAACATCCTGTTCAACCAGCAACTCAAGCGGTTGCCCGAAGCCAACGGCGACGAGATCGTGACCGCGATCATCGCGGGACTGGTCATCATCATCCTGACCCCGATGGTCAGCGCGCGCGTCGGCGCGGTGACCGTGCTGGTCATCGCCGGGGCGATCATCGGTTACTGCTGGAACGCCTACGCGACGCGTCTGGAACTTTACGACCCCACCTTCCCGACATCGGTGGTGGTGATGTTCTACATCTTTCTGACCTACGCCGCGTTCAGTTCCACCGAGGCGCAGAAGAAACAGGTGCGCGCCGCGTTCGGTCAGTACCTGTCGCCCGACCTGGTGGAGACGCTGGCCAACGATCCGACCAAGCTGAAGCTGGGCGGCGAGAACCGCGAGATGACCTTCATGTTCTCCGACATCCGCGGATTCACCGGGATCTCCGAGCTGTTCGACGCGCAAGGCCTGACCAAGCTGATCAATCGCCTGCTGACGCCGATGACCGACGTGATCCTGTCGAACCGCGGCACCATCGATAAGTACATGGGCGATTGCATCATGGCGTTCTGGAACGCCCCGCTCGATGTGCGCGACCACGCCAAGTACGCCTGCCGTTCGGCGCTGGGCATGATCCAGGCCGTGCACGATGTGAATGTGATTCTCGAAGCCGAAGCCAAAGCCGAGAACCGCGAGCACCGCGTGCTGGCGGTCGGCGTCGGCATCAACACGGGCATCGCCTGCGTCGGCAATATGGGGTCGACCCAGCGCTTCGACTATTCGGTGCTGGGCGACAGCGTCAATCTGGCCTCGCGGCTGGAAGGCCAGTCGAAGACTTATCACGTCACGACGGTGCTGGGCGAAAGCACCGCCGCGCAAGCCAGCGAGTTCGCGCTTCTGGAGCTGGACCTGATCAAGGTGAAGGGCAAGGCGAGCGCGGTGCGCATCTTCACGCTCTTGGGCGACGAACAATTGGCCCAGGACCCGGACTTCAAGAAGCTCAAGACGACGCACGATGCAATGATGTCCGCGTATCGGGCGCAAAACTGGACCGAAGCGCGCAAGTTGATCGCCCAGTGCAAGGCCAACCCGGTCATCGGTAAGGGCCTGACGGGCGAACTGCCCGCGTTCTACGATCTGTATCGGGAGCGTATCGAGGAATTCAAGGCGCACCCGCCGGGCCCGGATTGGGACGGCGTCTACGT
>JANRJB010000164.1:0-5440 GCA_033764265.1 Rhodospirillaceae bacterium | reverse complement strand
ATGAGCAACCAGATGGCGGTGCACGCGCAAAGTGTCGGGCTGGCCGCCGCCGCGCCGTTCTACGGCTCGCAGGCCAGCGCCGAGGATGCCGCCAAGATCAAGGTGCCGTTGCAGCTGCACTATGCCGGTATCGACGAGCGTATCAACGCCGGCATCCCGGCCTACGAGGCCGCGCTCAAGGCCGCCGGCGTGAAGTACGAGCTGCACATGTACGACGGCGCCCAACATGCCTTCCACAACGACACCGCCGAGGCACGCTATGATGCCGCCCCGGCCAAGCTGGCGTGGGACCGAACCATCGCGTTCTTCAAGGTAAACCTCGTCTAGATCCCGGCTGTCGCGGCGATGCCGGACCACACCCGTTTCCGCGAGATCGACGGCCTGCGCGGGCTGTGCGCGCTCGCCGTCATGCTGTTCCACTATCTCTACCGCAATCCGCTGATTCCGGCGGGCTCGGACGCCTATGCCCGCCTGCCGCAGTTGCCGGGCGTGCCCGACCGGGTTTTGGGCGAGCTCGCGGTCTATGTGTTCTTCATGATCAGCGGGTTCGTTATCTCGTACACCTTGGCCGGCGCGCGCCGGCCGCTCGATTTCGTGGTCTCGCGCGCCACACGCCTCTACCCCGCCTACTGGTGCGCGGCCACGCTCACCTTCTTCGCCTGGTCCTTGTCCGCGCCGATGCCGTGGCAGGTCGACACGCGCTTGTACCTGATCAACCTGACCATGCTGCAGGGTTTCGTCGGTCTGGGCCATGTCGATGGCGTGTATTGGTCGCTGACCGCCGAACTGGGGTTCTACGGGCTGATGTTCGCGCTGTTCGCGGCCGGGAAGTTCCATCGCCTGCTGTTCGCGGCGGCCGGATGGCTGGCGGCGGGTCTGGCGTTCGGCATTGCGTGTGACCTCGTTGGGCCGCGCAACGTGCCGGTCCCCACGCTGGTCGCCGTCGCGTTGAACCTCGACTTCACCCAGTATTTCGTCGCGGGAATCGTGTTCCATCGGGCCTGGACCGGCGGCTGGTCACGGCCATTGCTGGCGCTGCTAGCGGCGTGCATCGCCGGGTTCTTCGTTTTTCTGCCGTGGGCGGCGGCCGCGGTCATGGCGGCGGTCTGCGGCCTGTGGGCGCTGATCATCGCCGGGCGCGCGGGCGTGTTGGCCTGGCCGCCGCTGGCCGCGCTGGGCGGAATCTCCTACGCGCTGTACATCACCCACCGCACGCTCGGCTACCACGTCATGCTGGCGCTGCCCGATGTATCCCCGGCGGGGCGCATCGCCGCGGCGTGCGCGGTGTCGCTGGCGCTGGCCGCGCTGGTCACGCTGGCGGTGGAACGCCCCGCCTTGAATGCGTTGCGCCGGGCGTACCGTGGGCGCGGCGTCTGACCCACCTGAGCGGCGGTCACGCCCGCCACACGATCGGGCAGGCCGGCGCGTCGGGCCGCAGGCCGGTGACCGCGATGTCGGGCGTCACGCCTGGCGGCAACGGTTCGCATTCAGGGCGCGGGTCCCACGTCACGTCGTCGCCGTGCCACCAGGTTGCGTAAGCGATGCGCGGCCGGTCGGCGGTGCGGTTGCCGCACGAAAAGTGCAGCGTGCGCGGGTGGATGAACAGTGCGTCGCCCGGCACCATGGTCCAGTTCAGAAACCGCAAATCGGGATCGCCGCGCCGCTCCTCGAAATCGGGGCAGCGCCGCCGTCCGGGCGGCGGCGGGGTGTGGTCGCCGGCGGCGGTGGCCGGCCAGTACCGCTCGTCCCAGCGGTGGCTGCCGCCCAGGCATTCAAGGCCGTTGTCGGGGCTGACGGGGACCAGGGCGATCCACACGCCCACGATCTGCTCGCCGCGCAGGGGGTGGCCCGGTGCGTCGTTGTGCCAGGGCGTGCGTCCCAGGGTGCCCGGTTCTTTCACGAACATCTGGTCCCAGTAGAATCCGACCGCGCGCGCGCCCGTCAGCGCGCCGACCATGGCCGGAACGGCCGTGCCGAACAGCAGCTCGCGCACTTCGGGCACCTTGCGGCTCAGGTGCTTGACGGCATAGGCGCCGGCGATCCTGCGCCGCCGTTCGCCCGAGGTGTCTTCCAGGCCGTAGACATGGGCGTCTTCCATGGCCCGCCGCCACCAGTCCAGCACGCCCGCCACGAAAGCGGGCGGCGCCGCGCCGCGCAGGCACACCACGCCGTCGCGGGCGTAGGCGGCGCGGTCGTCGTCGGTGATGGTCGGGCCCATGGCTGCCTATGCCGACAGGTCGCGGTCGCGGGTATCGCGCATCGACACGTAAACGATCAACGACACCAGGATACATCCCGTCACGTACCAGTAGAACCAGCTCTCGCGGCCGGCGTCCTTGAACGACAGCGCGACAAATTCGGCGCTGCCGCCGAACAGCGACACGGTCACGGCGTAGGGCAACGCCACGCCCAGGGCGCGGATCTCGGTGGGGAATAGCTCGGCCTTCACCACCGCGTTGATCGAGGTGTAGCCCGACACGATCACCAGCGCCGCCAGGATCAGCCCCAGGGCCGACCAGGTGCTGGTCGCGGTCGCCAGCGCCGACATGATCGGCACCGTCAGCGCCGCGCCCAGCACGCCGAAGCCGATCAGCAGCGGTCGGCGGCCGATGCGATCCGACAGCGCGCCGAACACCGGCTGCAGCAGCATGAACACAAACAGCGCGGCGGCGCTGATGGCCGTGGCCGCGTCCTTGCTGAAGCCGGCGGTGTTGACCAGGAACTTCTGGGCGTAGGTGGTGTAGGTGTAGAACGCGACGGTGCCGCCCAACGTCAGACCGACCACCGTGGCCACCGCGCGCGGATGGCGCGCCAGTTCGCGCAGCGGCGACTTGGGCGAGGCCGCAACGCGGGTGAAGCTTTCGGTTTCCACCAGCTGCCGGCGCAAGTACATCGCCACCACGGCGGCCAGGGCGCCGATCACGAACGGGATGCGCCAGCCCCAATCCGCCAGCTGCTCGGGCGTCAGCAGCACGAACTGCAGCAACAGCAGAACCGCCAGCGACAGCAGTTGGCCCATGATCAGCGTGACGTACTGGAAGCTTGAATAGAATCCGCGCCGCTCGCGCGTGGCAATCTCGGACAAATAGGTGGCGCTGGCGCCGTACTCGCCGCCGACGCTCAGGCCCTGCAGCAGCCGCGCGCCCACCAAGAGCGCCGGCGCCGCCACACCAATCGCCTCGTAACCGGGCGCGACCGCGATGATCAGCGACCCGAAGCACATCATCAGCACCGACAGGGTCAACGCCGCCTTGCGCCCGTGCCGGTCGGCGTACACGCCCAGCAGCCAGGCGCCGATCGGGCGCATCAGGAAGCCGACCGCGAATACCGCCGCGGCGTTAAGCAGTTGCGCGGTCGGGCTGGCGGACGGAAAGAACACCGGCGCGAAATACAGCGCCAGCGATGAATACGTGTACCAGTCGTACCACTCGACCAGGTTGCCGACCGCGGCGCCGGCGATCATGCGTCCGCGCGACGGCGGGTGTTGGAGCGGGGCATTCATGACGGTATGGTACAGCCCCACCCCGGACCCGAACACCCGTCAGGAGCGCCCCCGTGATCCAAAACCTTTCCGCGACGCTCGCCCGCCTGAGCGCGGCGTTGTTGCTGCTGATGGCGGCCGCCGTCCCCGCGGCCGCGGCCGAGAATGTGCTGGTGTTCGGCGGCTCGGGCCGGCTGGGGGCCGAGGTGGTCAAGGCGCTGACCGCGGCCGGCCACCAGGTCACCGTGTTCGCGCGCCCGACCTCGAAGCTCGACCGCGTCGCCGAATCAAACGTGGCGGTGGTCGAAGGCGACGTGATGAACGAGGCCGACGTGGAAGCCGCTTTCAAGTCGGCCAAGTTCACCGCCGCGGTGGATGCGCTGGCGCGCGGCGACGCCGACGTGGCGTTTTACGAAGCCAGCATGCGCCACATCGCCAAGTGGGCGGCTGCGACCGGCGTCAAGCAGGTCATCCTGCACGGCTCGGTTGGCGCCGGCGACAGCCAGACGATCTACCCGAAAAGCCGCTGGGAGGCGATGAAGCCGACCCTGATGGCCAAGGACGCCGGCGAGAAGGCGCTGATGGCCAGCGGCGTCGGCTACACCATCATTCGCAACGCGGTGCTGCGCGACCTGGCCCCCGGCGCGACCGACGCCGCCGCGCTGACCGACGACCAGTCGAAATTCGGCGCGGTCACCCGCACCGGGCTCGGACGCCTGACCGCCGAATGCCTGGGCAAGGCAGCGTGCGCCAACAAGATCTTCCACGCCATCGACCCCGGCGTGGCGATTCCGGGCGGGTGAGGGCGGCGCGCCCTCGTTCGCAGTTATTCCTTTCGTCGTGGCCTCCGCCGGGAGCAGGTTTCTCCTTGCCAGGCGCGATCAACGACGCCGGATTCGCATCGGGATTGAGATTGGAGCCTGCCGCGATATGCCGCGCGCTGATCTCGGCAAGCCACGTCACAACCGTTGAATCTCGGATCCGACCCCGCCATGCCGCCGCCGGCTTCTCTTGCGCCTGACCACGCCGACACCACCGTTGCGCCCGGCCGGCTGACCCACCTCGAGCGGCTGGAAGCCGAAAGCGTGCACATCATGCGCGAGGTGGTCGCCGAGGCCGAACGGCCGGTGATGCTGTACTCCATCGGCAAGGATTCCGCGGTCATGCTGCATCTGGCGCGCAAGGCCTTCGCGCCCGGCGCGCCGCCGTTTCCGCTGTTGCACGTCGACACCACCTGGAAATTCCGCGCGATGTACGAGATGCGCGACCGCATGGCGAAGGAAGCCGGCATGGACCTCTTGGTCCACGTCAACGCCGAGGGCCTGGCCCAGGGCGTATCGCCGTTCACCCACGGCTCGGCGATCCACACCGACGTCATGAAGACTCAGGCGCTGCGTCAGGCGCTCGACAAGTGGGGCTTCGACGCTGCGTTCGGCGGAGCCCGCCGCGACGAGGAGAAAAGCCGCGCCAAGGAGCGCATCTTTTCGTTCCGCACCGCCCAGCACCGCTGGAACCCCAAGACCCAGCGGCCCGAACTGTGGCGTCTCTACAACGCGCGCAAGCACAAGGGCGAATCGTTCCGGGTGTTTCCGCTGTCGAACTGGACCGAACTCGACATCTGGCAGTACATCCACCTGGAAAACATTCCGATCGTGCCCCTGTACTTCGCCGCGCCGCGCCCGGTGGTGCGGCGCGACGGCGCGCTGATCATGGTCGACGACGAGCGCATGCCGCTCGCCCCCGGCGAGACGCCCGAACTGAAGTCGGTGCGCTTTCGCACACTGGGCTGCTACCCGTTGACCGGCGCGGTCGAAAGCGCCGCCGCCACATTGCCCGACATCATCCGCGAAATGCTGCTCACCACCACGTCGGAACGCCAGGGCCGCGTCATCGACCACGACCAGGCGGCGTCGATGGAGAAGAAGAAGCAGGAAGGCTATTTCTGAAATGAGCCACGTT
>JANRJB010000161.1:0-11304 GCA_033764265.1 Rhodospirillaceae bacterium | reverse complement strand
CAAGGCCAGTCGACGCCGCTGATTACGGGCTTGATCGGAAGAGTCCGAACACTTTGTAACCCATCAGCGCGTTGTGAACCTCGGTTGCGCTGGGCGGGCCGACCGCAGTCCTTGGGCGGCCGGTGACCGCATTGAACGCAGCCGCGATCGCAGCCGGCGCGTGGGCCGCCGCGCGGTCGAGTTCGGTGATGTAGGTTTCCAGATGCAGGCAGGTAAAGCCGGCCCTCGCCAACAAGGCCTTCAGACTGGCAGGGGAGAAGTAGAGCCAGTGCCCGGCGCAGATGTTGGAGTTCGCAGCGCCTTCCAGCCGGATGAACAGACTGTCGATGTTGGGCACTTGGACCGCAAGAACACCGCCGGGGACGAGCGCGCCACGGACCCGGGCCAGGAAGGCGAGCGGATCGATCATGTGTTCAAGCACGTCCAGCGCCGTGATCACGTTGAAGCGCGGCGGCAGGGCGCTCGCGGCGGGCGTTCCGAGTGCGTCGGGAAAATAGCCCTGCACGGCCGACAGCCCTTTGGCGCGGGCGACGGCGACCTGCGCGGCGCTGGCCTCGAGCCCGTGGGCAGTCCAGCCCGCGCGCTGGGCCTGAACCAACAACGTCCCGGTGCTGCTGCCGACATCGAGAAGCGCACCCGGCGGCGCGGCGAACGCGCCGATCGCCTGGACGACGTAGGCGCACTTGGTGTCTTCGAGCGCAGCATAGACCGGATGGCCCTTCAATCGGATGTACATGTTTTCGTTGGCGGGGTCGGCGTAGCGCGACTGGTCGTAAGACTGCGAAAACACCTGGCGGCTATAGACGAAGCCGCAGCCCGGGCAGCGGACAACGTGCATGCCGTCCTTGACGTACATCGCCGGGGCGCCGTCCGCTGGTCGGGCACAGGCAGGGCAAGCCGCGACATCCTCGAACAGGTGGCCCAGGTCGGCCTGGCCAGCGCGCATGGTGGCGATGACTTCGGCCTCCGAGGCGCGGATGACGCGATAGATGTCCGCCAGTTCGGCCCGCTTGCCGGGCATCAGCGCGACATCGAAATCATCTTTGTGGATGGTCAAAGCTGTCGGCTCCTGGGGCGGTGAGTGCCCCGGTTTGACCCGGTGGCCGTGCGCCCGTCAAGAGACCCGGCGAGGGACGCCGGCCGGCCTGGGCGGTTGCCTGCCGCAGCCGTGCCGCCTAGGTTGGCCGCACCCAAGACGATTCACGGAAGCAACCCCATGAAAGGCCTCATCCTAGCCGGCGGCAGCGGTTCGCGGCTCTATCCGATCACCCGGTCGGTCAACAAGCAGCTCTTGCCCATCTACAACAAGCCGATGATCTATTACCCGCTCACCACGCTGATGCTGGGCGGGGTGCGCGACATCATGATCATCACCAACCCGGCCGAGCGGGCGGCGTTCGAGAACCTGCTGGGCGACGGCTCGCGCTGGGGCCTGACGCTCTCCTACGTCGCCCAGACCCGGCCCGGCGGCCTGCCGGAAGCCTTCATCTACGGCGCGGAGTTCATCGGCGGTTCGGGCTGCGTGCTGATCCTGGGCGACAACGTCTATTTCGGCCAGGGCCTGTCGCACATGCTGCACACCGCCATTACCGCCAACCAGGGCATGACCGCCTTCGGCTACCGCGTCACCGACCCACAGAACTTCGGCGTGGTGGAATTCGATGCCGCCGGCAAGGTGGTCAGCCTGGAGGAAAAGCCGGCCAAGCCCCGCTCGTCCTACGCCGTGACCGGGCTTTACATCTGCGATGCCGAGGTGGTGAACATCGCCCGCGGCCTAAAGCCGTCGGCGCGCGGCGAGCTCGAGATCATCGACGTGCTGAAGCACTACCTGGCGCGCGGCCGGCTGACGGTGAACAACTTTGGCCGCGGCATCGCCTGGCTGGATACCGGCAGCCCGCACGGGTTGCTGCAGGCCGCCCAGTTCGTCGAAAGCGTCGAGACCCGCCAGGGCGTGATGATCGCCTGCCCGGAGGAAATCGCCTACCGCCGCGGCTACATCGACCGCGCCCAGCTGCTAAGTCTGGCCGAGGACCTGTCGAAGACCGGCTACGGCGCCTACCTGCGCCAGATCGCCGACGAAGCGCCGTCCACCCTGCCGATCTGACCCGGTCGACAAGCGGGGCCGCCAAGCTTGTGCCGCCAAGCTTGTGCCGCCAAGCCGGGGCCGTCAGGCGCGGCGGGCGATTTCCCCCGCGAGTTCGCCCGCGACCCCGGCCATCACGGCCGTCCAGTCGCGGTCGCGGTCCGCGGCGAACAGCCGCACGCCGGCGTACCAGGGCGATTCGTCGCGGCCGCGGAACCAGTACCACAGGCTGCCGCGCGACGCGCCCAGCAGCACCCAGGTCGGCACGCCCAACGCGCCGGCGGTATGCACGGTGGTATTGCTGACCGAAATGACCAGATCGAGGGCGGCGATCTGGGCCGCGGCGGCGTCCATGTCCTTGAGCGGATCGACGGTGTCGTCGTGGATCAGGGACAAGCCGGTGGCGCGCGCGAAGTCCGCGCGATCCTGCGCGGTATCGCCGTACTGAAGGTTCACGAACGCAGCGCCCGGCGTGGTGAGCAACCCCGCCCAGTCGTCGAGCGTCGAGCTTTTCTGGTAACCCACCACCGGATTGGCGCTGCGCCAGGAGATGCCGACAAGAAGCTTGCCGCTGGCCGCTGCCTCGTACTTGGCCCTTAACCTCCGGGTCAGGTCGGGGTCGGCGTGCAGCAGCCGGGCGCGGCGCGGGAAATCGGCGAAGGTTTTGCGGAAGCAGGCGCCCAACTCCGACATCGACATCTGGACATCGAGATCGGGCGCGGCAGCCGCGGCCGGCAGCGGCACAGCCCGCTGACCGACGATGGCCTGCGGGAACGACCGGGCGAACAGCGGCACCAGGCGTTCGCTGCACAGCAGGACGACCCGCTTTGCCGCCGCCAGAACGTCAGGCACCATGGTGGCGACCATGATCTCATCGCCGATGCCCTGCTCGGTGTAGACCAGGACGTTCTTGCCGGCGAGATCCTGCCCCGACCAGAGTGGTGGCGCGAAGAACTCGGGCCTCACGTTCTCTGCCGGCCGTTTCCAGCGCCACTGAAATTCGCGCCAGCCTTCAGCGAAGCGCCCGCGCATCAGATTCGTGATCGCGCGGTTGTAGTGGCCGTCGATGTGGCTGGGATCGCGCGCCAGGATGCGGTCGAATATGGCGATGGCTTCGTCGATGCGGCCGGCCTCGCTGAGGCCGCCGCCCAGGTTAAGCAGGATCGACAGGTTTTCGGGATCGAGCGCGGCGGCGGTGCGGTAATGCTCCAGCGCTTCCGCGCCGCGGCCCCGATGGCGCAGCGTGGTGCCGAGGTTGTTGTGCAACTCGGCCGACCGGTCATTGTGCGCGAGACCCGCATGATAGGCCGCTTCGGCGTCGGCCTCGCGGCCCAGGGCGGCCAGCACCGTGCCGCGCTGGTTGTGGAGCTGGGGGACCTCCGGATAGTCGCCGACCGCCCGCTCGAGCACGGCCAGCGCGCCGTCAAGATCGCCCCGGCGCTTTCTCAGGCGCGCCAGCTGGTCGTACGCGCCGGCATCCGCACCGCCGTGACGCGCGAGCGCATCGAGCGCGACCTCCTGCTCGGCGGGCAGATTGGCCGCTTGATAACTTTTCGCCAGGCCGCGCAGATACGGCAACGGCGCGACCGGCGCACCGGCAGCGACCGCCGCGTCGATCAGCGCGACGGCCGCGGCGGCGATCACGTCGGACCAGCGACCGGGCGCGGCCTGCACCAGGCAGCGCAGGCGCGGGTACCACGGGCACGGCGTGCGGTCGGCGAACCAGTACCAGCGCCGGCCCAAACCGATCGTGCGCGGCAACAGCACCAGGGTGGGCACGCCCAGCGCCCCGGCCATATGGGCGGCGGTATTGCTGGAGGTGATCACCAAATCCATCGCCGCCACTTGGGCCGCGAACGGGTCGAGATCGCCCAATGGATCGATCTGCGCATCGGCGATGACCTCGACGCCGAAGCCCTGCCTGACGCCGGCCAGATCGGCGCGGACATCGCCGTATTGCAGGTTCACAAACACCGCGCCCGGCACGGCGAAGATCGCGCCCCACTCCGCCAGGTTGAGTGACTTGTCGGCGGCATTGGGCACCGGCTCCTGCATCACCGCGGCGCTGCGCCAGGCGACGCCGACCAGGAACGGCCGATCGCGGCCGGCGGCGTACCTGGCCCGCAGCGCGCGCACGCGGTCGGGATCGGCGACGAGATACTTGTCGCGCGCCGGGAAACTGGCGAAGTCGGGCCGCCGCCAGCGGGCCAGGCTGCCGGCGGGGCAGTGAACGTCCATGCCCGCGGCCAATTGCGCGGGTTCGCGGGTCGTGACCACCTCGACACCGGGAAACGACCTGCGGAACAGCGCCGCCAGCCGCGGCGCGCACGACAGTCGGCAGCGCGCGGCCGACGCGGCGATTTCGCCGACCAACCCGGCATGCAGAATTTCATCGCCCAGGCCCTGTTCGCCCCAGATAACGATGGCGCGGCCGTCGAGCGAATCGCCACGCCATTCGGGAATGGCGAAAGCCAGCGGCGGAATGGCGGCGCGCGCGGTGGAGAACCGCGCGGCGTAATCGGCCCAGGCGTCGGCCAGGCGCCCGGCGGCGAACAGCGCCTCGGCGCGGAAGGCGCGCAAATCGGCGTGGTCGGGATGGCGCGCGAGCCCGGCCGTGCTGACGGCGAGCAGGCGCGCCATGTCGCCGGCCTCACGCCACAGGTCGCACAGGTCAATCACCGGCTGTGGATCGCCGGGCACCTGGTCCGCAACCGTGGCCAGTACCTGCGCGGCCTCCTCGACCCGGTTCAACTTGCGCAAAGCCGCGGCCAGGCCGCGCGCCGCAAGGATCGAGCGCGGATCGGCGGCGGCGACGGCGCGGAACTCGCGCTCGGCCGCGGGCCAGTCGTTCTGGGCGGTCAGGGTCAAAGCAAGCTCGAGCCGCATGCCGGGCAGCGTGGGATCGAGCGCCAGCGCCTGCGACAACAGGCGGCGCGCCTCGGCCGCATTGCCGGTGACGCGATTAATGGCGCCCAGGAAGGCCATCGCGTGCGGCTGACGCGGATGGCGGCGCAGGATGTCGCGATAGCGCGCCGCCGCCGCATCCAGCTGGCCGGCGTTGTGCAAGGCCACGGCCGCGGCGATCTCCTGGTCGAGCGCGGCCGCGGTCATGCCGTCACCCACGCGGCCAGGTCGCCGGCGGTGCGCGCGACCGTGTCGGCCCAGCGCTCGCCGCGCGCCTGGCGGATCAGACCCAGGGACGGATACCAGGGGCAGTCGGCGCGATCCAGAAACCAGTACCAGATGCGCCCATAGGCGGCCGGCACCAGCACCCGGCATGGCACGCCGAGCGCGCCGGCCACGTGCACGGTGGTGTTGCTGACCGAAATGACGCGGTCCATGGCCGCGACCTGCGCGGCGAACCCGTCCATGTCCCTCAGGGCGTCGATCTCGGGGTCGATCACAATGTCCGCCTTCACGGCGCGCGCGGCCTGGGCCACCTCGCGCTTTACGTCGCCATACTGCAGCGACACGACGCACAGGTCGGGCCGCGTCAGGAACGGGGCGAGATCGGTCAGTGTCATGCTCTTGTGATCGGCGGCGCTGGGGTTGGCGCTGCGCCACGACACCCCGACGATACGCCGGCCCTGCGCCTTGACCTGATACCGGTCGCGCAACGCCGAGACGCGCGCGGGATCGGCCTTCAGGTAGGGCCGCGAAGCAGCGAACGCGCCCCACGCGGGTCGCAAGGCCGCGCCGAGATGGGACAGCGACGCCTGGAGATCGGGGGCGAAGCGGGCGACCGCGTCGTCGCACGCGGGAAACGCCGCAACCGTGAAGGCAGGGAACGCGCGGGCGAACAGCGGCTGCAGGCGCGGCGAGCAGACCAGCATGACATGCGCGGCCGCCTGATCCAGATGCGGCAGCATCGTGCCCAACAGCAGTTCGTCGCCCGGGCCCTGTTCGGTCCAGACCAGGAGCCGCCGGCCCGCCAGTGGCTCGCCGGTCCAAAATGGCAGATCGAAGCGGCCGTACCCGGGCTCGGCCACGGCGCGCTTGAACCGCCAGAGGTGGTCGCGCCAGCCGTTCGCGAAATCCCCCCGCGCGAGGCGCGCCAACGCCAGGTGATAGCCGGTTTCGACATGATCGGGGTTGGCCGCCAGGCTGCGCGCGAGGATCGGCACGACCTCGTCCAGGCGCCCCTGCAGGTCGCGCAGGATGGCGAGATTGGCGAGCGCACGCGGATCGTCGGGCGCGGCGGCCAGCGCGGCGTCGATCAGCGCCGCGGCTTCGTCGAGGCGGCCTTGGGTCAGGCGTACCGCCGCCAGCGAGACCTTCGCCGACAGATGCGTCGGGTCGGCCTTTTGCGCGTTCTCGAACCAGGCGGCGGCATCGGCTGGACGGCCGAGTTGTTCGAAACACTTGCCGATATCGTGCATCAGGTCGGCCCGGCGCGACGCCCCGGCCATCGGCATCGCCGCCAGTGCGGACTTGAGCGCCTTGGCGCGGTCGGACCACTGGCCCAGCTCGCCCAGCACAAAGGCCAGGTTGATCTGGGCCTCGGGCAAGTCGGGCTTCTGCTGCACGGCCTTGCGCAAGGCTTGCGCGGCCACGTCGAAGTGCCCCGCGCGTGTTTCCACCACACCCAGGATATGCAGCGCGTCGACGGTGTTGGGATGCGCAGCCAGGATCGCCCGGCACAGGGCGCGCGCTTGATCCAGCCGGCCGGCCTGCTGGTGCTGCAGGGCCTGGACCAGCGATTCGCCAAGGGCGATGCGCTTGGACGCGGCGGGCGCGGCAGTCATGGCAACTTGCCCACGCGCGCGACCACCGATGACCACGGCTCGCCCGCGCGCTGGCGAATGATGCTGGCCGACGGATACCACGGCGTGGTTTCGCCGGCGTGGCCCCAGTACCACAGCTTGCCGGCCGCCGGCGGCACCAGCACGCGCACCGCCACGCCGAGCGCGCCGGCCAGATGCGCCACCGTGTTGGACACCGTGATCACGCCATCGCACGCCGCGATCAACGCGGCGACGCCGTCGAGATCGTGGGTCAGGTCGAGCGCATCGAGATGAACCAGCGCGGAACTGATGGCGGCGCGCTCGGCGGCCGTGTCGCCGTACTGAAGATCGACGAAAATGGTGCTGTCGCGGCCGAACAGTGTTGACCAATCGGCCAGCGTGCTGCTCTTGAGGTGGCCGATGTCGGGGTTGGAGCTGCGCCACGACACGCCGACAAGGCGCTGACCCGGCGCGGCCAGCCGCGTCCTGAATGCAGTCACCCGCGCCGGATCGGCACGCAGATAAGGCTGACGATCGCGCGGAAACTGGGACTGATCCGCCCGGAACAGGCCGCCCAGGCTGCCGCTGGGAATCTGGGCCCGAAACGGCACGGCGCCGGGCGGCAACCCGTCGGCGCGGCCGACGAAGGTGATGTCCGGGCGTGACCGGGTCAGCAGCGGCACCAGACGCGGATCGGTTTCCCACACCACGGTGGTGCCGCGCGCGACAATGTCACCCGCCATCCCGGCGAACAGGATCTCGTCGCCAAGCCCCTGCTCGCTCCACACCAGGACCGCACCACCGACAAGGCCCTGGCCGGACCAGCGCGGCAGGCCGCGGCTACGGTCGCGACCGGCGAAGTCGGCGCAGCCAAAGCGCGCCTCGTAATCGGCCCAACCCTCGCCGTATCGCCCCACCAGCAGGTTCAACAGGGCGCGGTTACGGCGCGGCTCGGCGGCGTCGGAGCGCGCGGCGAGCGCGCGGGCGAACCAGACGCGCGCCTGGTCGAAGTCGCCGCGGTCGCGCGCCAGCACGCCGAGATTGTTCAGGGTCTCGAGGTCGTCGGGCTTGAGCGCGAGGGCGCGCGCGTAGCTGTCGGCGGCTTCGTCCCAGCGGCCAAGATCGTGCAGCACCACGCCAAGGTTGGCATGGGCCTGGAACAGTGTCGGCTCGAGCCCCGCCGCGGCGCGATAGGCCATCGCCGCGTCGTCCAGCCGCTTCGTCGCCTGCTGCACAACACCGAGGTTGTAGTGCGCGCGCGCATGTCCGGGCTTGAGTGCGATGGCGGCGCGAAACGCCGCGGCGGCATCGCCGGCGCGGCCCGCGGCCAGCAGCACCGCGCCCAGCCCGACCAGGGCCTCGACGTGACCGGGGTCGAGCGACACCACGTCGCGATAGGCGGCCTCGGCGTCGACCAGGCGCCCGGCGCGGTGCAGCGCGGCGGCCTGGAGGTAGCGATCGGCGGCGGACGTTGGAGTCGTGGACAGCGGCATTTTGTTATATTTATCAGTATCTTAATTGGACAAACGGCGCCTGGTCGCAGCGATGGCGCCGGCCCAGTCGCCAGGCGTCGGTTGGCGGATCATGGTCAGCGCAGGATACCACGGCACGGAGTCGCAGGCGTCGCCCCAGCACCACAACTTGCGGGCTCCGGCGGCCGCCAGCACGACGCCGGGTGCGCCCAGCGCGCCGGCCAGGTGCGCGGTGGTGTTGGAAACGGTGAGCACCGTGTCGCACGCCGTCATCAAAGCCGCCACGCCGTCGAGGTCGGCGCGCAAGTCGAGCTCATCGAGATGAATGATCTCGATGCCGTGGGCGCGCTGGAACGCGGCGCGCTCGACGGCCGTGTCGCCGTACTGCAGGTCGACCCAGCGCCAACCTGGGGTGCGCAACACCGGCAGCAAGGCCTCCAGCGTCAAACTCTTGTCGGCGCCCAGCTCGGCCGCGGTGCTGATCCACGACACGCCGGCGACGCGCAGTCCCGATCCGCCCCCGAGCCGGGCGCGAAAGCCCGCCGCGCGCGCCGCGTCGGCCGTGATGTAGCCGGCCCGTGATGGGAACGACGATTGCGCCGAGCGCAGGTACTGGCCCAGACTTCCGGCCGGGATGTGCGCGGCGATGGCGGTGTCGCCGGTGGCGACATCGGGCGGATCGCGCCGCGCAACGGCACGCATGCCCGGCATGGATCGCGCGACCAGGGGGACCAGCCGCGCATCCATCTCCCAAATCACGTCGACGCCGCGCGCGACCAGTTCGGGCGCCATGCCGAGAAACAGAAGTTCGTCGCCGACGCCCTGTTCGCCCCAGACCAGCAATGGGCCCTTGAGCGGCCGGCCATCCCAGCGTGGGCCCGAAAACGGGCGCTGCCGTGCGGCGAAATCCGCGCAGCGCCAACGCCAGTCATAGTCGGTCCATCCGTCCTGCCAGTCGCCACGCATGAGCTTGAGCATCCCGCGGTTGCGGTGTGCCTCGGCGTAGTCGGGGCGCAGGACGATGGCCTGATCGAGATGCGATAGGGCCGCGGCAAAGTCGTACGCACGCTCGTAGGCGGTGGCGAGATTGAAGGCGGCGATATCCGCCGGCGCGCCGAGCACGCGGGCGCGGGCATAGGCGGCGATCGCGCCGTCAACGTCGCCCCGCGCCTGGCGCACACCGCCGAGATTGAGGTGCGCCTCGGCCAGGTCGGGCTTGAGCGCGATCGCGGCGGCCAGCGCGGTTTCGGCATCGTCAAGATGGCCCGCGTTCTTGAGCGCAACGCCCAGGTTGGTCTTGAGCGCGGCATTATCCGGCTGCGCCATCGTGGCGCGCCGCAAATGAGGGATGGCCTCGGCATCGCGCCCCAGGGCCATCAAAGTCAGCGCCAGGCCTTCGGACAACGCGGCATCGTTGGGGGCGAGCTCGAGGGCCCGCGTGAAACTTGCGACGGCGCCCGGCAAGTCCCCGGTGAGCTTCAGCAGTCGGCCAAAACCGGCATGAAACACGGCGTGGCCCGGCGCCAGATCGACGGCGCGGCGCATGGCCGCGACCGCTTCCGCCGGCCGGCCGGCGCGGGCCAGCGCAACGCCGAGGTTGTGCCAACCGTCGGCCATACGGTCGTCCAGCGCGAGCGCTTGGCGCAGCGTGGTCTCGGCTTCGGAGACTTGCCCGCGATTGAGCTGCGCGACGCCCTCGCGAACGAGCGCGTGCGCCGTTGGCGTGTCAGCCGCCATGGGCGACGACCTCCGCCAGCGCGCGGCCGACCGTCGTGATCGTATCCGCCGCTGTGCCGTTCGCGAACCGAAACAGCCGGACCGACGGATACCACGGGCTGAAGTCGCCGTGGTCGAACCAGTACCACAACCCGCCCTTGCCGCGCGGGGTCAGGACCCAGGTGGGCACGCCCAACGCGGCGCTAAGGTGCGCGGTCGTGTTCGACACCGTGACGACCAGGTCGAGGGCGGCGATGCGCGCGGCCAGGGCGTCGATATCCTCGCGCCGGTCGAACGCGGCGTCGTCGAGGATGTCGACCCCCAGGTGGGCTTTCGCCGCGGCGACGTCGGCAGCGGTGTCGCCGTACTGGAGATTGACGAACGCCACGCCCGGATGATTGATAATCGGCCGCCACGCCTCCAATGGAATAGTCTTATCGCGCCCGGCACTGGGATTGGCGCTGGTCCACGAGATGCCGATGCGCGGGCGTCCGGGTCCCAGCGCCGCGTCGAGCGCCGCGCGCTGGGCCGTCACGGCCTGCGGATCGGCCGTCAGGACCGCCCGCCGATTGGGGAACGCTGACCACGATGTGCGCAGATGGCGGCCCAGATCGATCAGCGACGCGTGGCAGGCGAAGCCGCCCAAATCCTGCGGCGCCCCAAGCGGCGGCGCAGGCATGACCGTGACAGTCGGAAACGCCCGGGCGAACAGGTTCACCAGCCTCGGCTCGCACTCCAGCGTCACGCGGCCTGCTTTTCTGGCTAGCGCGGGGATCATGGCCGCATACAGGATTTCATCGCCCAGGCCCTGGTCGCCGTAAACCAGGATCGCCCGGCCGGTGAGGTCTTCGCCGGTCCAGCGCGGGATCGGTTTCGGCGGACGCTTGGCGCGGAAGTTCGGATCGTCGGCGCGACGCGCGTAGTCGGCCCATCCGTCCGCCAGTTCGCCCAGTTTCAGCCGCGTCAGCCCGCGGTTGACGATGGCGCTGACGTGGGTGGGGTCGATGGCGAGCGCGCGTTCGTAGGCGGCCAACGCCGCGCGATGATCGCCGGCTTCGCTGAGCAGGCTGCCATGGTGCGTGTGCGCGATTGTGGACGTTGGCTCGATCTTGAGGGCGGCGGTGATGTGGTCGAGGGCGGCTTTGGGCTGGTCGAGGTCGGCGCAGGAGTCGGCGAGCGCGATCCGCACGGCCGCGTCGGCCGGCGCGATCCTGGCGGCCTTGGTCAGCGCCGCGTGCGCATCCGCCGGGCGCTTGGCCTCCAAGAGGCACCGGCCCAGGTTGAAGTGCCCGCGCGCGTCGTGCGGCGC
>JANRJB010000128.1:0-3509 GCA_033764265.1 Rhodospirillaceae bacterium | reverse complement strand
GCTGGGCCGACCAGTCGGTGGTGCCGCTCAACGTCATCGACTATTACGAACTGGTGGAGCGCACCATGGGCGGCCGCGCGCAAACGCAGGACTTCTTCCGCCTGTTCATGGTGCCCGGCATGAACCACTGCCGCGGCGGCGCCGGCGCCGATGCCATCGACTACATCGGCTCTATCGAGGCGTGGGTGGAGCAGGGCAAAGCGCCGGACATGATGCTGGGCCACCGCGTCACGCCGGCGGCGGAAGCGAAGTACCGCGCCACCAACTATGCGTTTCCGTTGCCGGCGGGCGAAGTCGCCTTCACCCGGCCGCACTTTCCGTACCCGATGCAGTATCGCTACGGCGGGTCCGGCGCGGACACCGATGCCGCCAACTACGGCGCGGTCACGCCATAAGCGTCCGTACGTTGTAGCGTGCGATGAACGGGTCGCGGGTGGCCAGCGTCAAGTCCTCAAGCATCGCCTGCGCGACGAGCATGCGGTCTAACGGATCGCCGTGATGCGGATGCAGCTTGCCGGCCAGCAACGCGTGCGCCGGCATGATGTCGAGGGTCGCAAAGCCGGCCGTCCTGAGGGCAACCGGGATCCAATCTTCAACGGGACCTGGGAGCACGACTTGTCCACTCTGTTGCTTGATTGAGAGTTCCCACAAGCTGGCCGCGCTCACAAATATGGGGTGAGCCGGGTTACCGATCACCATCCACGACTCGTTCGAGAGTCTTGTCGGCTCGCCGACGGCCCACAGAAATACGGTCGTATCAAGCAAGACCTTCATCTCGGATTGTTCGCGCGTCCGGGGGTGTTGGACTCGCCGGGAAGAGCGAAAGATTCGCCCTCGCCGCGGAACGCCTTCATCATGTCGTCGGGCAGCGTGTCGAAGTCGGGCGCGATTTTGATCTGGCCGGCGTACAAGCCAAGCTTGCGCGGCGCGCGCGTCGGCTTGAAGGGCACCAGCTTCGCGACCGGGCGCCCGGCGCGCGAAATCACCACTTCCTCACCCTGCTCCACGCGCTCGATCAGGCGCGACAGGTGGGTCTTGGCGGCATGAATGTTGATGCTTTCGTCCATCGACTTAGTTTAACTTAGTTTAGTCTGCAGTCAATCACGGTAAATCTATTTATATCAGTTAGATATAAGTCTACTCAGGGCCACTTGATCTGCTGAATTTCGACCTCCGACAGCTCGTAGATCGAACCCGCCAGGTCGCCCTTGGCGACGATCAGCTTGATGAACAGATGGTCGGGGCCGTGCCGCCACACGTGCAGCTCCTTGCCGAACGACGTCTGCCACGTAAACCGTTCCGAGAGAAAAGTACCGGCCGGCACCGTGACGTTCTCGCGACCCTCGAACTTCACCTTGCCGGTGACCTTCAGGCCGTGGCCGAGCGACTTGCCGTTCCAGGTGTTGGAAACGGTGTGGGTCAGGATGTCCTGGTACTCATGATGGTCGGTCGACACGTAGCACATCTTCCACCCGTCGTGGAAAATCGGGTGGAAGCCCACCATCATGCGCGGCGGTGCGTCGAACACGGCGTGATCGACCTCCGAGCCTTGCGTCCAGACGTAGGAGTGCAGTTTGTCGCCGACCACGCGGCGCAGCACCGTGCCGTGCGCCTGGTTCTTGTAGAACAGCCGGCCCATCGCCTCGATCGGGCGCCAGTCGGCGGCCACCATCTGGTTCACGTCGCGCAGCAGGTCGCCCACCGGCGAGCGGGTCAGCGTGCGCAATGTGCGCGAGCCGTCGGGGTTGGTCGTCAGCAGGAACTGCTCATAATCGAACGCCTTGCCGTCCGGCTCGGTCAACCGGATGCGCCCGTTGTAGATCGTGAAACTCATGTGCTCCCCCCGCATTTACCAGCGATATGAAAGTCCCGCGCCGAAGCCGCGCCCCGCCAGGGGCTCGTTGACGACGCCGTCGAAGCCGATCCGCGCCATTACGCCCGGTCCCAGTTCGATATTCGCGCCGGCTTGCACCGTGAGCCATAGTTTCCTGGGCGCGGGTCCGGTCAGCGAAAACGCCGCCAACGGGTCGGCGCGGAACATTGCAGTCAGGTCCCGGTCGCGTTCGCCGGCCTCGTAGGCCGCCGCCACGCCGACGTAAGGATGGATCGGTCCCGGCCGCGCCACCATGCGCCAGCCGGCTTCGGGGCGCACCGACCACCGTGTGTCGGCCATGGTCGACAGCGCCGCGCCGCCGGATTCCTCGGCGGCATCCGCCCGCACGCGCGACACGTGCAGCGTGGCGCTGGGCTTGACGATGAACGGGCCGATGTTGCCAGCGTAGGTCAGCGTGGCGAACGCTGCGGCCATGTCGCTGTCGGACCGCGCGGCGTTCGGCCCGGTCAATCCGTCGCGCCGCCACGACGGATTTGCGTCGCCGATCATCAGCGCCCCGGCCATGCGCCAGCGGGGCCAGGCATGGCCGGCCGTCACGGCCACCAGTTTCGGCGCGGCCTCGATCGATGCCCCTCCGGCGCGCAGGCTGGCCCCGACATCCAGCCCCGACAGCGCCAGGCCGACGCGCGTGCCGTCGGGCAGCGCATAGTCGAGCCCCGCGGTGGCGTGATCGATCCGCATGCCGAATGTCGCGCCCGCATCGCCACGGCTCGTGCCGGTGCGCCGACCGGCGTGGCCCCATACGCGGAACGACCCCGGCACGCCGTCGGACGGGCCCAGTTCGAGCCACTGGCCCACCGCCGCCTGGGCCGTGCGCAGCGCCACTTCGACCGCGGTCGCGGCCATCACCGGCGTGCGCGGCGACAGCCGGTCCAGGTCGGTCGCGGCCTGGGCCGCGCTCAAGCGGTCAAGCCGGTCGAAGATCGGCTGCAGCCCGGCGCTGCCGCGCGCCAACGCCGCATCGAGCGCGGCCCCCACGGCGGCCTGCGCGGGCGACTGGGCGGCCGACGCGTAGGGCTGCCGCTCGATCGACAATCGAATCACGCGGCCATCGGCCGATCGGCGCAGCGCGCCGGTGACGAAATAGGGGCCCAGGCCGTCGATGCGCGCGAACCGGCCCGTGACCGGCGCGCCAGGCGTCACGGCCACCAGATCGAACACGCCGCCGGGGCGCAATGCCGCGGCCGCGCCCGACAGCGCCAAGGTCCCGTCGAGCATGACCGCACCGTCCACCGCCAGCGGGGCCGTCGCGCCTGCCTGGGGCGAAAACCGGAAAACACCGCTCGCGGTCTGGTGAAAATCGCCGGCGACGCGCAATTGCTGGCCGCCGTCGGGCGCGAACACGCCGTCGTTGACCAGCGATCCCTGGATGGTTCCTGCACCCGAGAGCGTGCCGCGACCGAAGGTCTGGACCTGGGGCGCGGTCAGCCGCCCAGATATGCGCAAGCCGCCGTCGAATACGCTGGCCGTTCGGGTGACGGCAACGTCCGAGGTCAGGGTCCAGGTGCCGGGGTTGAGCTTGCGCAGCGTCTCGACGTTGGCGAGGGATCCGCCGAACACCCCATCGTTCAACAGCACCGCCGCATCATCGCCGTCGCCCAGGTCGAGCCGTCCG
>JANRJB010000090.1:0-2813 GCA_033764265.1 Rhodospirillaceae bacterium | reverse complement strand
CTTTACATCGACCGCATCTACGACACCTACATCGACGAGGAAGAGCTTCAGTACTGCGACCACACCATCGGGAAAATCGCCAACAGCCTGGAGCCGCGGGCTTATTCCAGCCGCGAATTCATCTGGGAAATGGGCCGCTGGCTGAAGAAGAACGCCAAGAAGAAGGGCTCGCTGATCGAGAACGCGTTCGACGCGGGCGTGCCGATCTTCTGCCCGGCGTTCACCGACAGCTCGGCCGGCTTCGGCCTGGTCAAGCACCAGGTCGACAACCCCAAGAAGCACCTGACCATCGACAGCATCGCCGACTTCCGCGAGCTGACCGACGTCAAGCTCAAGGCCGGCACCACCGGCCTGTTGATGATCGGCGGCGGCGTGCCCAAGAACTTCGTGCAGGACACGGTGGTCTGCGCCGAGGTGCTGGGCCACAAGAACGTGGAGATGCACAAGTACGCCATCCAGATCACGGTGGCCGACGTGCGCGACGGGGCGTGTTCGTCCTCGACCCTGAAAGAGGCCAACTCGTGGGGCAAGGTCGATTCCGCCTGCGAACAGATGGTGTTCGCCGAGGCGTCCAGCGTCATCCCGCTGATCGCGTCCGACGCCTACCACCGCGGCCACTGGAAAAAGCGCAAGAAGCGCAAGTTCGCCGAGTTGTTCGCTTAACCCAGACTCGCGCACCAGCACGCCGCGACGCTCGCGGCTGCCGGCGTTTTCCGCTATCATTCCCGCATGGCGTGTCGTCTGCGCACGGAGGGGATGATGGGCACATGCATGAACCGCCGCTCACCGGCGCAGAGGGCGCTCGCCGCGCTCGCCGCGGCCTTCGTGATCGGCCATTCCGGCGTCCGGGCCGACAACGGCGGCGGCCCGGGCCTTGAGTTGCCGCCGGTCATCAAGAAGGTCGCGCCCAAGTATCCCGCGGGCATGGCGCGGCGCGGGGTCGAAGGCTGGGTCCACCTCGGCTTCACGCTGACCGAGACTGGCGACGTGACCGATCCGTTCGTGATCGCTTCGGACCCGGTGAAAGTCTTCGAGGGCGCAGCGCTGGACGCTCTGATCCAATGGAAGTTCGAACCGAAACTGGTCAACGGGCAGCCGGTGGCGATTCCGAACGCGGATTTGGTGATAATGTTCGACCTTCGCTAGCCGGACACGCTGGTTCCCCCGCGCGGGTCCGCTGCGCAATTGGCGCATTGGCTTCCGTGCGCGGCTTGGTAGGGTTCGACATTCAAATGGAGGACTTCATGCCGGCTCAGTGCCTTGTTTCGCCCGTCAAGCGGGTGTCGATCTTCTGCCGCGATCTCGACAAATCGCTGGCCTTCTACCGCGACATCCTTGGCATGAAGATCATTGAAGATAAGACCGTCTCCGGGCCGTTCATCGGCAAGCTGGTCAACCTGGCCAGCTGCACAATGCGGATCGTCTATCTGCAGGCCGATCCGAAGATCGACGCCGGTCTGGTCGGCCTGTTCCATGTGACCGAGCCCAAGCTGCCGATGGCGCCGCGCGCCACACCCGGCCAGATCCACTGGGGGCAGGGTTCGTTCGTGTTCTCCACCGACCACGGCGACGAGATCTACGCCGCGCTGCAGAAGGCCGGCACGCAATTTCTCACGCCGCCCACGCCCTACACCAAACCTACCGACGACGCCTACATGAAGGCCGGCGTGTACACCGAAATGATCTTTTACGATCCCGACGGCTTGATGGTGTCGATCATCGGCTATAAGCCGCTGCCGAAGTAGCAGCGTCCAGCGGACACAGGGGAGGGACCCATGACTCGTCTCGGAATCTGCTTGGTCGCGCTGCTGGCGTGGATGATTGGTCCGGCCGCGGCCCACACCAAGGCCGACCTCAACGCCCAGCTGAAATTGCTGATGGAATGGTGGCCAGGCGACTACGACAACAACGAGCAGATCGTGCGCCAGTCGGGCGGCGGGCTGTCGGCCCAGACCGACAAGCCGTTCTACCGTCTGCACACGGTGTTCAAGCGCGTCAACGCCCCGCAATTCGGCGAAAACGTGCTGTACGTGGAGGAATGGAAGAACAACGATCCGAACGACATCGCCCGCATCCGGCTGTACAGCCTGTCGGTAGACGAAAAGGAAGGCGCGATCCTGGTCAAGTTCATCAGTCCGCTGAAGCCCGAGAACCTGGTCGGCGCGCACAAGGACCTGAGCAAGGTCGAGAAGCTGACCCGCGACGACGTGCGCGTCTTCCGCGACCCGTGCAACATCTACCTCAACTGGGAAGGCGGCCAGTTCCGCGGCGGCATGAAGGAACGCAGCTGCAACGCCAACGACGACAAGGAATGGTTCCAGTACCAGATCGTCGTCGGGCCGCGTTACTACTGGTCGCGCGATCGCCGCTTCGCCTACGCCGACAACCGCGTCACTTATGAAATGTCGCCGGGCTCCAACTACGGCTGGTTCGAACAGACCAAGGCGCGCTGGATGCGCTGCGAAGTGTTGCACGATCCCAACGGCGACATGACCAAGACCGTCAAGCTGACCGAGATCGACGTCCACGACCAGGGCGGCGAGGCCGATATCGATTGGCCCGACGGCCGCAAGCTGGCGTTCGTCATCCACACCCGCGCCTTCACCTCGCCGCCGGATCGCGAGTTCCCGCTGTTCCGCATCCACGACCGCAAGAACATGACCGTGCCGATCGCCTACGCCTACGCCGTCGACGACGCCGAGCGCTACGGCCTCAACCTCGGCTGGTTCTACATCCGCTGCCAGGTGAGAACGGAGTAGGATTGCCCGCGATGTGTATATGATGGTAATATACAGAAATGATCGATCTCGCGA
>JANRJB010000240.1:0-12017 GCA_033764265.1 Rhodospirillaceae bacterium | reverse complement strand
CCGGCGCGTCCGTCAACGTGAACCGCGTCAGCAGCAAAGACCCCGCGACGTTGAACACGGCGGGAATGACGGCCACCAGGGCGAAGATCGCGACGATGGCCGAGGCCGGCTGCTCGGGCGGCAGCGCGCCGCCCTCGGCGCTGATGAAGCCCGAAAGTTCCAACAGCACGCCGCCGATCAACGGCCCGGCCGCGGCGGTGCCCTTCTCGACCATGCTGTAGACCGCCGCCATGGTTCCTTCCTGGCCCACGCCCGTGATCCGGGTGTTGTGTTCCATGGTGTCCGGCAAGAGCGAGAACCCCATCACCAAGAGGCCCGAGGTGGCGACGCCGATCAGCAGAATGCGGGCATCGGTAACCCAGCCCGGTTCGCCCAGCGCGGTCGCCAACCATGAGATGACAACCGCCGCATAGAAGAACCACGCGCCCATGTAGGTCCGGCGCTTGCCGTAGCGGGCCGCCAGCCACGACCACGCCGGCAACGACGCCAGTGTGCCGATGGTCTGAAAGGCGCCGAACCGGATCAGAAAATTTTCGTCCTGGTCGAGGACATAACGCGCCAGATACAGCAGGGCTACGGTGGTGCTGGCCGCGGCCGTCAACTGGCAGAACTTGACGCCGAGGAAAATCAGGAACGGCCGGTTGCGCAAGACCATCACGACCTGGGCGAGCGATCCCGCCGGCGACGCCGCCGCGCTCGCCACCGACGGCGCACGGGCGACCACGATCGTGCAAATCCACATCGCCGCGAGAATGATGCCGCCCTGCACCGCGCCCATGCCCGCATATCCGGCGCGCCCTGTGCCGAAGGCGCCGATCAGCACCGGGCCCAGCACCGCGACGTTCAGTCCGGCGACAGTCATGGCGACGACGCGCATCGCCATCATCGTCGTGCGCTGTTGCGGAACCGACGTGATTTCCGCCGGCACGGCAAGATACGGCACCACGAACAGGCTGTAGCCGGTGGCGTAAAGGATCAGCGCGGCGAGGACGTAGGCCGCGAGCGCGCCCTGGCCGAGGTCGGCCGGCGCCGCGAACAGAAGCATGTAGGACAGCGCCGCGACCGGCCCGCCCACGGCCAGGAACGGAACGCGGCGTCCCCACCGGCCGGCCCAACGGCCGGCGATGCGGTCGCTCCATTGGCCGACCACCAGGCTCGCGCCGATGTCCCAGATGCGAGAGACGAAAATGAGCGCCCCGGCGAGCGCCGGGGAAATGCCGAGATACTCGGTCAGATAGAACATGACGAGCAGGCTCATCGCGCCAAGCATGGTGCTTGACCCGATGGTGCCGCTGGCCCACCCGATCAGGGCCGCACGGGACGCCGGCACGGCGTCGAGGCCTAGGCCGCGGCGGACTTCGGTGGTCCCAGCATCGGCGTCACGCGCGCGCCCGGTTTCCAGTAGTCGAGCGAATACATCGGCCGGTCGGTCTTCAGCAGAATGTAGTGGCCGCCGAGCTGGCCCAATTGGATGCGCAGATCGTCGTCCATGTAGACGACGCGCGACCACAGCTTCGCCCTGGGGTTCAGCTCCGCCGACAACAGCGCCGGATCGTCGACGCCGATGGCGTCGGCGAACTCGGCCATCGGCATGGCTTGATCGACCGGCGCAACCCTGAACCCGGCGAAGTCGACGAAAAACCGGTCGAGCTGCTCTTCCTTGCGGCGATAGAACGCAAACGCGAAGTGATAGGACGGCACCCGGTTGTGGCCCAAGGCGAACTGCGACACGAAGTTATAGGCGCCGGACTCGGGTTCGATTTCCAGGCCCGACGCCATGAAGGTGGCCGGAATGTCGGGCAGGCGCCCCATCGAGAATTCCTTCAGCGAGACGGTGACGCCGACGCCCTGGTCGCGCGACCCCGAGCCGCCGACCAGCTTGCCGAAGTTGAAGTAGTCACCACTCCAATGGCCGCGAAAGACCTGTGCATGGTCCATCGGGTTGGGGTACGGGGTGAGCGGCGCGAGCGCGTCGATCAATTCGTCGATGCGCTTGGACTCCGGCGTGCCCGACGCAAACCCTTCCTTGTGGGTCGCGATGATGCTCACCAGTTCAGCCCGCAGCCTGTCGCGGTCGGACATGGAAGTCGTCCCCCTCAATGATGGTGGTGTGCAGGTTCGCGCTTGAAACTTAGCAAATCGCCGGTGCCGCGCAACGACCGTACCCCGGTTCATCCAGGGCCATCGCATATGGCGTTGTGAACCTGAGGTGTCGTCCTGGGGCTTGACCCCAGGACCCAGGGGTTTTCGGCTTTTCGAGACCGAGAAGGAAAACCACTGGACCCTGGGATTGAATCCCAGGGTGACATGATGAGTTTGGACCGCAACATCAGCCCAATTGCGACCGTCTAATCGATCAGATCAATCCCAGATTGCCGGGGTTCAGGCGCCGGTCGGGATCGAGCAGATCCTTGGTCTCGCGCAGCAGCCGCCAAGTCTCGGGTGCGAGCGCGTCCTCGAAGCGGTAGAACTTGGCGAGCTGGACGTGCACCGCGCCAAGATCGAAAAAGAAGTCGCGCAGTTCGGTGCGCAGCTGTTTGGCGTAAGCGCGCGCCGCCGGGTTGGGCTTGAGCGCGCGGAATTTCTCGGCCTCGTCGGCCGGCAGATGGCGCAGGTGCAGCTCGCTCACCTCGTCGACCCAGTAGAAGCTGGGCTCGCACTGGAAATAGCCCTGCCCCCAGTTGGTCATGTAGCTCTCCCACAGGCCATGGGCCTGCATCTGCGCGCGCCGCGCGTCGAAGAAGCCCTGCACGGCGGTCGCGACCTCGACCGCGCGGCTCAACGGCCACAGCGAATTGGTCGGCACCCAGCGTTGGCCCTGCGCGCCGAGGAAGCCGCGCACCGAGAAACCGCGCGCCTCCATCGCCCGCGGCAGCACGTTGGCGATCTCGCGGCCGCGCCGTGCGCAAACGCCGCGCACGATCGCCATGCCGGCCTCGGCGCCGGCCGTGTCAAGCGCTTCGGTCGACAGGTGCAGCGACCACTTCACGCCGTCCATGAAATTCGTGGTGCCTTGGGCGGCCATCTTCACGGTGTCCTTGACGCCCGACAGCAGCGAAGGGCCCGAGGTGGTGACGCTGCCCAAAGTTTTCAGCGCTTCCTTGAAGCCGACCTTGACCGAGTTCTGGCTCTTGAACGGATCGAGGCCGACGCGGCGGTAGATGAAGTCGTGCCGGCCCAGGTCGATCATGGTCGCGGCCATGTCCTCGTAGGTCTCGAAGGCGAACGAGGCATGAGCCTGGCCCTCGGGGCGCGCGTACAGGTGCAGCACGGCGGCGGTCTTGATAGCAAAGGCGCCGGTGTCGCCGAGGAACAGACCGGTAAGGTCAGGACCGAAATCGCGGAAGAACGGCGCGGCCCCGCCGTGGCCGGGTTTGCGGCCCCAGGCGCCGGTGCGCAGCACCGCGCCGTCGGCGCGCACCACTTCAAGGCCGAGAATCCCTTTCATGCTGGCCGGCACGTTCTGCGATAGCGCGCCGCCGACGGTGGAATAAATGCCCGAGAACGGCGCCAGGAAAACCAGCTTCAAGCCGTGCGGCTTGAGCGCCTCGGCGACCTTTTCCCAGGTGCAGCCGGCGCCGACCACGACGTAGCGGTCGGTCGGGTTGATCTCGAACACCTGGTTCAGGCGACGCAGGTCGATCAGCACCGCGCCCGGCACCGCCGGCACGTAGCCTTTGGTGTACGACATGCCGCCGCCGCGGGTATAAACCGCGAGGCCAAGGTCGGCCGCGGCCTTGACCACGGCCGCCACCTCGGCGGTCGAGCCCGGTTGCACCACCGCGTCGGCGGCAAAGGCGTCGTCCCAGAAGAAGATGTCGTTGGAGTAGACCCGGCATTCGGCCGGGTCGGTGATCACGTGCCCCGCGCCGACGATGCGGGCCAAAACCTCGGCCATTCCCGATGTTGCCACTGCGGCTTCGGCCATGGTCGGCCCCTCATCCCTTGCGTTGCTGGGTGTTTGCGCAGCCTAGCCAGAGCGACCGGAACGGGAAAGCGCATTCAAGAGCGTGAACGGACCTGCGGAAATTGCCTGAACGGAGGGTTGTGTATAGGGTTTGCCACCCCATCGGAGAACCCCGCATGATCACACGCCGCCGCCTGATCGGCTCCGCCGCCGGACTGTCCGCCATGATCGCCGCCGCCCGGGCGATGGCCGCCGCCGACTACGGCCGGGGCATCGACGGACGCCTGGTGCGCCTGCCCGACCTCGACCTGGAAAGCGCCGATGCGTTCCTGACCTCGTTCCGAAACTGGGTCAACGTCGACCTGATGCAGGCCGCCCGCCAACGCGCCACTGCGCTGATGCGCGAGCACGGCCTCGATCCGCGCGCCACCGCGCCGCGCGAACAAATCATCGGCTTGATGGAGGCCGACCCGATCATCATGGCCCACGGCCAACTGTGGATCCGCAATCAGCAGCTGATGTGGCATTGGCTGCGCGACGAGTTCTACGCCAACGGCGACTTTTATCTCTCCGAGATGGAAGCGGCGGACAAGGCCGGCCCCGGCGCGCTGGAACTGAACCCGCAGATGGCCCTGCCCGCCTATACGCGGGAGGAAATCCACATGCAGCCGGGCGGTTACGTCGGCGACCCCTTCGCCGGGCACATGTACCACTACGGCACCAACAACTTCTTCGGCGGCGCCAATTACCAGGACGGCGTGCATGTCGCGCTGGCCGCCGAAACGCCGCTGCCGGCCGACGGCAAGGTGCGCCGCATCCTCGATTTGGGCGTCAGCTGCGGCCAATTGACCGTCGCGCTCAAGCAACGCTTCCCCGAGGCCGAGGTGTGGGGCATCGACGTGGGCGGCCCGATGGTGCGCTATGCCCATATGCGCGCCAACAAGCTGGGCGTCGGCGCCAACTTCGCCCAGCGCCTGGCCGAGGAGACCGGATTTCCCGACGGCTACTTCGACATCGTCACCTCGTTTCTGCTGTTCCACGAGGTGCACGACGACGCCGACCCCAGGATCATCGCCGAGGCGCAGCGCGTGCTGCGCCCGGGCGGCGTGTTCTACCCGATGGAAGGCCGCATGCGCCGGCCGCTGCCGCCGACCTCGGCGTTCGGCGTGTTTCAGGGCTGGTGGATCCGCCGATGGAACTACGAAGTATGGCAGGAACACTATGTGCTGGCCGACTACCCGGCGCGGCTGGCCCAGGCCGGGTTCGTCGTGTCCGATAACCCGGCGTCGGTCAAGGCCGGCACCGCCAACATCATGGGCACCAAATCCGCGTGACCGAATTTCGCTGAAAGGATCCCGTCATGATCTCGCGCCGCCACCTGTTCGCCGGCACCGCCGCGGCAATCCTGGTCCCATCGTTCGCGCAACTGGCGCGCGCCGCCACCGGCGCGCATCCGCATGCCGACTTCGCCCCGCGCGGCACCATCGGCCGCTGGGAGCGCTTGCCGGAACTCGACCTGCAGTCGCGCGACGAGTTCCTGACCTCGCACCGCATCTGGCTGAACGGCGACCTGAAGAAGGCGGCCGAGAAGCGCGCGGTTGAAATTCTCACCGCCAACGGCTTCAGGCCGTCGGACGAGATCCCGCTGGCGCGCACCATCGCCTTGATGGAGAACGATCCGGTGTTGGCGCAGAACGCCTATCAATACGTGCGCGGCCAGCAGCAGATGTGGCGCGAGCTGCAGATGTCGGCCTACGCCAATGCGGACGCGCTGCTCTCCGAGATGGACGCCAACGACAACGTCGGCCCCGGCCGGCTGGAGCTGAATCCGACGATGCACATACCGCCCTACACGGCGGAGGAAATCCACAATCAGCCGGGCGGCTATGTCGGCGACCCGTTCGCCGGCTACATCTACTACCACGGCACCAACAATTTCTGGATGCGGCGCAACGACCAGGACGAACTGCACAAGGCGCTCGCCATGCAGACCCCGGTGCCGGCCGACGGCCGCGTGCGCCGTATCCTCGACATGGGTTGCGGCGACGGCCGGCTGACGATGGGCCTGAAGGAACGCTTCCCCGACGCCGAGGTGTGGGGCATCGACGTCGGCGGGCCGATGGTGCGCTTCGCCCACACACGCGCCAATCAGATCGGCAACGGCGCCAACTTCGCCCAGCGCCTGGCCGAAGAGTCGAAATTCCCCGATGGTCACTTCGACATCGTCACCTCGTTCCTGCTGTTCCACGAAGTCAGCGGCCCGGCCAACAAGGCAATCATGGACGAGACCGCGCGCATCCTGCGCCCGGGCGGCGTGTTCTATCCCATCGAGATCCGCGACAACCGCCCCAAGCTGACCGGCTACCACGGCTTCTGGCAGTGGTGGAACACGCGCTGGAACTACGAAGTGTGGATGATGGACCACGTCGCCACCGACTACCCGGCCGAGCTGGCCGGGCGCGGTTTCACCGTCAGCGGCAACCCGGCCTCGAAGGCGGGCGCCAGCTCGAACATCATGGCGGTGCTGCAGGGCTGAGGTTTAGCGCCGCACCGGCGTCGGCGCGCCGGCTTCGTCCAGCGCCACATAGGTGAACGTGCCGTCTGTGACATGCACCGGATCGCCGTGGCGGGCGCGGCGCACCCACATCTGGATGTTGAGCGCAATCGAGGTGCGCCCGGTGCGCGCGACGCTGGTGTAGCACGACACCTCGTCGCCGACGTTCACCGGCTTATGAAACTTCATGGCGTCGATCGCCACCGTGACCACGCGCGTGCCGGTGATCGAAGCGGCGTGCATCGCCCCGGCCATGTCCATCTGCCCGACCGCCCAGCCGCCGAAGATGTAACCGGCCGGATTGGTATCGGCCGGCATGGCTAGCACCCGCAGCGACAACTCGCCGGTCGGCTGGGTGAGTGGGGTCGCCGCGCTGGTCATGGCCGTTGTCCCAGGCTTGCCCAAACAATATCTTGTGGTAGATCAAGACCCTACACACTTTGGCTGGTCTCTGCCACGCCGAATCCGGGTATACTGACACAATGGCCGACCTGTTCCAGACCGCCGCCGCCAAGAAGGGCGACTACACCGCCAAGGACATCGAGGTGCTCGAGGGCCTGGAGCCCGTGCGCCGGCGTCCCGGCATGTACATCGGCGGCACCGACGAAAAGGCGATGCATCATCTGATCGCCGAGGTGCTCGACAACGCCATGGACGAGGCGGTGGCTGGCCATGCCGGCATCATCGAGGTGCATCTCGGCCAAGGCAACGAGGTGACGGTCCGCGACAACGGACGCGGCATCCCGATCGACCCGCATCCCAAGTTCAAGAACAAGTCGGCGCTGGAAGTGATCATGACCACGCTGCACTCGGGCGGCAAATTCGCCGGCAAGGTCTACCAGACCTCCGGCGGCCTGCACGGCGTCGGCGTCAGCGTCGTCAACGCGTTGTCCGAATCGCTTCAGGTCGAGGTGTCGCGCGACCGCGTCGCCTGGCAGCAGAGCTTCAGCCGCGGCGCGCCGAAGACCAAGCTTGTCAAGGTCGGTCCGTCCAACCGACGCGGCACCCGCGTCACGTTCGTGCCCGACGCCAAGATTTTCGGCGACAAGGCGCGCTTCAGCCCGGCCGTCGCCTATCGCATGGCGCGCTCCAAGGCCTATTTGTTCGAGGGCGTGCGCATCAAGTGGTCGTGCGACCCCAGCCTGCTCAAGGGCGTCGACGACGTGCCCGAGCAGGACGAAATCCACTTCCCCAACGGCCTGACCGATTATCTGGCGCACGCCACCAATGGCCGCAAGAAGGTCGCCGACGCGGTGTTCGCGGGGAACGCCAAGTTCAGCGACGAAGACGGCCGCGTCGAATGGGCGATGTGCTGGCCCCAGGACGACAGCGGGGACGGCGAAGGGTTCCTCAATTCCTACTGCAACACCGTACCCACGCCCGAGGGCGGCACCCACGAACAGGGCTTCCGCACCGCGCTGCTGCGCGCCCTCAAGGCCTACGGCGAGCTGGTCAACAACAAGAAAGTCGCCGCCGTCACCGGCGAGGACCTGTGGGGCGGCGCCTGCATGATGCTGTCGGTGTTCATCCGCGACCCGCAGTTCCAGGGCCAGACCAAGGAAAAGCTGGTGTCGGTCAACGCCCAACGCGCGGTGGAGGCGGTGGTCAAGGACCATTTCGACCACTGGCTGTCGGGTAACCCGGAAACCGCCGAGATCATCCTCGACCTCGCCGTGCAGAACGCCGAGGAGCGCCTGCGCAAAAAGCAGGACAAGGACCTCAGCCGCAAGACCGCGACCAAGAAGCTGCGCCTGCCCGGCAAGCTGGCCGACTGCAGCAAGGCCGAGGCCGCGGGCACCGAACTGTTCATCGTCGAGGGCGACAGCGCCGGCGGCTCGGCCAAGAGCGCGCGCAGCCGCGAGACCCAGGCGATCCTGCCGCTGCGCGGGAAAATCCTGAACGTCGCCTCGGCCTCCGACGACAAGCTGCGCGCCAACCAGGAACTGCAGGACCTGATCGAGGCGCTGGGCTGCGGCATCCGCGACAAGTTCGACGAAAGCAAGCTGCGCTACGAGAAGATCATCATCATGACCGACGCCGACGTGGACGGCGCGCACATCGCCAGCCTGCTGATGACGTTCTTCTACCGCGAGATGCCCAAGCTGATCGAAAAGGGCCATCTGTACCTGGCGCTACCGCCGCTTTACCGGCTGACGCAGAAGGGCACGTCGATCTACGCCATGGACGACGCCGACAAGGAGCGCCTGATCAAGACCGCGTTCGACGCCCGCGCCAAGGTCGAGGTCAGCCGCTTCAAGGGCCTGGGCGAAATGCCGCCGGCGCACCTGAAAGAAACCACGATGGACCCGGCCAAGCGGACCCTGCTGCAGGTCCGGCTGCCCGACGCCATGAACCCGAACGAGCGCGCCGAGGCCAAGGCCACCGCCAGGCTGGTCGAGCAGCTGATGGGCCGCAAGCCCGAGGAGCGCTTCAAGTTCATCCAGGAACGCGCCAAGTTCGCGGGCGAACTGGACATTTGAGCGCCCGCTTCGCGCCGTGCGCCTGTCGGTTCTGACAGGTGCGGCGCGCCTCGCGGCCGTGATGTCTTGCACCGGTACAGCCGAGCGGGGACAGACCGATGGCAAGACGAACGTGCGCGATGATTATTGCCGTGGCGCTGGCGGGGTCGGGTCCGCCGGCTTTGGCGCAACCGGCCGACAAGGCCGAGATCGTGATCACGAATCTGAGCGGCCGCACGGTATCGGTCCGTTACGATTTCGTGTTCCGGGATTTCGCGTGGAACCTCATCGCGTTCGAGGTCACGCCCGATGGCGAGACGATTTACCGCCGCCCGGCCGGCATCGTCGGGTGCGCGCAGCTCAACAGTTGGGGTATCGATCAGGGTCGTCTCACGGTGGCCGACGGCGGAACCGCACGATGCGTCGAGCCGGTCAGCATCTGCGATCCGACGCGCGTTCTCATTCAGGTTCGGGCGGACGGATGCCGCACGCAGCGCAGCCAGTGAAACCTAGTCCGCCACCCCCAGCATCCTGAACACCGGCGCGCGCGTAGCGTCGTAGAGCGTGCGGCGGCGAACCAGTTCGGCACGGGTGTCGTCGCCCGCCAACGGCTGGCCGTCGCGCTGCACCGTCTGGCCGCGCGCCGCCAACGCCGCGAACGCCCGTTCGATGCCGGGCTCGGCGCGCGTCAGCGTGAACAGGTAGTCGAGCATCTGAAGCTCGAGCGCCGCGCCGGTGACCGGCGAGACCAGGATGCCGCTGTCGAAACCCCGTTCGAGCGGCGTGGTCAGTGTGGCGTTGAGCGCGCGGCAGGCGCGGATCGCTTCCGGCGTCACGGTGGCGCCGGCCACGGTGATCGCGCCCGCGGCAACCAGAAAGACCGCGGCATTGACCAGCTCCTCGGCCGACACGGCGGCGAAGGTCGGCAGGTGGCGCAGCGCGCCCAGGGTCATCGGACCGTCGGCCAGCGCCTCGACCAGACCGATGTGTATCGGCGTCTTGCCCTTGAACTTGCCGAGCGCGGTGGTCACCGCAAGCCCCGGATAGTCCGCGACGCGCACCAATGCTGCGAAAGCGACATCATCCAGCGCGGCGGCGGACTCGGCGGGCGACATGCGCCGCCCGGCGCGCACGAACAGGTCGCGGCGGAAGCCGGTGTTGGTCAGCACGCCCTTGATGGTCTCGGCTTCGACCTGATCCCGCGCGGCCTTCAACAGCGTCTGCGCCTCGGGCGTGAAATTCAGCGCGGTGATGTTGGCGGGAACTTGCGCCGGGCCGGCGAAGGACAGACCGGCCGATGCCAGATCGGCCGCGACGTCGGCGAAATGGAACGGCGTCCAATCGGCGTTGAAGTACTCGTGCGCCAGATACGACGGCGCCATCGGCAGAATTTCCGTCAACGTGCGGTCGGCCTGCGGGTTGTTCTTGAAATACTTGGCGCCGGTCTGCCGCAATTGGTCGGCGAAAGCGAGCGCGGCGCGCACCCGGTCTTCGACCGATCCCGCGGCGCGGTCGAAGGCGGTTTTCATCGCCTGGCGCAACGGCAGCACCGGCGCCCAGCCCGGCAGCGCGTTGTAGCTGAGGTAGACGATGCCGCCCGGCTTCAGGCGGTCGGCGATGAAGCGGACAATGTGCGCGCGGTTCTCGGCGTTGACCCACGACCACACGCCGTGGAGCGCGATGATGTCGAAGTCGGGATAATCCTGCCCCGCGAGCTGCGCGAAGCCGATGGCGCGCGCATCCAGGTTGCGCAGGCCCGCGGCGCTCGACAGGGCCTGCACGCCCTCGACGTGCGCGGGGATGATGTCGACGCCGTAGAACCGCCCATGCGGATTGGCCGCGGCGTGGGCGGCGAGCGACAGGCCTTTGCCGAAGCCCAACTCCATGTAGGCGAAAGGTGCGGTGGTGTCGGGCGCGGCCAGTCCGTTGACGGCCAGGATCAGCCGCATCAGGTGCGGGTTGAGCTCGCGATAATAACGCGCGACATACTCGATCTCGGTCACGTAGCCGGCGGCGGCGTCCATCGGTTTACTCGGGCATCGCGGTCATTCGAGATCGCGCGCGACGCGGAGGCCGAGGTGATCGTTGCGCGTGTAGCCGGGCCCGCCGGTGCGCCAGGCCGCCCGCACGCTGAGGGCACGGTTGGGCCAGCCGCCGCCGCGCGCGACATGGTGGCAATCGGCAGCGCCCAGCCGCGGCGCGCCGTCGTCGCGCGCGCCGTCATGGGTGTCGGCGGAACAGTCGGCGGTCCATTCCAGCACGTTGCCGAGCATGTCCGACAACCCGAAGGCATTCGCGCCGAAACGCCCGACCGGCGCCGTGTACACGTGGCCGTCGCGGCAGGGAAAGCGTTGCGCCTCGTCGGGTTCGCGGGCCAGGGCCGCCATCAAGTCGCGGTCGGCGACGTTGGCGAAGGCGCACGCGGTCTCGCGCCCGTCGCCCCAGAAGCGCGCGGTCTGTGTGCCGGCGCGGGCGGCGTATTCCCACTCGGCCTCGGACGGCAGGCGATAGGCCGCGCCCGATGTCTGCGCGAGCCAGGCGGCATAGGCTTGCGCGTCGTCCCAACCGACGCAGACGACCGGATGATCGTCGCCCTGCGCGAATCCAGGCGCGCGCCAGGACTTGTCGGCGTGCGGCTCGAATCGATCGCGCGCCAGTACCGTGCAGCCGGGCGCGATCGTGCGTCCGGTGGCCTCGACAAAGGCCGCGAACTGCGCGCGAGTGATCTCGTACCTGGCCATGGCGAAGCCATTTGCGATGCGCACGCGGTGCCGCGGGCGTTCGTTGGCGCCGCCGTTGGGGACGCCTTCGCGCGCGGATTCTTCGACCGGCGCGCCCATGACGAATTCACCGGGGCCGATCACCACCATCTCCGGACAGTGGCGGCAATCCTGGAACACCGCGCCCGGCGTCCACTTGTCGGCGGCGCTTGCCAACTCCAACCTCAAGACGAGCGTGGCAAGCATGATCGAGATGAGCGCGAGGATACGGAATTTTGAGACTCCCCCCTCACCCGGCCCTCGCCCCCCATTCGCCCGCAGGGGGGGAGAGGGTTAATGGAGGTTGGCGCGCGCCTGTCGCGCGCTTAACGAAAGTT
>JANRJB010000238.1:0-4902 GCA_033764265.1 Rhodospirillaceae bacterium | reverse complement strand
CGTTTCCGGGTGGCGCCGACCAATCCCAACGCCATCCTGGTCGATGTCGACCGCAAGTCCGCCACCGACCTGGGCCTGGGCAATAACCTGGGCAACACCTACGAACGATCCCTGGATGCTCTGGCCGGCGACAGCGAACTGTTCGCGGCCATCGCCGCGCAATCCGACCGGGCCGGATTCGAGGGCGCCATGCGCCAGTTGATGCCCGATTCCACCGACGCGGCGCTGACCGCGGCGCGCAATACGCAAAACATGGCCCACGGCGTGATCCGCCGCCGGCTGGACACCATCGTGCGCACCACCGGGCCCAACCGCGGCGGCGACTATTCCACGTTCTGGGTGCAGCAGCTGGGCTCGTACGGCAAGCGCGACGCCGAGGCTGACCAGATCGGCTATTCGATCTATTCCGCCGGCATCGCCACCGGGTTCGATGTGCCGTCGACCGACACCTTCAAGCTAGGCGGCGCATTGTCGCGCACCTGGTCGCTGCCGGACGAGACCGACGGCAACGACCGGCCCTTGCGCATCACCTCGACCCAGCTCGACATCTACGCCCGCCACCAGAACGGCCGCAACTTCACCCAGGCGATTTTCGGCGGCGCCTACGACCAGTACAAGAGCCGCCGGCAGATCATCATCGGCGATATCGTGCGCACGCCGGCGGGCAAGTGGTCGGGCTACCACTACGGCGGCACCATCGACACCGGCTCGACCGTGCAGGTCAGCCGCAACTTCCGCCTGACGCCGTACGCGCGATTGGGTTACGTCAAGACCCACGAGAAAAGCTACAGCGAGAGCGGCGGCGGGGCGGGCGTTGATCTGGCCTACGACAGCCGCAACCTCGATTCGCTGCGCGGCGGCTTCGGCATCGTCGCCCAGCGCCGTTTCGTCTTGTTCCAGGACAACAACATCGAGACGGAATTCCGTGGCGATTACGCCCGCGAACTGGCCGGCGACCGCGCCAACGTCACCGCTCGCTTCGTCGGCGGCGGCACCGCGTTCGCCAACCTGGGCGCCGCGCCCGACAAGAACATCCTGACCGCGGGCCTGAGCCTTGGCGTGCGCGACATCTTCACCGCCTTTTCGGTCGACTACGACGCCGAGTATTCGGGCGACTACCTGGGCCACACCATCGCCGCCACCTTCCGGTTCAGGTTCTAGGCGGATAACATCCGCCGATGCCCGCACCGCTGCCGCCGCCCGCAACCTGCCTGTATCGCCACGGCCTGACGCCCGAGATCGGCCATGACGACGCCGCGCGACTGAACGTGCTGAGCACCCTCAATGCTTATGTCGCGCGCAGCCTGAGCCCAGGGGTCAAACTGGCTTATGCCCGCGACGTCGAGGCGAAGCTGCAACCGGCTGAGCGCGACCTGTCGGACCCGCGCGTGCGCGCCGGCATTCCGGTGCGCGAAAAAATCACCGCCAACCCGGTCTACCAGGCGTGGGCTTCCTTGCGGCGCAACATCCAGGAGATGAACCGGCAGAACGCCCGGCGCATCGCCCTCGGGCAGGCCGCCGACCTGACCGCGCGCGCCGCGGCGCTCAACGCCGGCAAGGACACCCTGAGCCTGGCGCCGGCCATGGCGATCCCGCGTTACCTGGTCGAGGCCGAAAACCATCTGCAGCCGGGCGGCTACCACGCCGAACTGTACGACGGCGACCTTACGGCGGCGGCCACCTACGACATTGCCACCTTCGTCACCTCGATGGGCTCGTTCGGCGCCAAGGGCGATTCCGGCGGCCGCGCGGTCGCGCGCTGGATGCGCGAGCGCTTCCCCGATTTCCGGCCGCGACGCATCCTCGATCTGGGTGCGGCCCACGGCAACAACACGCTGCCCCTGGCCGCCGCCTACCCCGAGGCCGAGGTGGTGGCGCTGGACGCCGGCGCGCCGATGATGCGCTACGGCCACGCCCGCGCCCAATCGATGGGCTTCGCCAACGTGCGTTTCGTGCAAGGCAACGCCGAGGAGCTGGACGACGCGCTGGGCCGCTTCGACTGGATTCAGACGACGATGGTGTTTCACGAAACCTCGACGCCGGCTTTGCGCCGCATTCTCACGCGGATTCACGGCGCGCTGAATCCGGGCGGCGTGACCTTGAACCTGGAGCAGCCCAACTTCACGCCGGACACCCCGGTGTTCGACCGGTTCCTGCGCAACTGGGACGCCTGGTACAACAACGAGCCGTTCTGGGTGGCGCTGCACGAGATGGACCTGACGGCCGAGCTGGTCCGCGCCGGATTCGACCGCGCCCGGTGCTTCGAGGGCGGCGTGAACCCCGACCTCGAGCCTGGACACTACCCCGCCTGGGCGGCGACCGTGAGCCGGCACGACCACGAACACGCCCGGCCCAAGCCCGGCCAAACCGGCTACAACGGCGAAGGCTGGTACCTGTTCGGGGCGTGGAAGTAGCCGGAAACGCTGGATCGGCCAATTGCGGTCAGGCCGTTTCGATTTCTCAATACAAAAAATTTGTTCGCGGGCGGCGGCCGTTCTCCGCAGGCCGGCCGCGATTGCGCACGATCTGGTCTTAGGTTGCTCTAGAAATGAACAGTTGAGTCTTCGGCGTGGAATCGGCTAGGGGATTTCCACGAGGGGGCCGCGCGACCAATCGACCCGACGGGTCGCGGCGGAGGGATTGTATTTCCCCGGAGGACTGCGTTGACCAAGGCCGTGTCCGCGCCCGGCGCAAAGCCGCACGAATCGCCTGCCCTGCCGCGTGGCGCGGCGGCGGCGCCAGCGCGCGCTCGGCTGCCTGACGCCCAGGGCCTCTACGACCCGGCGCGCGAGCACGATTCGTGCGGCGTCGGGTTCGTGGTCAACGTCAAGGGCGCGAAAAGCCACGCCATCGTCGCGCAGGGCCTGCGCATCCTGGAGAACCTGGAGCACCGCGGCGCGGTCGGCGCCGACGAACTGGCCGGCGACGGCTCCGGCATCCTGGTGCAGATGCCCGATGGGTTTTTCCGCGCCGAGGCGGCCAAGCTGGGCATCGACCTGCCGCCGCCGGGACGCTACGCGGTCGGCGTGGTGTTCCTGCCCAAGGCCGACGCGGTGCGGGCGGCCTGCGAAGAGGTGTTCGAGCAGTTCGTCGCCGCCGAAGGCCAGCGCGTGCTGGGCTGGCGCGACGTGCCGGTCAACGACGCCGGGCTGGGCGTAACGGTCAAGGCGAGCGAACCGCGCATCCGGCAGATTTTCGTGGCCGCGTCGGCCGACGTGCGCGACGGCGATGCGTTCGAACGCAAGCTGTTCGTGATCCGCAAGCAGGTGGCCAACGCCAATCGCGCCCGGCGCATCGACCCGGGCAAGGATTTTTACTGCCCGTCCCTGTCCAGCCGCACCATCGTCTACAAGGGCATGCTGCTGGCCAAGCAGGTCGGCGGCTACTACCTGGATCTGGCTGACCCGCGCTTCGAGACGGCGCTGGCGCTGGTACACCAGCGCTTTTCCACCAACACCTTTCCGTCGTGGCGGCTCGCGCACCCGTACCGCATGATCGCCCACAACGGCGAAATCAACACCCTGCGCGGCAACCTCACCTGGATGACCGCGCGCCGCCACTCGATGCGGTCGGAAAAGTTCGGCGACGACCTGGCCAAGCTGTGGCCGCTGATCGCCGAGGGCCAGTCCGACACCGCCTGCTTCGACAACGCGCTCGAGTTGCTGGTCCAGGGCGGCTATTCGCTGGCCCACGCCATGATGCTGTTGATCCCCGAGGCGTGGGCGCTGAATCCGTTGATGGACGAGGCCCGGCGCGACTTCTACGAATACTACGCCGCGGTGATGGAGCCGTGGGACGGCCCGGCGGCGATCGCCTTCACTGACGGCCGGCAGATCGGCGCCACGCTCGACCGCAACGGCCTGCGCCCGGCCCGCTACATCGTCACCGACGACGACATGGTGGTGATGGCCTCGGAAGCCGGCGTGCTGGACGACATCCCGGAATCGAAGATCGTCAAGAAGTGGCGTCTGCAGCCGGGCAAGATGCTGCTGATCGACACCGAACAGGGCCGCATCATCGACGATGCCGAGTTGAAGACGACGCTGGCCCGCGCCAAGCCCTACCGCGAGTGGCTGGCCGCCACGCAAATTCGCCTTGAGCTGCTGGCCGCGCCCGACGCCGCGCCGCCGACGCCGGCCGCGCCGCTGTTCGCGCGCCAGCAGGCCTTCGGCTACACCCAGGAAGACCTGAACTTCTTCCTGGCGCCCGAGGCCGAGACCGGCGAGGAACCAGTCGGGTCGATGGGCAAGGACACGCCGATCGCCGTACTGTCGGACAAGCCGAAGCTGCTCTACGCCTATTTCAAGCAGTGCTTCGCGCAGGTCACCAACCCGCCGATCGACGCCATCCGCGAGGAGCTGGTCACCTCGCTCGTCACCCTGATCGGGCCGCGGCCCAACCTGCTGGGCCTCGACCAGGCCGACAGCCACTTCCGGCTGGAAGCGCGCCAGCCGATCCTGACCGACGCCGACATGGCGAAGATCCGCCACATCGCCGACCTGGTCGGCGACCGCTTCCGTTCGCGCACCTTAGACATCACCTACCCGGCCGACGAAGGCGCCGACGGCATGGAACTGGCGCTACGCCGGCTGTGCGGCGGCGCCGAGGACGCGGTCGGCGCCGGCGATAACATTCTTAGTCTCTCCGACCGCGCGGTCGGGCCGGCGCGCATCGCCATTCCGGCGCTGCTGGCCACCGCGGCCGTGCACCATCACCTGGTGCGCCGCGGCCTGCGCACCGAGGTCGGCCTGATCGTCGAAACCGGCGAGGCGCGCGAGGTGCATCACATGTGCCTCCTGGCCGGTTACGGGGCGGAGGCCATCAATCCATTCCGTGCGTTCGAGACGCTGGAGGGCCTGCGGCCGCGCCTGACCAAGCCCGTCAGCGCCGAGAAAGCCCAGG
>JANRJB010000237.1:0-4286 GCA_033764265.1 Rhodospirillaceae bacterium | reverse complement strand
GTGCGGGCCGGCGACTGGACGGTGGCGCCGATCCCGGCGCCTTTGCGCGACCGGCGCGTGGAGATCACCGGGCCGGTCGACCGGAAAATGATCATCAACGGCCTGAACTCGGGCGCCAACGTGTTCATGGCCGACTTCGAGGACAGCAACGCGCCGACCTGGGCCAACCTGATCGTCGGCCAGCAGAACCTGCGCGATGCCGTCGCCGGCACGATCTCGCTCGACGATCCCGCGCGCGGCCGGCAGTACCGGCTGAAGCCCAACCCGGCCGTGCTGATCGTTCGCCCGCGCGGCTGGCACCTGGACGAAGCCCATGTGCGCGTCGACGGCGCGCCGATGTCGGCATCGCTGTTCGACTTCGGACTGTACTTCTTTCACAATGCCACGACGCAGGCCGCGCAGGGCAAGGGCCCGTACTTCTATCTGCCGAAGATCGAGAATCACCTCGAGGCGCGGCTGTGGCGCGACGTGATCGCCCACGCCGAGCGCGCGTGCGGGATTGTCGCCGGCACGACGCGGGTGACCGTGCTGATCGAAACGATCCTCGCCGTGTTCGAGATGGACGAGATTTTGTTCGAGCTGCGCGACGTGATCGCCGGCCTGAACTGCGGCCGCTGGGACTACATCTTCAGCACCATCAAGAAGCTGCGCAACCGCGCCGACTTCGTGTTCCCCGACCGCGCGCTGGTGACAATGGAAAGCCCGGCCTTGCGGGCGTACAGCAGATTATTGATCCGCACCTGTCACCGCCGCGGTGCGCTGGCCATGGGCGGCATGGCGGCGCAGATCCCGATCCGCGCCGATGCCGCCGCCAATGACGCCGCGCTCGCCAAGGTCCGCACCGACAAGGAACGCGAGGCGCGCGACGGCCATGACGGCACCTGGGTCGCGCACCCCGACCTTGTCCCGGTGGCGCGCGCGGTGTTCGACCGCGAGATGCCGACCCCCAACCAGGTCGGCCGCGAACTGCCCGCCATGACCATCGGCCAGCGCGACCTGCTGGGCGTGCCGGCCGGCGCGATCACCGAACAGGGCCTGCGCCACAATATCCGGGTCGGCGTGCAATACCTGGAAGCGTGGCTGCGCGGCGTCGGCTGCGTGCCGCTCTACAACCTGATGGAAGACGCCGCGACTGCGGAAATCTCGCGCGCCCAGGTTTGGCAGTGGCTCAAGCACGGCGCGCGTCTCGACGACGGACGCGCGGTCACGGCGGATCTGGTGGAGCACGCCTTCGCCGAGGAAATCGCCGCTTTGGCGGCAAGCCGGCCCGAGGCGACGCGCCTCGACGACGCCGCGGCCGTGTTCCGCGACGTGGCGCTGGCCGACCAGTTCGAAGACTTCCTGACCGTTCCGGCTTACCGCCGCCTGCTTGCCCTCGAATGACCGTCTTGAAAGGACCGCCCGACATGACCGCCGACATCTCCACCGCCGAAATTGCTGCCTTGGTGCCCGCCGCGCCCAAGGGCCGCTTTGATGGAATCTCGCGCAGCTACGGCGCGGCCGAGATCAAGCGCTTGCGCGGCTCGGTCGTGCAGCACCACACATTGGCCGAGCGCGGCGCCAATCGGTTGTGGAAACTGATGCAGGAGCGCGATTACGTGCACGCGCTGGGCGCGCTGACCGGCAACCAGGCCATGCAGATGGTGCGCGCGGGTCTCGAGGCGATCTACCTGTCGGGTTGGCAGGTGGCCGCCGACAACAACACCGCCGGCGCCATGTTCCCCGACCAGAGCCTGTATCCGGCCGACTCCGGGCCCGAGCTGTGCCGCAAGATCAATCGCACTCTCCAACGCGCCGATCAGATCGAGGTGGCGGAAGGGAAACTGTCGCGCGACTGGTTCGTGCCGATCGTGGCCGACGCCGAAGCCGGTTTTGGCGGGCCGTTGAACGCCTTCGAGATCATGAAGAACTACATCGAAGCGGGTGCGGCGGCGGTACACTTCGAGGACCAGCTGTCGTCGGAAAAGAAGTGCGGCCACCTGGGCGGCAAGGTGCTGATCCCGACCGGCCAGCACATCCGCACGCTGTTGGCGGCGCGGCTGGCCGCCGACGTGATGGGCGTGCCCAGCCTAATCGTGGCGCGTACCGATGCGGAAAGCGCCAAGCTGATCACCAGCGACGTGGATGAGCGCGACCGGCCGTTCATCATCGGCTCCGACCGCACGCCGGAAGGATTCTTCCGGCTGCGTCACGGTGTCGACAGTTGCATCGCCCGCGGCCTGGCCTATGCGCCCTATGCCGACCTGTTGTGGTGGGAGACTTCAACGCCCAACCTGGCCGATGCCCGCAAGTTCGCCGAGGCGGTGCACAAGGCCCACCCCGGCAAGCTGCTCGCCTACAACTGCTCGCCGTCGTTCAATTGGCGCGCCAACCTGGACGAGGCCACCATCGCCAAGTTCCAGCGTGAATTGGGCGCGATGGGCTACAAGTTTCAGTTTGTCACGCTTGCCGGCTTCCACCAGCTCAACTTCGGCATGTTCGAACTGGCGCGCGGTTATCGCGACCGCGGCATGGCGGCGTACTGCGAGCTGCAGACCGCCGAGTTCGCCGCCGAGGCTGCCGGATACACCGCCACGCGCCATCAGCGCGAGGTCGGCACCGGTTACTTCGACGCGGTGATGGAAGTTCTGAGCGGCGGGGCGGCCTCGACCCGCGCCATGGGCGAATCGACCGAGCACGCGCAGTTCCATCCCGCGCAAGCCGCCGAATAACGGAACCGAGGCATAAGGAGACCGACATGAACATGATCGCCGACGGAACAATCGCCCATGATCCCGCGTCGAGCGGGCTGTCCGCCGCCCAGGCCGCCGCGATGGCCCGCGTGGGGCAGATGCTGGGCCACCTTAACGCCGCGGTCGCGGCAGCGGTCGAGACCGGGTTGACGGTGGAATTGATCCGCGCCTCGCGCCACCACTCGGGCGCGCGGACCTGGGGCGATCAGCTGAAGCCGGTGGTCGCGCGCGCCGATGGCTGACGCCATCAAAGCCCGTAAGCCACCTTCGGGTTGGCGCCGACCAGCTTGTCGTAGAATGCCGCGTCGATGCGCCCGCGCGCCTTGAGATTGCGCAGGGTAGCCAGTTCGGTCGAGGCGTCGGCGTGGCCGAAGTCGGTGCCGATCATCAGATTGTCGGCGCAGCCCCAGTCGATCAGGCGCGGCAGATCGTTGTCGGTGCGCGCGGTGACGAACAGCCGCTTGTCGCGAAGCGCGGTCTTCACGTCGGCGATGCGGCCCTCGGTCGGCATGGTCTCGATGCGGCGCACCGCCTCGCCCAGCATGTAGGGCACCCACTCGGCGCCGGCCTCGACGAACGTAAAGCGCAGCTTCGGGAACATCTCGGGAATGCCGGCGACGATCAGCAGGTGGAATGCCGCCAGCACCGGCATGTTGGCCACGAAGAACACGTCGAGTTTGCGATGCGCGCGGTCGCCGTACAGAACGTCGCGGATCGGGATGCTGCCGTTGCCGACGTGCACGCAGATCGGCAGGTTCAGGTCCGAGGCCTTTTGATAGATCGGGAAGAAATAGGGATCCGACAGCAGCCGGTCGCCCTCGACGCCGCGCAGCGACACGCCGCAGGCGCCGTGCGCCTTGCCGACATCGATCTCGGCCAGCGCGTCGGGCAGGCTGAGCACCGGCGGTACCACGACCCAGCGGAACGCATCGCCGCCGCGGGCGTACACATCGGCCATCCAGCGATTGTAGCTGCGGCTGAGCGCGACTTGAATCTCGGGACGGTTGGTGGGCGGTGCGATGAAGAACGTGGGGTACAGCACCTGCACGTCGAATCCGGTTTCGGCCATCATCGCCTTGCGTGCCGACAGGTCGCGCAGCGTGCGCACATCGAGCGGAATGCTCTCGTCGCCAATCTCGCGGTCGATGTAATGCCCGTCGATCAGCCAGAAGGCGGTGCCGCTGCCGTCGTCGGCGGTCACCGCGCGCGGGCGGTACTTGCGGTCGTTGCCCTCAAGAAACTCCCAGGTGTCGTCGCATTCGATGACATGGGTGTCGGCGTCGATGACGGGCAGGGGCATGGCGGTCTTCCTCGCGGCAGGACTCAATGCGCCGGACTTTGACGCACGCCGGCGTAAGGTTCAATCCAATCCCAGCAATTGCGACTTGAACTCTCATTAACTGAGACTCGTTTCTTCGCGATCCGGGGGCGTCGTCGGTCAACCCGCACTCTCAACTAATGACAGTCCGACAACGGTTCGTTGACAGCCATGGCCGCGCGGCACTACGGAAAGATGACAGTTATGCACGAACCGCGCGCGTTCATGCGCTGCGT
>JANRJB010000012.1:0-22922 GCA_033764265.1 Rhodospirillaceae bacterium | reverse complement strand
AGCGCCAATGCCATGATGAACTCGCGCAGCGCGACCTTGCGGTCGCCGGCGCGCACGGCATCCCGTCCGCGCCTGAAGCAGGCGGCGGCTTCCGCGAAGGCGGCCGCGAGGTCGGCCACCGCCGCTCAGGCCTCTGCGCCGTAGGTGAATTTCCGGCTCTCGTTCAGGCCGCGGAACCGGCCCAGCATCTGCAGCATCGGGTCCTTGCGGTAGACGAAAGCGAAGTTGCGGTCGATCACCACGTCGATCACCGTTGGCACGTCGGCGGCGAAGGCCTTGTCCAGCGCCGGGCCAAGGTCGGCGGGTTTTTCGACGCGGATCCCCAGGCAATCGTGGGCCTGGGCGATCAGGTCGAACCGCGTCGGGTTGATCTCGGTATTGATCGCGCGGCCTAGTTTCTCGATGTGCCCGGCCCACTCCACGCCCCAGGCGGAATCGTTGGCGACCACCACGATCGGGTTGAAGCCGGCGGCGCGCGCGCTGCCGATCTCGTTGCAGAAGTAGCCGAACGCGCCATCGCCGGTGGTCATGACCACCCGGCGCGGCGGTGTGCCCGTCGCCTTGGCCAGTTCCTTGGCGCCGGCGCAGGCGCCCACCATCAGCGGCGTGCAGCTACCCATGGAGCCGAGCGCGTAGTGGTCGATCACCGGGCCGGCCGAAACGCGCACCGTGGCGTAGACCGACGACAGGATCTGCGCGCCGTCCATCACCAACAGGCCGTCGGCTGGCATGCGCTTGGCGATCTCGCGGCCAATCCAGTAGGGGTGCACCGGCGCGGTGGTCTCGTGGCCGGTGGCCGCGATGTGCGCCAGCCGGTCCTTCAAGATGGCCACCGGCCACGGTTCGCCGGGCAGGCCCTTGTGGCCCTTGGCAATCAACGCCGCGTCGAGCGCCTCGACGAACCGGCGCGCGTCGGCGACCACCGGAATGTGAATGTGCCGGTTGCGACCCAGTTCCTCGGGCTCGACATCGACCTGAATGAAGGTTGCGTTCTTGGCGAACTGCGGAGCCAGGCCAAAGCCGAGCCGGCCCTTCAGCCGCGCGCCCAACACCAGAATGACATCGGCTTCGGCCAGGACGGGGCTGGCGAGGTGCAGGCAATAGCCGAGCCGGTTGTCTTCGGGCACCAAGCCGCGGCCGAGCGCATTGCCGAGCACGGGGATGTTGGCGCGGCCGGCCAGCTTGCGCAGCGCCGGGCCCGCGCCCGACCAGTGCGCGCCGCCACCGGTCAGGATCAGCGGGCGCTTGGCCTTCAACACCGCGTCGGCGGCTTTCGCGAGCTGTTCGCCATCCGGAGCCGGCGGTGTCAACGCGGTGGCCGGAACATCGATGGCGTTCACCGCCTCGATGGTCTCGGCCATCATGGCGCTGGTCACTTGCAGCACGACCGGCCCCTTGCGGCCGCTCATGGCGCGCTTGATGGCGGCATGGACGAACTCGCCGACGCGGCTGACGTGCGGCACGGTGCGCGCCCACTTGCAGACTCCGTCGACCAGCGGAATGCGTTCGTGGTCGGTGTCGGTCTCGGTCTCCACGCCGAGCGGCCCGGAATACCATCCGACGATGATCAGCACCGGCGAACAGGCGTGCCAGGCCGTGGCGATGGCGGCCATAGCGTTGGGGATGCCCTGGTCGGCGATCACCAGCGCCACACCGCATTTGCCGGTGACGCGGGCATAGCCGTCAGCCGCGCCGACCGTGCCGTTCTCGCTGCGGCTGGGCACGATCTTGAAGCCATCGTCGTCGAGCGCTTCCAGAATGTGCGCGTGCGTCGTGCCGGCCAGGCCGAACACGGTGTCGATGCCGTGGCCGCGCAGAGCACGCGCGACCAGCTGGCCGCCGGTCAGCGTGATGTTATCGCCCGCAACCGGGCCCTTGTCGTGGACGATCGCGGGCATGATGGCCTCAGAACGGTTTGACCTTGCCGAGGAACGCAGCCAGCGCCACGCCGGCCCACAGCACGAGCGCGGCGCGGCGCGACCTGTCCAGCGACTCCTCGATGATGGTGTTGCCCTTGTCGGCGGCCTCGCCGCCCTGGCGCACCATGCCGAAGCCGGTGACCCAGTGCTTGATTTCCATGCGCAGATAGACGCCGAGCGAAATCACGACGGCATAGATCAGCAGCTTCACCTGTAGCCAGCCGACGGTGATCGGCCCGCCGCTGATCATCGAGTAGATGGCAAATCCTGCGATGATTGCGATCAAGGCGTAACGCAGGTACAGGTCGGCGTTGCGCAGCGTTGCGGTCAGCGCGTGGCGTTCGTTGAAGTACATCCACCAGTTGGCGCCCAGCCACGCCAGACCCACCAACCACACCACGCCACCGATGGCGGCGCCGACGTCGATCACGCCCAGGATGCGCGCCATCTCCAAACCCACCGGCATCAGGAGAATCAGCGCCGTCCGCGGGCCCATGTCGCAGGCCATCAAAAGGGCCATGAACCGGAATCGTTCGTCCATGCTGAGGCGCCGGTCGGCGACGTACTTGGAGGAGATGTAGACGCCGAGGTCGCCGCCCAGCCAGTACACGAACAAGAGAATGTGAATGAAAACGAGAACGAGATACGCGTCGATCTGCATGGTTCCAGGTCCCCACGGCTTTGTCGCCGGTCCGTTGAGTCCGGGCACGGCTTTGTGCGGTCACTTAGGCACAGCCGGGTCAAAGGCTCAACGGCTAAAGGGCCATTTGATGGGGGCCGTTGTGTCGCGGACGATCAACCGCGGACGATCATCGGTCCTTGACCGGCGATCCTGCCGGGGGTGCCCATGGGCGTGCCCGCGGGGGCTTGCATTGGCCCGGCCATCGGTCCGCCGCCGGGGCCCGCCATGGCCGCGGGCGGTGGAACCGGCTGCGCGGCCGGCAGCGGCGTAACCGGCGCGGGTGGACGCTGCGGTGCGGCGCCCTCGGCGCCGGGGCCGGCGGATGCCGCTTGAACGTCGGCGAACATCGCCCGCGGCGGCGTGGCCAATATGGCCTGGGCGCGACCGCTTTCGATGGCGTCGTCGAGCGCGCGTTCGACGCGGCGCAACAGGTCGCCGGCCCAACGATCGGCGGTGGACATTTCCGCCGCACCGATCGACACGGTGAAATTGATCGCTTCGCTGTCGACCACGACGTCGAGCTTCGACAACTCGCGGCACATGCGCGACGCCAGGATATGCGCACCCTTGCCGGGGGTTTCGGGCAGCAGCGCCATGAACCGGTTGGGGCTCAGGCGGCCGAAGCTGTCGCAGTGACGCATCACCAGCACGCAATAGCCGGCGAAAACCTGAACCAGCGTCTCCATCGCGATCGGGCCCCAGGCATCCATCAGCGAGTCGTAGCCGTCGAGCTCGATCATCATCACCGACAGCGGTTCCTTGTAGCGCCGCGCGCGGCCGAACTCGTTCTGGGCCGACTGATTGATATGGGCGCGGTTCGACACGCCGGAGATTTCGTCGGTGGTGGCGCGCCGGGTCAGTTCCTGCCGGAACGTGAAGGCCTCACGGCGGGCTTTCTCGACGGCGAAAGCCAGCCCGGCGGCGATGGCGAACATCGGCACCGTGTAGGCCAGCGCCCCGAAGAAATCGATCGGCGTATCCTGGATCGGGAACACCACCACCAGCCCCAAGGTGGCGATCAGCGCGGCAGCGGTCAGCGCGGCGAACGACGACTGAATGGTCGGCGCCATCAACACCGTGTAGAACACCAGCGAGCCGAACAGCACGGCGAAACGCAGCTCGCCCGCCGCCGGCACGATCACCAGGCTCATCACGATGGCGGTGCCGAAGCCCAGCGCCACCAGGATCGGCACGATCTCGAGCCGGTTGCGCAAGTACGGCGCGTAGGTCAGACCCCACAGCGCCAGCGTTCCGAACAGCAGGGCCAACGCCGTTGTGGCGAATCCTGCGCCGCTTTCCCCGATGTAGAAGCTGACCCACAACCCGGCCAGCCCGTAAATCGCCCCGCCCCCCAGCACCAGCCAGCGCTGCAGGAACGCGATGCGACGGAATTGTTCTTTCTGATAGGCGAGTTCTTTCTCGCCTTTGAACGTCGGCAAATTTAGAAACACGTGATCCCCCAATCGCGACAAGCCTATCACAACCGCTGCGCGCAAGGGGAAAATTAATTAGATTTTAGGTCGAAACTTTCGCCTGGTGGAGATGGCGGGCCGACGCGCACTCAAGCACCAACCGAGCGGCGAGCGCCGCGCAGCTGGTTCTACGCCAGGGCGTGCCGTCCGCGCCTCAGGCTGTTGAACGTACCGCGGTGACGGCTTCGCCAGCCTCTGATCGACCGGGTGGCACGGGCCGCGACACCAGGTAAGCGGCGACCCCGGCCAACACCACGCCGACGGCGGCCGGCACCAGCCACGACGGACTGATCGCGAACACCACCCCCCAGGATGCCGCCATCGAGGCCACCGCCACCGCCTTGATGCGCAGCGGTATGGCGCCATGGGTTTTCCACGCCCGCAACGATGGGCCGAAGCGCGGGTGATTCAACAGCCGCTGCGCCAGCCGTGGCGAGGACCGCGCGAAGCACGCCAGTGCGGCAATCATAAAGCAGGTGGTCGGCAGCACCGGCGTGATCGCGCCCATCGCGCCGACGCCGACAAACATCCAGCCCACCGCGAGATAAATCACGCGCGCGGGCGATGCCGCTGCCTGGGCGCTGGGGTCGGACATAACGCACGACTCATTCAAAAACACGATGCCGCCGATCAACCCGGGGGTCGGGGAGGGGGAGGGAGCGACGCCCGGCGTTATCGGCGGCACCGATCCACGGGGAACGACCGGTTATGCCCAGCGCCAATCAATCAATGAAGTATAATGTTTCTATATGAACAATAGGTTTTATCTATTCACCGCGCGCACAACGGCGGGCGCGGCCCGGCGCAAGGCCGCCGCGAGCCCGGCGAACTCGCCGCCGTGCGGGTGGCTTGCCCGCCAAACCAGGCCGATGCGCCGCGCGCCGCCGTCGGCCAGGGGTTTCAGCACGATCGGGCCCCTGGCCGGCACGTCCTGGGCGGCCATGGCCGGCAACAGCGTGCTGCCGGTATTGCCGGCGACCAACTGCTTGAGGGTTTCCAGGCTGGTGGCGCTAAAATCGGCAACCGCACGGCCGCGCGCGGCCGTCAGTCCGCACACCGCCAGGGCCTGGTCGCGGAAACAGTGTCCCTCGCTCAGCAGCAGCAGATTCTCGCTGGCAAGTTCAGCCGGATCGACGCGTCTGACCTTGGCCAGCGGCGAGGTACGGTGGCAGGCGAACAGGAATGCCTCATCGAACAGCGGCACCGTGGTCAGCCTCGCGTTCTGCACCGGCAGCGCCAGGCAGGCGATATCGAGGGTGTGCGCCGCCAACCGGCCGAGCAGCTGCCCGGTCATTTCCTCGTGCACCACGGCCATCAGCGCCGGATAGGTTTTGCGCAGGGCCGGGATCGCCCATGGCAGCATGTACGGGGCCAACGTCGGGATCAGGCCAATGTGCAACGGGCCCGACAACGGCGCGCGCAAAGCCTTGGCAAGCGTGGCGATCTCGCGGGCTTCGGCCAACACCCTGCGGGCCTGGGCCGCGACCCGCTCGCCGGCGGCGGTCATCGCCACGCGCCGGTTGGTGCGTTCGACCAACACCACGCCCAGGCGATCTTCCAGTTTTCGGATCTGCATCGACAGCGTCGGCTGGCTGACGTTGCAGGCCGCGGCGGCGCGGCCGAAATGGCCGGTGTCGGCCACCGCCACCAGATACTCCAGTTCGCGCAGGGTCATGCGCGCAGGATAGGGAAACCGATCGATCCTGTCAGGTCGATCGAGCGTGGTCAGTTCAAGCGCGCCGCCACCACTTCGGACAGCTTTTTCATCCGCGTGGCCTGTTTGGCCTCGGCCAGCGCGGCTGTCGCGCGGTGCAACAGGCCGGTGACGATATCCGCGGTCGGCGCCCCCCCCGGCCTGACGGTCTCCGAGGCCAACCCGCCGGCCAGGCAAATGTCGTGCTCGCCGTCGCGGGTCGGCGCCGGGGCCGAAATCTCGGCGACCAGTTTGCGGGCATGGGTGACGGCGTGATGCTGTAGCACCACGTCGGACATGATCAGGGCGAAGGTGTCGCCGCCGACGCGCGCCAGCACATCGGTGGCGCGGCGGCGCCCCTTCAGCCGTTCAGCCAGCACGCGAATGACGTCGTCGCCGATGTCCTGTCCGTAGGCGTCGTTGAGGTAGCGCATGGCGTGCATGTTCAGAAGTACCAGCGACAGCATGCCCGCCTTGGGCCGGTGATCGTCGACCGCCTGAGTGAGTTTTTCCATGAACGCAGCTCGGTTGGGCAAGTCGGTCATGGCGTCGTAGACCGCCGCGCGCGCGAGTTTGCTTTCACGGGCGTGGCGGACCAGCGCATAGCGGATCGAACGCTCCAAGCCCTCGACCGTCAAGTCTGCCTTGACCAGGAAGCCATAGGCGCCGCGGTCGAGCGCGCCGCGATCGATTTCGCGGTCGTCCATGGCGGTCACCATGATGAATGGCACGTCGATGTCGAAACGGCGCGCTTCGTCCATCAGGTCGAAACCGGTGTGCGGGCGCAGGTAGTAATCGGCGATGCATACGTCGACCGGCTCGCGCGTCAAGAGCTGCAGCGCCGAGGGAATGGTGTCGGTATGCAGGATGTTGGCCTGCCGCACGCCGGCGGTCTGCAAGAATTTCTTGATCAGCGCGGCGTCGAGCGCGCTATCCTCGAACAGCAGCACGCGCAACGCCGCCGGGTCGATCGGCGCGCCAGGCTTGGAATTCGCAGAGGTTGCAATCTGGGTCATGGTCTCTCCGCCGCGTGGGGCCCGTCGTTGATCGCGGGCCCTTTCCGGGCATGAGCCGCACGATTAGGCTAAATTGGTTCATAGAACGTGAATCGGCGCGCCCTATTTCCGCCCGATTCGAACGGGGCGGGGCCGCGCGCCGATGACCACGAAAGCATTCGTTCTGCTGACCGCGGCGATCGCGTTTGGATCGGTGTCCGGGTACGCGCAGGACGGCGGCTGGCCGGCCTACGGCGGCGCGCCCGGCGGTGGGCATTACGGCACAAGCGCCCAAATCGACCGCGGCAACGTCGCCCGCCTGCGACCGGCCTGGACCCATCGCACCGGCGACTTGGCGCGATATCAGGCCGGCGCACGCGCGGCGTCATACGAGGTCACGCCGATCTACGCCAACGAAACGCTGTACGCCTGCAGCACCTTCAACCGCATCATCGCCATCGATCCCGGCACCGGCAACGAGACGTGGTCGTTCGATCCGCATGCGGGGCTGGTCTCCGATCCGCCGCAGGCCACTATCTGCCGCGGCGTGGCCTATTGGCAGGCCGGCGACCCCGCGCCCGGGGCGCCGTGCCAGAAGCGCGTTTTCAAGGGCGACCGCATGGGCCGCATGTTCGCCGTCGATGCCGACACGGGCATGGCCTGCGTGGATTTCGGCGCAGGCGGCGTGGTGGATCTGACCCGTCCCGAAGCCGGTGGTACCGGGCGCATCGTCATGACGTCGCCGCCGGCGGTGGTCGGCGACGTGCTGGTGATCGGCGGTTCGGTCGGCGACAACATCGCCGCCGATTCCCCCGACGGCGTGATTCGCGCGCTTGACGTGCGCAGCGGGGCGCTGATCTGGCGTATCGTCACGGTGCCGCCCGAACTCAGCGCCGCCACCGGCGGGGCCGACGTTTGGCCGCCGTTCAGTATCGACGTCGACCGGAACATGGCGTTCATCGCCACCGGCAGCCCCAGCGTGGACGTGTACGGCGCCGGGCGCACGGCCGACATTCCCTACGCCAACGCCGTGCTGGCGATCGACGCCGCCACCGGCGCAGTGAAATGGCACCGGCAGATCGTTCGCCATGACCTGTTCGATTACGACCTGCCCGATCAGCCGCATCTCGTGGACATCGTGCGCGATGGCGTCGCGATCCCGGCGGTGGTGCAGATCACCAAGATGGGCACGGTGTTCGTGTTCCACCGCGACACCGGCGCGCCCCTGTTCCCGATCGAGGATCGCCCTGTGCCGGCGTCCGATGTGCCGGGCGAAGCGGCCGCACCGACTCAGCCGATTCCGCTGAAGCCCGCGCCATTCTCGGCCCAGACGCTCGATCCCGAGCAGATTTTCGGCCTGACGCCGTGGGACCGCGGCAAGTGCCGCGAGACCCTCGCGCAATTCCGCTACGAGGGTCCGTTCACGCCGCCCAGCGAGCGCGGATCGCTGATCTTCCCGTCGCCCGGCGGCGGCGGCAACTGGGGCGGGGCGGCCTACGACCCCGCGCGCAACCGGCTGATCGTGAAGGCACAGAACTTCGCCTTCACCGCCAAGCTGATCCCGGTGCCGGAAGCCGAGCGGCGCAACGATCCCAACGCGCGCGCCGCGCCCGGTACCATGTCGCGCTACATGGAAGGCACGCCCTATCGCATCCAGGGCACGCGCTGGCTTTCGCCGTTCGGCGTGCCGTGCAATCCGCCGCCGTGGGGCGAACTGGCGGCCATCGACCTGGCCAGCGGCGAATTCGTTTGGCGGCGGACCGTCGGCCAGGTGCCGTTCGGGCCGTTCAAATTGCTGAAAAGTCCCGCCGCCTGGGGTTCGCCGGTGATCGGCGGACCGATCGTCACGGCCGGCGGGCTGGTGTTCATGGCCGCCACCACCGATCCCGTTTTCCGGGCCTACGATATCGACACGGGGGTTGAACTCTGGGCGGCTGAACTGCCCGCGCCCGGGATGTCCGTACCGATGACCTACGTCCATCGAGGCCGCCAATACGTTGTGATCGCCGCGGGCGGCAGTATCCTGGCCGACACGCCTTTGGGCGATTGGTTAACGGCGTTTGCCCTGCCGGAATAGCCCGCTGCCCGAATAGAAAAACACACCGTATCCTTTAGAATTGCGGCATGAACGATACTTCGCCCGACACCGGCGTTCGCCATCCGCCCACAACCGCCCCACGCGCCGTGAAAGCGCGTACCGTGGTGGCGGTGTTCGGCTTTGCAATTCTGGCAGTGCTGGGCACGGCGGCCATCGCGATTACTTTCGAGCGCGACCGGGTGATCGAGGGCATCACGATCAATATCGCCGAACGCTGGGCGACGGCCGGTGCGCTCGGTTTGGCAGCCGTGTCGGGGGCGCAGGTTGAAGGCGGTACGATCGGCGAAGACGCGCAGGCAGCGATTCGTGCCAGTCTGCAGGCCGCCGGCGAGATCGAATTTCGGGTATTCGACCGGTCGGGCGCGATCGTGGCCGCGACCAATGGCGTCGATGTCGGGATGTCGATGCGTGCGGAACTGTTCGGCCGGCTGATTCAGGACGGCAAGATCAGCGGGGCAACCGATCTGGTGACCGGCGGCACCCTGGCGAACGGTTTCGCCGAGGCGGCCATCCCGGTCCGGCACGACGGCGTCATCACCGCGTACTTTTCCGCCAAGGTGGACCGCCGCGACGCCAGCGCGTCGCTCTACGACTTCACGGCACGGGCTATCCGCACCTTCGGCGGCATTCTGCTGGTTGCCGGCGGGGTCGCGGTCTACCTGCTGTTCCGTACGCTGTCGCAACAGGAAGTCGGCCGGCGCGCACTGGAGCAGTTGGCCGATGACCTGCGACTAGCCGAATCCATCGCCCACGTCGGCCATTGGCGGATTCGCGGTGATGGGCAGGGCGTGGCGTGGTCGGCGGAGATGTACCGAATCTTCGGGCAGGATCCGGCCACGTTCGTGCCGACCAACGCGTCCATCACCGCCTTGGTTCTCGAGGAAGACTTGCCGCGCATCCGGGAAAGTATTGCGGCAATGCGAGATGGACGCGTCATCGACAGCTACGACATGCGCATCCGCCGGCCTGACGGTGAAATCCGCTACCTGAGCCAAACTGTAAATGCGCGCCGGGACGCCGATGGAACGCTGCGCGATACGTTCGGCGTAACGCATGACGTCACAGCGCTCCGCCAAGCCACCAAAGCCCTGGCGACCAGCGAAGAATTGCTGCAACGCGCGATCCAAGGATCGGGCGCGGCAGTATGGGAATGGGACCTGAAGGGCGGCGGATCGGTCTCGCCCCGCTTCGCCGAGATGCTGGGGTTTCCCTACGACACCTTCACGCCGAGCTTCGAGCTGCGCGGGCAGTTGATCCACCCTGACGATCTGCCGCGGGTGCGCGCGGCGCTGGACGCTGCGGTGAACGCCGGAGCGCCCTATGAACTCGATTATCGCATCCGGCACGCCGACGGGCACTATCTGTGGGTGACGAGCCGCGGCGAGGTGCAGCGCGACGCTGACGGCCGGCCGTTGCGCATGACCGGCACGATGGTCGACATCACGGCCCGCAAGCAGGCCGAGGACGACCTGCGCACCAGCCGTTCGATCCTCGAACTGGCCATGGAAGCGTCCAACGCCGGATATTTTTCGCTCGAGGAACAAGACTCAACCATTCACTGGTCACCGCGCCTGCGTCAGATCTTTGGCGTCGCTGCGGATTTCGTCATTCCACAGGCCTTCTTCAACTCGCTCGTTCATCCGGATGACCTGGCGCCAATGTTGTCGATTATCGGTGCGGCTGAATCATCCGGCGCCACGATCGATCTGCAGTTGCGCGCTCGGCACGCCGATGGCACGTACCGATGGCTCGGCGTTCGCGGCATGATTCAGCGCGATCCCGACGGGAAGATTCAACGCCGGGTCGGTTTCGTGCGCGACATCACGGCCGAGAAGGCCGCCGCCGCCGAATTGGCCGCCAGCCGCGAGAAACTTGAGCGCGCCGTCGAAGGTTCGGGCGCGGCCCTGTGGGACTGGGATGTGGCGTCGAACACGCTCACCATCTCCGACCGGTTCGCGATCATCGTTGGTTTGCCGGTCGAGGGGTTCCGGCCCAGCCTCGAGCTGCTGCGCGGGCTGATCCATCCCGACGATCTGCCGGCGATCGCCGCTGCGACCAAGGCGTCGGTAGCCGATGGCATGCGCTTTGACGTGGAATACCGGGTTCGCCACGCGCGCGGCGATTACGTGTGGGTTCACAGCCGTGCGCGTGCCATGCGCGGCGCCGACGGCAAGGTCGAACGCCTGGCGGGTTCGATCACCGACATCACCGAACGACGCCGCGCCCAGGAAGCGCTGCAGTCCAGCAGCCAGACGCTGGAGTTGGCCGTCGCGGCGTCAAATGCCGGGTTCTTCTCGCGCGTGGACAACCCCGAAAAGATCTATTGGTCGCCGCGGCTGAAAGAAATTTTCGGCGTGCCCTCCGACTTCGTGCCCGCGACGGACTACTTCAATTCCATCGTCTATCCGGACGACGTCGGCGAGTTCGCGCGCCGGGTGAATAAGATGAGCGGAACTGGCAAGCCGCTCGACATGGAGCTGCGCGTGCGTCGCGGCGACGGTGAAACGATCTGGGTTCACGTGCGCTGGGTGGAGCAGTACGACCAGCAAGGCCAGCGCGAGCGCGAAATCGGCTTTGTGCGCGATATCACCAAGGAAAAACTGGCCGCCGACGCCGTGACCGTCAGCGAGAAGAAATTCCGCGACCTGATCGAGGGCTCGATTCAGGGCGTCGTGATTCATCACAAATTCCGCCCGCTGTTCTGCAACATGTCTTATGCACAAATGCTGGGGTACGAGCGGATCGAGGACGTGTTGGCGCTGCCGTCGTTATTGGTCCACTTGCAGACTGATGCCCGGGCGCACAGCGAATCCTTCTGGAAGTCGGCGATTTCCGGCGCGCTCGATGGACAGGTCCTGCGCCGACCGATTGTCGACCGTGACGGCAATCGCAAGTGGTTCGACATTATCGGCCGACAGATCGTCTGGGACGACGTGCCGGCCTGGCAAATGACGGTGCTGGACGTCACCGAAGCGGTAGCCGCCGAGGAAGCCCTGCGCGACAGCGAGGAGCGGTTCCGTGCGTTGATCGAGAATTCCAAAGACATCGTGGCTTTGCGCACGCTGAAGGGGATCGCCACCTACGTGTCGCCATCGAGCCTGCAGGTGACCGGTTACACGCCCGACGAGGCGCGCCATACGCAGGTCAACGACTACGTTCACCCCGACGATCTGCCACTGGTGCGCATCCAGTCACAAAAGCTGATCGACAACCCCGACGCGGATTTGCCGCCGCAGCGCTTTCGCCTGCGCCGCAAGGACGGCACATACATCTGGCTCGAATCCGAATTGTCGCTCGTGCCGTCGCCCGATGGGGACGGCAGCAAACAGGTGCTTTCAGTGTCGCGCGACATCACCGAGCGCGTGGAGCGCGAGCAGGAGCTGCGCGAGGCCAACGAGCGGCTGATCAACCAGACCCAGGAGCTGATGAGCCTGACGCGCCAGTTGGAAGTGGAGCGCGAAAAGGCCGAACGCGCCAATGCCGCGAAGAGCCAGTTCCTGGCCATGATGAGCCATGAACTGCGCACGCCGATGACCGGCGTCCTCGGCATGTCTGACCTGCTGGCCGGCAGCGGCCTGCGCGCCGAACAGAAGGACCTATTGGATACGTTGACGCGATCGGCCCACGCGCTGCTCGACCTGCTGAACGACATCCTCGACTTCGCCAAGATCGAGGCGGGGCGCGTGGAACTGGAGAGCATCGATTTCTCGCTGCACCAGGTGGTCGGCGACGTTTGCGCCGTCATCGCGGCGCTCGCCTCGGAAAGCGGCAATGCGCTGGACACCGACATTCCGGACGGCATCGCCGGCATCTACCGCGGCGACGCGAAGCGATATCGGCAGATCCTGACCAACCTGGTCGGAAATGCCAACAAGTTCACCAAAGGCGGCAAGATCAAGATCACGGTTAAGGAAACGCCTCTCGACGCCGGCAAGTACCTGATCGAAACCCTGGTGTCGGATACCGGCATCGGCATCGCGCCCGAGGTGATGGCGCGGCTGTTTAAGCCCTTCGAGCAGGGCGACGTGTCGACCTCGCGCAAATTCGGCGGCACTGGTCTGGGCCTCGCCATCAGCAAGAACCTGGCCGAACTGATGGGCGGACAAATCTGGGTGGAAAGCGCGCCGGGCAATGGCTCGACCTTCGGTTTTACGGTGCTGGTGGGCGCCGGCGACCGCGCCCGCGTCGAGGCGGCCGATCCGGCGTCGGCGCGCCGCGCTGCGGGCGGCGGGACCGTTGCGCCGCCGGTGCGGCCCCTCAAAGTGCTGGTTGCCGAAGATAACGATACGACACGCATGCTGATCGGCGCCATGCTGACGCGTCAGGGCCACGCCGTCACCGCCGTCGACCAGGGCGTCGCCGCGGTGACCGAAGCGCAGTACAGCCGCTTCGATCTCGTTCTTATGGACATGCAGATGCCGATCATGGACGGCCCGGCGGCGGTGCGCAGCATCCGCTCGGACGACAGCCTGTGTTCGCGCGTGCCGATCATCGCGCTGACGGCCGACGCCATCGTCGAACATCACCGCGAATACATGGCTGCCGGTGCCGATGCGGTGATCACCAAGCCCATCGACTGGGCGCTGTTGGCGGTTGAAATGGTCCGGCTGACCTCGGTCCGCGGCGACAATGGGGCGGGGCTCGCGTCGCCGAACGCGGACTTGCCTGCCGCAACCGAAACAGCGCCTCCCGCGGCGTCAACGCCAGAAATCCTCGACGAAGCCTTCCTGGAATCGATCGTCGGTGGCGTGGCGCCGGCGACGATGAATTCGCTGCTCGATCGGTTCTCGGCCAACGCGTCCGATTACGCCCAAAAAATCGCCGCTGCCGCGCGCAGCGGCGACATGGCGCAAGCCCGCCGCGCGGCTCATGCGCTGAAGGGACTGTCCTCGCAATTCGGTGCGGTCGCGCTGAATCGATTGGCGCGCAGCGTCGAGGAGAACGGCCACTCGCCCGACGTGATCGCCGGGATCGCCGCCGAAATCGCCGGCGCGGTCGCGCGCACGCAGGACAGCATGCAGGATTGGCGCGAACGCCGGCCGCTCTGAGACGGCCGATCAGAACCGGTCAGTCGGGCAACGACGGAGACGTGGCCACGGACACTCGGTTGCGGCCGCCGCGCTTGGCGGCATACAGCTGCTCGTCGGCGCCCTTGACCACGCGCGCGGCATCGGCCTCGGCCGTCGGCACCGCGGCGCAGACGCCGGCGCTGATGGTGACGTGCGTGGCTGCGCTCGATTTGGCGTGCGGGATACTCAACGCCGCGACCGCAGCGACCATGCTCCGCACCACCGCGGTGCCGCCCTCGGCGGTCGTCCCCGGCAGCAACGCCACGAACTCCTCGCCGCCGTAACGCGCGACCATGTCGGCCGGTCGCTGCAGGGTCGATCGCAGGGCCTGGGCCACGGCGCGCAGGCAGTTGTCGCCGGCGCCGTGGCCGTAGGTGTCGTTGAACTGCTTGAAGTGATCCACGTCAATCATCGCCACGCACAGGGGCTCGTGCGTACGCAGTTCCCGTCGCCATTCGCGCACCAGCGCCTGGTCGAACGCGCGCCGGTTGGGCAGCCCGGTCAGGCCATCGACGAACACCAGCTGTTCCAGGGCGTCGCGGTTCTTCTTCAGCTCGACGTGGGTGCGCACGCGCGCCATCAGCACCGCCGGCACCACCGGCTTGGCGATGAAATCGACGCCTCCGATGTCGAACGCGCGCGTTTCGTCGGCCGGCGCGGCGCGCGCGGTCAGGAAGATCACGGGAATCGACAGGTACTCCGGGGCTTCCTTCAGCCGGCGGCACAGGTCGAACCCGTCGACGTCGGGCAGCCCGACATCCAGCAGGATAAGGTCGACGCGCGTCGCCGCCAGGCTGGCCAGAGCCTGGGCGCCGGTGGTGTCGTGGATCACGGTATAGGTCGGGCTGAGCAGCGCGTCGAGGAAACCGGCGATCGCCGTGTCGTCCTCGACAAGTAGAATGGTGGCGCGATCTTTCAGCACGAACGCACGCCCGACCCGGTCACGACGGCTCGGGGACCAAGACCTGGGCGTACTTCTTGAAGTCGACCGGGAAGTATTTTCCGCGCGCCTTGGCGATCGCGGTCTTGAGCTTGTCGGGCGTCACCGGCTTGATCAGGTAGGCGTTCACGTCGAGCTGCGCGGCGGTGGCCACGACCTCGGACTCCCCGGAGGCGGTGAGCAGGATGAAGCAGGCATCCGGGCGCAGGAATTTCACCCGGCCCATGCGGATGATCTTCAAGAGCTGCAGGCCATTGCCGTTGGACATCTTGAAATCGCAGATGGTGCAGTCCACCGGGCGCTTCAGCTCGGTCACGGCGCTGAAGGCCTGGGCGCCGCTGTCGGCCCGGGTGATGGTCTTGATGCCGATCGAACCCAGCATGACCTCGAGCAGGTCGAGGAACGCCAAGTCGTCGTCGACAATCAGTACGTGGAAGTCTTTAAAGGTTTGATTTTCCATTGGCCCCGCCGTCCGCCAATTCAGACCTCTTAATTGAGTTTCGGCGCGAAAACAAGCAGGCGGGATCGCGATCACCCCGGCTTTGCCGACAGGTTCCAGTCTTTCCAGTACAGGATTCTTCCGCTGCGCACCACGAACACCCCGGTGACTCGAAAGTGGTCGTCCGGACGGCCCGACCCCGGCTGCCGGATGAAGTGGTCGAGGCGTTCGTTGAGGACCAGATCGCCCATGGCGGCGGAGCGGAACACCTTCCAGCGAATCTCGGCCATGCTGGCCATGAAACCGCCCATCTGCGCGCGGAACTGCGCGATCCCCTTGATGACCGGCCCGCCCTCGAACACCTGGTACTCGATATTGTCGTCCAGGAACGGCGCCAACTTTTCAACATTCTTTTCGGCCCACGCCAGGCAGAACGTGGTGACCAGGTCGATGTTGGCTTGCTCCGCCGGGTTGGCCGTGGCGCCAAACACGGGCGGTGCAGCCACTGGCGCCAAACCGGCGGCGAGCATGGCCACCCGGCGCGAGGGTCCGATCATCAACTTGCCTTTCATCGTGTTTCCTCCTCGCGGGGCGCATGGTTGGCGCTTCCGCCGTGTGCGACAAGCCGGTTAATGTAGCACGCATTCATTTCGCCGGGATCACGCCGATGACTTCGTCCGCCAAGCGCCGCTCGCCCGTGCGATCCCCGGTCCGCCGTTTATCGCTGCGGGCAGTGCCGAGCTACGTGCCGACACCGGCCGAGGTCGTCGCCGCCGCACGCGCCATGATCCCGGCCTTGCGCGAGCGTGCGCTCGCCACCGAGCAGAACCGCGAGCTGTTGCCCGAAACCATCGCCGACCTGAAGCGCGCCGGGATTCACAAGCTGTTCACCCCGCGCCGCTACGGCGGCTTCGAGATGGATTGGGGTGTTCATGTCGACGTTTCCCGCGAGCTCGGCCGTGGCTGCGGTTCGACCGCGTGGGTGGCCTCGGTGGTCTACTGCCACACCTGGCTGCTCGCGCGTTTTCCGCCCGAATGTCAGGAGGAATTCTGGCCCGCGCACCCCGACGCGGTGATCGGCACGGCCTTCGCCGGCGGCGGCGCCATGCGCAAGGTCAAGGGCGGCTACGTGCTCAACGGCCGCTGGCGGTTTTCCAGTGGGATCAATCACGCCGACTGCGCGGTGGTGGCCGCGCGGGTGGGCGAGCACGATCCCCATAGTGGCCGGCAGCAGGTGTTCCGCATGGCGATGTTGTTGCCGACCGACTACAAGGTGATCGATGTCTGGCATGCGGAGGGGTTGCGCGGCACCGGCAGCAACGACATCGAGGTGATCGAGAAGTTCATCCCCGAACACCGTACCATCCTGACGGTCGAGGCCACCGGCCGCGAACCACCCGGGGCGAAGCTGCACGAGAGCTACATCTATCGCGTCGAATTCGCGCCTTACTTCTTCACCTTGTTGGCGGGGCCGCTGCTCGGCACCGCCATCGGCGCGTTCGAGGAATACTGCGCCGTCACCAAGACCCGTGTCGGTACGATGTACAAGGAATCGGTGGCCGAACAGGTGCCGGTGCAGGTGCGGGTGGGCGAATCCGCCGCCGAATTGCAGGTCGCGCGTCTGCTGGTCGACAACATCGGCCGGGGCTTGCACGAGGCCGGCGTCGCGGGGCGCGCGCTGTCGGGCACGGCGCTTCTGTCCATCCGGCGCGATTTGGCATATGCCGCCAGATTGTGCACCGAAGCAGCCGGCCGGCTCGCCGGGATGATGGGCGTGTCGGGCCAGATTGGCCACAATCCGGTGCATCGCCACGTCCGCGACTGTCGCACCATCGCCAGCCATGGCGGCGTGCAGTGGGACGCGAGTCTGGGACCAATCGGCAAGCTCATGCTGGGGCTCAAGACAGGCGACGCCAAGGTCGACAAGGATGTCGACCGGCTTTCGCCAGCGGCTGATCCCGCGCTGTCGTGATCGCCGCACCGCCGGTGTTCACGGCCATGTGACGCCGGCGCGGACCTGCCCCGTGCGATCTTGATTGACGCAACAACCTAGGCTTGGAAATCCCCATGTTGATCAGGCACGCCAAAGCGTCCGACGTTCGGTCCCACGAAATCACGCCCCGCCAGACTTACCTTAATCGCCGTGAATTGATCGCCGCCACCGGGTTGGCCGCCGGGTCGATCGCGTTCGGCGCAGCGCACGGCGCCCGGGCCGCGCTTTACCAGGGACCGGGTATCAACCCGCCGCTCGCCAACGTGGCCGAGGGTTACCGCACGCTGGCCGAGAACGATCCCCTGACCTCTTACGAGGCCGCCACCAGCTACAACAATTTCTATGAGTTCGGCACCGGCAAGGAAGATCCGGTGGAGAACGCCGGACGCTTTCAGCCGCGGCCGTGGACGGTCACGGTCGATGGCCTGTGCGCCAAGGGCGGCACCTTCGATCTCGATGATTTCCTCAAGCCGCACCAGCTGGAGGAACGCATCTATCGGCTGCGCTGCGTCGAGGCGTGGTCGATGGTGATTCCCTGGATCGGCGTTTCACTCGGCGACGTGGTCAAGCGTTGCGAGCCCGCCGGTTCGGCCAAGTTCGTCCAGTTCGAGACCATCGTGCGGCCCGAGGAAATGCCCGGCCAGAAGAGCCGGTTCATCCTGCCGTGGCCCTATGTCGAGGGCCTGCGCCTGGACGAGGCGATGCACCCGTTGTCGATCCTGGCGGTGGGCATGTACGGCGAGATGCTGCCCAATCAGAACGGCGCACCCTTGCGCCTGATGGTGCCGTGGAAGTACGGCTTCAAGAACATCAAGTCGATCGTGCGCATCACCTTTACCGAGGACCAGCCCGAGAACACCTGGGCGGTGGTGACACCGAACGAGTACGGCTTCTACGCCAACGTCAATCCCGAGGTCGACCACCCACGCTGGAGCCAAGCGAAAGAGCGCCGCATCGGCGATTTCCTGCGCCGGGACACGTTGATGTTCAACGGCTACGCCGACGAGGTGGCGTCGCTGTACGCGGGCATGAACCTGAAGAAGTTCTTCTGATTAAGCGCCCGACCCGGTGCCGAAGATCGAGCCGTCGGGCTTGCGTTTCCCGGCGGCCTCTTTCTCTTTCATGATCTTCAGCGAGTAGGTCCAGGTGTTTTCGTTCAGGCGCAGGTCGACCCATTCCTTCGGCGCTTCCAAGTACTTCGGATAGTGCTTCTCGGTGTGTTCGAGAATATGACGGGGAATGGCCGACTTGCCTTGTTTGAACTTGAACGACTGCGAGTGGTAGATCATCACGCCCGGCAGGTCGCCCATCTCCATGAATGGCAGCCACATGCCGACGCGCGCCCAGGCAGTGTGATTCTCGGCCGAGGTGACGTTGGGATCGCTCAGTTCCTTTAAGCTGCCCGAGATCGCCCACAGTTCGCCCGACTGATACAGGTCCTGCTGGCTTTGCAGCGGGTATTCGGCGCGCGTGATCGGATTTTTCTCGGTCGAGCGCAGCACGTCCAGCTGAAACACCACGCGGTCGCCGACCACCATGTGCGGGAACGGCGGATCGAGCAGACCGCCCTTCAGTTTGTAGACCCGATTGACCGGATCGTTGAGGATATGCAGCACCTCGACCGTCTTGCCGGTGATCGGATTGGTCCAAACATCAAGAATCTCGCCGGTCTTGGGGTCGCAGTAGTAAAGCACCTCGCGGTGATAGAACCGCCAGCTGCCGTCCTTCATGTCCTCGACCCGGCTGGTGCCGATGCCGTAGGTCTTAAACACCTTGGTGTTGCCCTTACCCGAGACCCAGGCCCAGGCCTCGCCAGGGAAACCGCCGATCACGTCCTTTTCGGCCAGATCGCCCTGCAGCTTGAGCAGCGCCTTCAGGTTGGTCTCGGGATCGTTGAGGTCATAACCGCCGGAGGCCGCGGCGGCCGGCGCGCCCCCCAGCGCGGCGGCCGCAAGGCCGGCGCCCGCACCCAGCACGGCGCGGCGCGAAGCCGGCACGAAATCCGACAGTAATGGCGGTCTGTTCAGCATGAGTCCCTCCCAGGCGATCAATGTTCAAAGTTTCGCACAGGCGGCAGGAGCGGGCTACTGAACGGGGCTCGCTTTCGGCCGCGATAACCACAGCGCGGCGACACCCAGCGCCGACAGTACGGCGCCCGCCGCGCCAAGCGCGCCATAACCCCAGGCCGCGGTGGTCAGGCCGCCCACCAATCCGCCGGTCGCCGTGCCGATGTAGACGGCCGAAGCGTTCATCGCCAGCACGATGGTCTGCCCCTGGCCGGCCATGCCGATCAGCCGCGCCTGTTGCGGCGTGTTGTAGGCGAAGCCGAACAGCGCCCAAAGCGACAGCGCCGCGACGGTGACGATCAGCGATCCGTTGCCGACCGTCAGCAGCGCCAGGCCCGCGGTCATCGCCACCAACGCGATCATGATCGCCGGATAGGGCCCGATGCGGTCCGACAGCCAGCCGCCGGCCAGGCCGCCGACGATGCTGGAGGCGCCGAAAGCGAACAGGACCGCGGTGATGCCATCGGCTTCCAGTCCGTTCTCGGCCGCGAGCATCGGGCCGATATAGGTGTAGGCCGCGAATTGGCCGCTGAATTGCAGGGCGGTGACGGCGATGGCCAGCAACAGCCGCCAGTCGCGCGCGATCGCGCGCCAGGCCGCGCCGCTGATTCGCTGGCCGCGGATGCCCTTGGGCATGGTGAGCAGCAGGCTCAGCCAGCCGATGCCGCCCAGGGCGGCCACGGCAAAGAACGCCGAACGCCAACCGTAAGCGAACCCCAGGTAGGTGGCGGCCGGAATGCCGACCACCTGTGCGACGCTCAAGCCCAGGAACGCGATCGACAGGTTGCGGCCGCGCCGCTCGGGCGGACTGGTGGTGGCCACGACATAGGTGACGGTGGGTGTGAACACGCCTGCGCCGAACGCCGCGACGATGCGCGCGGCAAAGGCCAGACCCGGACCATCGGCCAGCGCGAACACAGCGTTCGCGGCGCTGAACACCGCAAGCCCGGTCATCACCAGCCGGCGGCGATCCCAGTGCGACGTGAGCGCGGCCAATAGCGGCGAGCCGATCGCGTAAGCCACCGCGTATACGGTGAGCAGCTGGCCGGCATTGGCCACCGACATGCCGAGGCCCTGCGACAAGGGCGCCAGCACGCCCGGCACCACGAACACGCCGGAGGCTATGGCGAAATTGCCGAACGCCAGGAAGAGAAGCGAGCGGCCCACGGTGCAAGGTTGCGCTAGCGCGCGGCGCCTGTCGCCGGCTTGCGCGCGGCGAAGATGACGATCAGGCTGAGGACGAAAACGACCGCGTTCAGCGCGCCCACCAGGATGAACGGCGCTTTGGGGCTGATGGCGTCGAACATCTGGCCGCCGACCACCGAACAGAACAGGATGCCCACCGCGCCGGCCATGTTGAATCCGCCGACCACGGCGCCGCGCTCGCGCTCCGGCGCTTCCTTGCCGACCAGGGCCTGGGAGCCGAGAAACGCGCTGATCTGGCCGATGCCGAGCAGGGCGATCAACGGCAGGTCGGCGGCCAGCAGGGGATTGCTGACCAGGCCCATCGACAGGTAGCCGACGGCGGCCAGGAACATGCATCCGGCCAATGCAACGACGCGATCGAAGCGGTCGAGCACGAACACCACCACGGCGACCCAGACCAGTGCCGCGGACTGCGCGGCGACGAACACCAGCGTGCCGCGCCGGCTGGCCTCGGACAACTCCATGCCGCTGTCGACCCCGGCGTTGGTCGCCCACAAGGTGAGGAAGGTGCCGAGGATGACAAGGTCGCCGCGGGCGATGAAGGCCGCCGCGTAGGCCAGCGCGATGCGCGGATTGGTGGCGGCTTTCAGCGCGCCCTTCACGATCTCCATCGCCGGCACATGATCTTCAGCCTTGCCCGGTTTGCCGCCCCGCAAGCCCAGGCCGATCACGATCGCCGAGACCACGCACAGCCCGGCCACCAGCCAGTGCGTGTACAGACCCGCGTCGACTTCGGCGATGCCGGCGTCCGTCATGCGCTTGGGCAGGCTGCCGAGCAGCACGTTGAGCAGCGCCACGCCGGCGCCGTTCATGAAGCCGGTGATCGCCACCAGCTTGCCGCGGGTGGCCTCCTGCGGATAATCGGTGACGACGGTGGCCAGCACGCCGGTGATGGTGACCACGCCGATGGCGTAGATCACGCGATAGATCGTCAACTCCGCCACCGAACCCGCCAGCGGGTACAGCGCGTAGCCCAAACCCATGATGACGAAGCCGATCGCGTACAAGGGTTTGCGCCCGATCTTGTCGGCCAACACGCCGATGGGCCCGAACATCAGGATGGCGACGATTTCGGTGGCGAACACCAGGTTGCCGCTGACAACGCCTTGCTGCTCGGTCGGAATTTTCAGGACGGCGTTGAGCACATAGGGCGTGCCAATGCCGACGAACGTGAGCAGGCCGATGGTGAAGAACGCCGCGTACATCAACGTCCAGGCGTTGATCTTGGTGACGCCGGGGGCCAGCCAAACCGGGCCCCACTTCTGGCAACCGGTATCGATCGGTGACGACATGCGGACGATCCTCGCAAACGATCCTTGGACGTGGTGTCCGCACCCTGTATCCGGCGCAACCCGTCGCGGTGCAAGCTGGAAAGCGGGCGTTGACAAGGCGGTCTGGTCCGGCGTTCCACTTACGAACACGGCCGCGTGAGGTCACGCGTCGGTGAGGGTCATTCAGCGCCGGATCGTGGCAACAGTGTCGCGCCCGCACGTTTGGAAGTGAAAATGCCCGCGATCGACGTTACCCAATCCGCGCCGTCGCTTGGCCGCAGATGGCTCAAGCCGGCAGTGTTCGCCGCCGCGCTGTCGCCGCTGATCTGGCTGATCGCGCTGGCCGCGACCGGCGGGTTGGGCGCAAACCCGATCGAGGCGACCACGCGCTACCTGGGCGATTGGGCGTTGCGCATGTTGCTGATCGCGCTGGCGGTCACGCCGCTGCGCCTGCTGACCGGGTTGACGGAATTGGCGCGTCTGCGGCGGACGCTGGGCCTGTTCGCGTTCTTCTATGTGTGCCTGCACGCGCTGTCGTATGTCGGCCTCGACCAGTTCTTCGACTGGCCGGCGATTTGGGCCGATATCGTCAAGCGCGTCTATATCACCATCGGCATGGCGGCGACCGCGACGCTGCTGCCGCTGGCGCTGACGTCCACCAACGGCATGGTCAAGCGCCTCGGCGCGCGCACCTGGCGGCGGCTGCATCGCGCCGTCTATGCCGCAGGCGTGCTGGGCGTGCTGCATTACTTTTTCATGATCAAGGCCGGCTATCAGGAGCCGGCGGTCTACGCCGCGATCCTGCTTGTTCTGTTGGCAATCCGGGCGGCCAAACGGTGGCCGTGACGTGCGCGGGGTCAAACCGGGCGGGGCCGGGCGCGTCCCGCCGGCTGCTGATTTGGGGCCGGTAATCGCTTGATCGAAATGCGCACCACGGCGCCCAGCCAAACCTGAGCCGTGAGCCGCGGATGGCGAATGGTGATGCGCTTGCCGCGGGCATCGAGCGGGTTCCGCGAAGGACGCTTTTCTGGCTTAGATTTCATACGCTTGACCGTTGGTCGGCAATCGTGTGGGGCTGA
>JANRJB010000007.1:0-9813 GCA_033764265.1 Rhodospirillaceae bacterium | reverse complement strand
CACCGTGGTGAGCGAACCGACGTTGATCGTGGTCAGGGCATTGACCTGCTGTGTGGTCAAGGCGCCGATCTGAGTCGACGTGACGCCCGACAGCTGAGTGGTGGTGATCTCGGCCACGACCGTGGTGGTCAGCGCCTTGATCTGTGTGGTGGTCAGGCTGCCCAGCTGCGCCGACGACAAGCCGGTCAGCTGCGTCGTGGTCAACACACCGATCTGGGTGGCGGTGAACGCCTTGATTTGGGTTGTGGTCAGGCCGCCCAACTGCACCGTCGTCAACAGGGCGAAGTTGGTGGTGTTGAGGCCGGCCAACTGCGCCACGGTCAGACCGCTGAACTGCGCGGTGCTCAGGCCGACGATGTTGGTGCTGTTCAGGCTGTTGAGCTGCGTGACGGCCAGCGCGCCGACCTGGCTGGACGAGAAGCCCGTCAACTGGGTGGTGGTCAGCCCGGCGATGTTGACCGTACTGATGGCCGCGACCTGCGTGTTGGCGAAGCTGCCGAGCTGCACCGTGTTCAAGGCGCCGAAGTTGGTGGTGCTCAGCGCGGTCACCTGCGCGGCGGTCAGGCCGTCCAGCTGAACCGTCGTCAGCGAACCGACGTTGGTGGTGGTCAGCGCATTCACCTGCGAGGTGGTCAGAGCGCCGACCTGCGTCGAGGTGACGCCCGACAGCTGGGTGGTGGTGATCGCGGCAACGACCGTCGTGGTCAACGCCTTGATTTGGGTCGTCGTCAGCGACCCGAGTTGCGCCGAACTCAGGCCTGTCAGCTGGGTCGTGGTCAACGCACCCATCTGCGTGGCGGTGAAGGCCTTGATCTGCGTGGTCGTGAGACCGCCCAGTTGGATCGTGGTCAGGAACGCGAAGTTGGTGGTGTTGATGCCCGCCAGCTGCGTCACGGTCAGGCCGCTGAACTGCGCGGTGTTCAGGCCGACGATGTTGGTGCTGTTCAAGCTGTTGAGCTGGGTGACGGTCAGCGCGCCGATCTGGCTGGACGAGAACCCCGTCAGTTGGGTGGTGGTCAGCCCGGCGATATTGATCGTGCTGATCGATGCGACTTGCGTGTTGGCGAAACTGCCCAGCTGAACGGTGTTCAGCGCGCCGAAGTTGGTGGTCGACAACGCGTTCACCTGGGTGGCGGTCAGGCCATCGATCTGAACGATCGTCAGCGAGCCGACGTTCGTCGTGGTCAACGCATTCACCTGCGACGACGTCAACGCCCCGATCTGGGCCGACGTAATGCCCGACAGCTGCGTCGTGGTGATGGCGGCGACGACGGTGGTCGTCAGCGCCTTGACCTGGGTGGTGGTCAGCGTGCCCAGCTGGTCGGAGGTCAGACCGGTCAGCTGTGTGGTCGTGAGCACGCCGATCTGGGTCGCCGTGAACGACTTGATCTGGGTCGAGTTCAGGCTTCCCAACTGGACCGTCGTCAAAGCGATGAAATTGGTGGTGTTGAGGCCGCCCAGCTGCGCCGCGGTCGCGCCATCCAACTGACCGGTCGACAGGTTGGCGACGTTCGTCGTCGACAGGCTGTTCAACTGAGTCACGGTGAACGCGGAGACCTGGGTGGAGTTGAATCCGCCAAGCTGCGTGGTGGTTAGTCCGCCGATATTGACCGTCCCGATCGCGGCGACCTGCGTGGTCGCCAGGCTGCCGAGCTGAACCGTGCTCAAGGCGCCGAAGTTGACGGTGCTCAACGCGGAAATCTGGGTCGCCGTCACGCCATCGAGCTGGACGGTGGTGAGCGATCCGACGTTCGAGGTGGTGAGTGCGTTGACCTGCGAGGTCGTGAGCGCGCCGATCAACGTCGAGGTCAATCCGCTGAGCTGGCCAGCGGTGATCTCCGACATGTTGGTGGTACTGAGCGCCTTGACCTGGGTCGTCGTCAGCGAGCCCAGTTGCGTCGACGTGAGCCCGGTCAGCTGCGTGGTCGTGAGCACGCCAAGCTGGGTGGCGGTGAAGCCCTTGACCTGCGTCGTCGCCAGGCCGTTGAGCTGCGTCGTCGACAGGATGACGAACTGCGCCGGCGTGAAGAACCCGAGCTCGGTGGAGCTGAAGCCCGCAAACTGAGTGGTGGTGAACCCCTGGATCTGCGTGGTCGTAAACGCCTGAATCTGCGTCTGCGTAAAGGGCATGGCGCTACACTCCTACCGAAGTGATTCGAGAAAGGCGGACGGCTCGAGACCAGGAAATTGCATCGCGGCGCACCGCGACACCGAAAATCCGCGCACACGCGGATGGCGCGATAAAGCCCATCGTGGCTAATCCCCGTTCTAGAGACCGCAAACTCACAGACCGCTTGCGCAAGTGAGGCTTCTGCTCACTGTCACGCGTTTTAGTGGTAGCTTACGAATCAAGGCGGCGACAAGCGAAATAAAGGTTTCAGAAACCTTTGCATCTGATTGTTCTGCAAAATCGATTTCATAAATTCTATTTTTCGATTCTGAAAATTTCCCGTCACCGGCATCGTTCAGAGCAAGTTTCCGTTCGATTGCGCGCGCCCATACCCAACACCTTACGGTTAATCAATTTTTCTCCGAGCACAGTTTGTCGATCGTGCGCATTGGGGTGGCCCGTCGCTTGTCGATAGCGATTAGGTTCGCAATCGCGGATTATAAAGTTCGGACAAGCCGATTATTTACTGACAGACAAAACCCGGCACTTCCATTCGAAGCAACGGCCTGCAACGTTATCCACACGCGCAGAAGTACGCGGAGTGAAATTTTCCGATCACCGAGTCGCGGGTCGAAACCAAACGATGTGGGAACGCCCGGATTTCGTGGGTTGGCGCGCACCCGCCGCGCGCGACTCGGATCACGGTTCGCGAATGCTTTCGCTCAATCCGCGGGTGATCGGATACAGGAAATAGGTCATGACCGTGCGCTTGCCGACCTTGATCTCGGCGGTCAGCGTCATGCCCGGGATCAACCGCGCGCCCTCGGGCAGGTTGTCGAGCGTGGTGTCGGTAAGTTCCACCAGCGCGCGGTGATAGGCGCCGCTGCCGGCGCGGCTGGGCGGCGGCAGCACGCTGCCGGGCGCGGCCACGCCGCCGCCGGGGAAGGATTCCTCGCTGACGGTGAGCAGCTTGCCCTGCATCAGGCCGTGGCGCTGGTAGGGAAAAGCGTCGACTTTCACCACAACCTCGTCACCGGGCTTGGCGTAGCCGATGTCGCTGGAGTTGATCATGACCTCGGCGACCATGGTGGCGCCGGCCGGTACGATGGTGACCAGCGGTTCGGCCGGATTGAGCACCGAGCCCACCGAGCGCTTGGCGACATCCAGCACGACGCCGTCGGTCGGCGCGGTCACCACCACCAGATCGTTCAGGCGCGCGGCCTTGGCCATGCCCTCGCCGACCATCGTCGCTTCGGTGCGCTTGGCCGCCAGCGCCTCGAGCACCTGATGGCGCCACTGATCGATGAAGGTCTGGCGTTCGGCTTCCTTGGCCTCGAGATCGTGGGACAGTTCCACCAGAGAGTTGCCGGCGTCGTTGTAGGCTTGCTCGATGCGCATCCGGGCCGATTGCGCCTCGAGCCAGTTGAGCCGCGAGCCCGATTGTTTCTCCAGCATGGCCGCGCGCATATCCTCGACCTGCTTGGCGATGTCGAGTTGCTTGGCCAGCGATGAACGATCCGCCTCGGCCGAACGGATCAGCGCGCGCCGCCGGTCGATCTCCTGGTCGTACACCTTCAGCTGCGAGGCGTATTGCGCCTGGCGTTGCCGGTACAACGACATCTGCAGCAGTTCGTCGGAATCGGTCGACCCGGCGACGTCGTAGGGCTGTCCGTTCAGCTCGGCCTCCAGCCGGCGCAGCTGGGCCAGCAGCGACCGCTGCTGCGCCGTCAGCGACGCCAGGTCGGCCGCGGCGAAGGTCGGGTCGAGTGTGGCCAGCACGTCGCCCTTGTTCACCGTGTCGCCCGGCCGGACGTTCAGTTCGCGCACGATCGAGCGGTCCATCGGCTGCAGCATGATCGGCGGCGTGGCCGTAGTCAGGCGGCCGGTGCCGACGACCACGATGTCCACGTTGACCACCGCGGCGATGGCCAGCACCAGCGCGAACATGCCCATGATCACGTAGTGCGTTGAGCGGAAGAAACGCGGCGGAGCTTCCTCGCAGATCTCGTCGATCGGGTCCTGGAACGGCACGGATTCGGGCAGCACGTTCGACGGGCGCGACATCGAGTCCAGCCAGGCGCGGCCGTCGGCGACGCGCCGGCGCAGTTCGCGGGCGCGGTCGGCGACCAGGGTCAGCGGCTTGGCGGGAAGCTGGGTCACGTGATGTGCCGGGTCTGTTGTTGCCACAGATGGCGATAGATATCGCAGCGCGCCAGCAAGGTCGCGTGCGGCGCGAAGTCGACCACCCGGCCCTTGTCCAGGACCAGGATGGCGTCGGCGTTGACCAGCGACGACAGCCGGTGCGACACGACGATTAGCGTGCGCCCCTTGGCGATCTCGCCCAGGTTCTCCTGGATGATCGCCTCGCTTTCCGGGTCGAGCGCGCTGGTGGCTTCGTCGAACAGCAGCAGGCGCGGGCGGACCAACAGCGCCCGGGCGATAGCGATGCGCTGGCGCTGCCCGCCGGAGAAGTTCGAGGCACTTTCCTCGACCAGGGTGTCGTACGACATCGGCAGGCGTTCGATGAACTCCTCCGCGCCGGCCAGACGGGCGGCCTCCATCACTTCCTGCAGCGTCGCCTCGGGCTTGGCGGCCGCGATGTTGTCGCGGATGGTGCCACGGAACAGAATGTTATCCTGCAACACGACGCCGGTGGACCGCCGCAGATGCGCCAGGTCGACATGGCGGATGTCGATCCCGTTCAGCCGGATCAGGCCTTCCTGGGCGATGCAAATGCCCTGGATCAGGCGCGTGGCGGTGGTCTTGCCCGAGCCGGAGCGGCCGACCACGCCGATCATCTGGCCCTCGGCGATCTTGAACGACACGCGGTCGAGCGCCGGCGTCACCGCGCCCGGGTAGCGGAACGTCACGTTGTCGAATTCCAGCGCGCCGGTGATGACCGGCCGCACGCCGCGTTCGTTGGGGTCGCGCTCGGGCGCGTGATCCATCACGCTGCCCAGCATCTTCACCGCGAGCGCGGTCTGCTGGTACTCGTTGATCAGCGACACGATCTGCACCAAGGGGCCGGTGACGCGCCCCGAGAGCATGTTGAAGGCGACCAGCGCGCCGATGCTCATGGTGCCGTCGAACACCTGCACCGCGCCGTAACCCAGGATCGCCATCGTCATCATGCTTTGCAGCGCGGTTGTCAGGACCACGGCGATGGCGCCGAAGTTGCCGACGGTGAAGCGGCGGCGGATCGAGCTGGCGACTTTGCCTTCCCACGACTTCTTGCGCAGTGATTCCAGCGCCAGCGACTTGACCGCGCGCATGCCGTGAATGGTTTCAACCAGGTCGGCCTGCTTGGCGCCCTCGGCCTGGTAAAGGTGCTCCAGATGGCGGCGGAACGCCGGCACCATGATGCCGATCACCGCGGCGATGGCGACCGCGAAGCCGACCACCACCAGGGTCAGCGAGCCGGAATACAGCACAAGGCCGACGAACAGGATCGGCAGCGCGACCACGTCCAACAGCGTCTGGAACAGCCGGCCGGTCAGGAAGGCGCGGATCGTCTCGGTCTGTTGCATGTGGCGCAGCAGCACACCGGTGGTGGTGACTTCGAAGAACTGCATCGGCAGGCGAAGCAGATGGTCGAACGTGCGCGCCGCCAGCCGGGCGTCGATCTTGTTGGTGGCGAACAGCATCAGGTACTGGCGGATGTAGCTGAAGGTCGCGTCGAAGATCAGCGCGACCGTGAACGCCAGCACCACGGCGAACAGCGTCTGGTAGCTTTGGTGCGGGATCACCTTGTCGATCATGATCTGGAAGAACAGGGGCGTGGCGATGCCGATCACGCTCGACAACAGCGCGACGATGGCCACGTCGCGGAAATAGCGGCCGTTGCGCGCGATCTCGGGCAGGAACCAGCGGAAGCCGAACCGCTCGGTGCCGTCGGCGAACCAAACCTTGCGCTTGACCAGGAGCAGCGCGCCCGACCATTCCGCCTCAAATTGCGCGCGCGACATCAGCTTGACGCCGGCATGCTCGACCACTGGGTCCAGCACGGCGGCCGACGGGTTGCCCTCGGCGTCGGGCATCAACCCGACAACGATCACCCAGTTGCCGTTTTTCAGCTGCGCCATGACCGGAAACGCGGTGCCGAGCGCGGCCACGTCGTCCCAGCTGCGCCGGTCGAGCGGCTTGCCGGTCAGCCCGACCTCGCGCATCAGCTTGAGCAGCGCGGCCACCGTGTCCGACGGCGAGGCCTCGGCCAGCTTCTCGGGCGCCACCTGCACGCCGTGATGCATGCCCACCAGGAACATGCAGCGCAGCGCCGTCATGTGCGGCGTCAACTGATGGTCGGCCAACTGGTTCATTCAGGCGTCACGCCCACGTCCGGGTCATCGCCGGTGTATGGTTCATATTACTTAAAAACACGCAAATCCGGGCCGGGTTGCCGGCTTTTGCGCGGCCGCCGGCCCGACCCGGCCGGAATTCGATAACGTATTGAGGGGACTCGCGATTCAGCGGCCGACCAGCGACTTCAGGCGGTTTTTGATGTCGGCCAGGATGGGGCTCCAATCCTGGTCGTCGGCCTGACGCAGCAGCGACAGGCTGGGATACCAGGGCGAGGTGGCGGCGTCGAAGCCCCAGTACCAGAACTTGCCGATGCCGGCCGGGATCATCACCCAGCCCGGCGCGCCGATCGCGCCGGCGATGTGTGCGGTGGTGTTCGACACGGTGATCACCAGATCGCACGCCGCGGCCAGCGCCGCGACGCCGTCGATATCCGCCTTCAAGTCGAGCCCGTCGACATGGTGCAGGGTGACGCCGTGATCGCGGGCGAGTGCGGCGCGCTCGGCCGAGGTGTCGCCGTACTGCAAATCGACGAAGCGCACGCCGGGTGTTGCGATCAGCGGCGCCCAGTCCGCCAGCTTCGTGCTCTTGCTGGCGGCGAACTTGATGTTGGTGCTGAGCCACGACAGTCCGATCAGCTTTTCGCCGGGCGCGAGATTGAGCGCCGCGCGCAACGCTGCGGACCGCGCGCGGTCGGGCTCGAGATACCCACGACGCCCGCGCGGGAAATGCGCCATGTCGGCGCGGAACACCTGGCCCAGGCTGCCGGCCGGCAGATGCGCGGCCACGCCGGCGAAGTCGAGCGCGGTCGGCGAGCGGCGCGGGATGATGCGCGCGCCGGGATACGTGCGCTGCACCAAGGGCACCAGGCGTTCGTCCACTTCCCAGATCAGTTTGATGCCGCGCGCCAGCAGGTCGGCCAGCATGCTGAGGTGCAGGATCTCGTCGCCGACGCCCTGCTCGGCCCACACGAACAGCGCGCCGTCGCCCAACGGCGCGCCGGTCCACACCGGGCACGGGTATTGGCGCAGCGGAATGCTGTCGGCCAGCCAGCGCCAGTCGTACTCGCGCCATCCTTGCGCCAGATGGCCCTGCAGCAGCAGCACCATGCCCAGGTTCTTGTGCGCCATGGCGACGTCGGGCTTGAGCGCGATCACGCGCCGGAAGCTGTCGGCGGCTTCATCCAGCCGCCCCAAGCCCCACAGCGCCGTGCCCATGTTGGTGTGCGCCTCGATGTGGTTGGGCCGCGCCGCCAGCACGCGGCGCAGCACCGCCTCGCCCTCGGCGAAGCGGCTCAGCTTCGACAGCGTCTCGCCGTAATTGTTGAGCGGCTCGGGGTCGTCGGGCGCCAGCTTCATCGCCTGCTCGAACGCCGCCAGCGCCTCGGGCAGGCGCTCCAGCTTGTTCAGCGCCACGCCCATGTTGTTGAACGACATGCTGTTGCGCGGATCGAGCGCCTGGGCCTTCTTCTGCAGCGCGATGGCGTCCTCGTGCTTGCCGCGCGAATACATCAGCACGCCGAGATTGTTGTAGACCAGCGCGACGTTGGGGTTGAGCGCCATCGCCTTGCGATAGCCGGCCTCGGCCTCATCCAGTTTACCGGCCTGCTGCGCGGCCAGCGCGGCGTTGAACACATCCAGGAACGCGGCAGTCACGCCGGCCTTGGCGCTTTCAGTGGCTCGGCGCAGCTTGCGATTCATGGCAACCTTGCGAACGTCCGGTCGGCGCGCAACGGCGCCAGATAAGGAGTTAATCTTTTCAAAATGGTTAGCGGCTAAACCCGAACCTCATCCTCACGCCGACGGAAGCGCCCCGATGTCCGCCACCACGCCCGCCCCCGCCGCGACGACCACCGTGTCGGCCACGGTGCCGCCCGCGGGCGCGGTCAATCTCGGCGTCGTCAGCAAGACCGTGCCGCACGACCCCAAGTCCAGCTACGCCTCGGCGCTGATCGGCGCGGTCGACCGCTGCCTGACCGCGGCGCTGCTGGAACCCAACATCGATTCCGCGAAAGGCTTTTACGCCATCGACGGCATGTCGGGGAAGAAGTACCGCCATTTCATCAACGCCCTGATCCGCAGCCTCGACGACGCGCGCTATCTCGAGGTCGGCAGCTGGGCCGGTTCGACGCTGTGTTCGGCGATTCACCACAACGCGGTGCGCGCGGTGGCCATCGATAACTGGTCCGAGTTCGGCGGCCCCAAGGACGTGTTCCAGGCGCACCTGAAACTGTTCGCCACGCCCGCCGCCAAGGTGACGTTCATCGAGTCCGATTTCCGCACGGTCAACTACCGCGACATCGGCGCCTTCAACGTCTACCTGTTCGACGGCCCGCACGAGGCCAAGGACCAGTACGACGGCCTGGCGCTGGCCCTGCCCGCGCTCGACAACCAGTTCGTGTTCATCGTCGACGACTGGAACTGGGAACGGGTGCGCGCTGGCACCACCAGCGCCATCAAGAAGTGCGGCCTTCAGGTGCTCTATGCCGCCGAGATCAAGACCACCGCCGACAACACCCACCCGCTGTTCGCCGGCAAGCACAGCGACTGGCACAACGGCTACTTCATCTCGGTGCTGGCGAAACCTTGACGACCCCGCGCCTGCATCTGCAGGGAATCTGCAGGGGAAAACGGCTTTTTTGCTGTGATTTCAATGACTTACGAGGCGTTTTCCCAGACCAAGAACGCCAATGATTTCAAGCACTTGCACGGGAATGCGCCGGAACAGGCCGGCACGGCCGGTTCTTTTCGGCGGTGCATAATGGGTGAAATAGGCAAACGTCACCCCGATTTTGGCCCGTCGTCCGGCCCGTCATCTGGATCGCGCTTCTGCACGGAGGGCGCATAAGCAACAGCGGGCGCATACGCATGAGAAGTCGATATTAAAACGCCTTGGGTAACCCGGCCTGCTTGAGCACGGCATTGGCCGTGTGGCGCGACTTCATCCCGTTATCGACCGGAAAGCGACGCTGCGTGATCGGACTTGACCAGATTTCATGGTCGCCTTTTCCCTGCCGCACGAACTCGCACTTGTTCTCAAGAAGAATCTTCTTCAGTTGGTCCGAAAGCGTCGGCATCACGCGGCGTTGCGAGAGACGTACGTCGTCGACGTTGCCACCAGCGCGAACGCCACCGGCTCGGGCGCAGCCACGCCATTTTCCGCCAGCAGCTCGGGGATCAGGCCGCGCAGCTTGGCCTGGAGCCGTTCCACGGTGTCGGCCTCCGCCGCCAGGCCGGGCACGTCGCTGTCGCTCACGGTCCACACCCGGGCCTCGGCGTCCCACGCGGCATTGACAGTGAATGTGCGTCCAGTCATGGAGCCTCCCGTCGCGGCCATGATGCCCCAGGCCCGCGCACCCTGCAATTGCGCCCGAAGCTCACCAGCTCCCCATGCCCGCCCCGCTCCTC
>JANRJB010000442.1:0-2792 GCA_033764265.1 Rhodospirillaceae bacterium | reverse complement strand
ACCGTGCCGGGCGCCGAGCAGGACGGCGCCATCCTGGCCGCGGGCAAGCACGTGGTGGTGATCGGCGGCGGCGACACCGGTTCGGACTGCATCGGCACCTCGCACCGCCAGGGCGCGGTGTCGGTGACGCAGCTGGAAATTCTCGACCGGCCGCCCGACCGCGAGAACAAACCCCTGGTGTGGCCCTATTGGCCGCTCAAGTTCCGGGTTTCGTCGTCGCAGGAGGAAGGCGCCGAGCGCGAGTTCAGCGTCGCCACCAAGGCATTCGTCGACAACGGCCGGGGCGCGGTCGGCGCACTGCGGTGCGCGCGCGTGCACTGGGTGAAGGGCGACGACGGCCGGATGACGATGGCCGATGTGCCGGGCAGCGAATTCGAGATCAGGGCCGATCTGGTGCTGCTGGCGATGGGCTTCGTGCATCCGGTGCACGAGGGCCTGCTGGCCGATCTGGGCGTGGCGCGCGATGCGCGCGGCAACGTCAAGGCCGACACGGTGAAGTACCAGAGCTCGCTGGCGGGCGTGTTCACCGCCGGCGACATGCGCCGCGGCCAATCGCTGGTCGTGTGGGCGATCCGCGAAGGCCGCCAGTGCGCCCGCGCGGTCGACGAGTTCCTGATGGGCAGAAGCGCCCTGCCGCGCTAAATCGCGCCGCGCCGCACGCGGCGTTGTCTCATGACCCTTGCCTCCACCCTTGCATTCGCGCTGGCCATGCTCGTGTTCGCGCTGTCGCCCGGTCCGGGCGTGGTGGCGGTGGTGTCGTGCGCGCTGGGGCGCGGGCTGGCGGCGGCGCTGGCCATGTCGGCCGGGATGGTGCTGGGCGACGTGGCGTTCCTGTGCGTCGCCGCGTTCGGCCTGTCGCTGGCGGCCGAGGCCATGGGCGAACTGTTTCTGGCCGTGAAGTTCGCCGGCGCCGGCTACCTGATCTGGCTGGGCGTGGCGGCCTGGCGCGCGCCGCCGATTGCGCCGGCGGCCCGGCCCGATGTTTCGCGTGGCGGGTTGGTCCGCGCCTTCACCGCGGGTTTTTTCATCTCGCTCGGCAATCCGAAAGTAATCGCCTTCTATGTCGGTTTCCTGCCGACGTTCCTGGACTTGGCGCGGATGACGGCGGCCGATGTCGCGGTGATCGCGGCCGTGGTGCTGGCCGTGGGCTTCGCGGTGATGGCCGGCTACAGCCTGGCGGCGGTGCGCGCCAGCGGTTGGATCGCGGACGGCCGCGGCCTCGGACTGGCGAACAAGGCCGCCGGCGCGGTGCTGATCGGCGCCGGCGTCGTGTTGGCGGTGCGGGGGTAAGCGTGCCGGCCTACTCCGCCAGCAGCGTTTCGATCTCGCCGATCAGGCGGTCCATGCGGGCGATGACGGCGCGGTACGGCGCGGCGCTTTGCATGTCGAGACCGGCGCGCTTGACGATTTTCTCGGCGTAATCCGAGCCGCCGGCGCGCAGCAGATCGAGATAGCGCTCGCGCGGGGCTTCGCTTTTTCTCACCTCGTCGGCGAAATAGGCGGCGGCGGCCATTGAGGTGGCGTACTGGAAGACGTAGAAATCGTAATAGAAGTGAGGCACGAACGCCCATTCGGCGCAGTAGGCGTCGTCGATCGTCATCACGCCCCGGTCGTGCCCGTGATAGCGCTTCAGGATGCCGCAGTAGATATCGGTCATCTTGGCGCCGGTCAGGGCTTCACCTTTCTCGACGGCTTCGTGGATGGCCAGCTCGAATTCGGCGAACAGCACCTGGCGGAACATGGTGGCGCGGATGCTTTCCAGCGCCTCGCCCAGATAGAACAGCTTTTCCTGCTTGGTCTCGGCCTTGGCGGCCATGGCGTCGTTCAGCAGGAATTCGTTGACGATGGCCGCGATCTCGGCGGTGAAGGTGGCGTAGCGCGCGGTTTCGAACGGCTGGGCGGCACTGGCGAGCAGCGAATGCAGGCCATGGCCCCATTCGTGGGCGTAGGTGGTCAGGCTGTCGTAGTCGTCGTTGTGATTGAGCAGGATGAACGGGTGCGCGTCGTAGGCCGAGCCGTTCATGTAGGCGCCGCCGCGCTTGCCGGGCGCGGGGTAGACGTGCATCCAGCGCGCGTTCTGCGCCGCGTCAAGCCGGGCGACGTAGTCCGCGCCCAGCGGCGCCACCGCGGCCAGGGTCAGCGCCTTGGTCTCGGCCAGCGGGAACGCTTTCTCCAGGCTGAACATCGGCGGGTAGACATCGTAGTAGCGCAAGGCGTCGTCGATGCCGAGCACGCGCCGGCGCAGTTTGAAATAGCGGTGCAGCACCGGCAGACCAGCGTTCACCTCGGCCACCAGGGTGCGGTAGACGCCGTCGGGCAGGTTGTCCTCGAACAGCGCGGCGGACAGGGCCGAGGCGTGCCCGCGCATCCTGGCGTTGAAGACGTTGCCTTTCACTTCCGCGAACAAGGCCGCGCCCAACGAATCGCTGTACGCGCCGTAGGTCGCCCAGAAGGCATCGAATACGGCTTTTCGGTCGGCGCGGTTGGCGGACTGCCGGTGGCGCGCATAGCCGGCCTGGTCGAGCGTGGCGGCCGAGGCGTCGGCCAGCGTGACGGTCGGCCACGGAATGTCGGCGTTGACGGCGAGTTCGTAAATCTGCTCGGGATCGGCGCGCAGCGCGCCGACCGCGGCCATGATGCGCTCGCCTTCCGGCGAAAGCGTGTGCGGCGCGGCGCGCAGGATGTTGCGTAAGGAATGGGCGTGCGGCGCAAGGCCGGGCTCGGCGGCGATGAACGCTTCGATCTTCTCGGCGCCGATGGCCAGGATGTCGGTGGACAGCCAGCTGACGGCT
>JANRJB010000440.1:0-9941 GCA_033764265.1 Rhodospirillaceae bacterium | reverse complement strand
GTCGGCGCGGGATCGAGCAGCCAGGCCATCAACAGGTAAGCCGCGATCATCACCGGCGGCCAGAACACGGTGGCGATAACCCAGCCCCAGCGGGCGTAGCACACGTTCCAGCCGAAGTGGTTCGACAGCCCGGCGACCACGCCGGCCAGCTTGGCGTTCGCGGTGTCGCGGGTAATGGTCTTGGTCATGGCAGTTTGTCCTTCCAGCGCGGGTCGTCGGTGTCGAGAATTTTTTCAAGCGAGGCCAGCCGGCCTTCCATCCGTTCCGCCACCGCGGCCAGTTGCTCCAACGTCTGTTGTTCCTCGGCCGAGAGAATCTTTGCGGCTTTCGATTGGCTTCGGTAGTGCAGGATCAGCCACAGCGGCGCCACGAAGATCAGAAAGATGATCATCGGTACCATCAGCGCCTCGATCACGCTCATCGCCGGTCCCCTTTTGTTGTTTTTCGGCGGTGGAAATTTCAGGCGGCGCGGTCACGCCACTTGGGATCGTCGGCGTCGAGGATGCGTTCCAGCGTCGCCACCCGGGCATCCAGCCGTTCGGCCACGCGGCCCAGGTCCTCCAGCGCGGCGCGATCCTCGTCGCTCAGCTCCGCGCCGCGATGCCGGCGCCATTTGTAGTGGCGGCTGACCCAAACCACCGCGAGGATGAACGCGAAGGTCGTCACGACCTTCGTGAAATCGAAGAACTCGTCGGCCAGCGCGATGGTATTGGGATCGATCGGGTCCATGCGTCGGGCTCCTCGCGGCGTTGTTCATGGCGCGCCCCGTCACGAGGTCTGGCCGCCCTGGTTGGGGGTAGACTGCGCCTTGAGTTTCGCCAGTTCCGCCTCGATCTGGCTTTCGGCCTCGAGCTCGGCGATCTCCTCAGCCAGCGACTTACGCCGCCCCAGGTCGAATGCTTCCACGCGGCCCTCGGCCTCGTCCAGTTTCTTTTCGATGGTGTCGAAGCGCGCCAGCGCGTCGTCGACCCGGCCGTCGTACAGCTGCTCGCGCACCGAGAGGCGGGCGCCGGCGGTCTTGGCGCGGGCCGTCAGCGAGGCCTGCTTGGCCTTGGCTTCGGCGTGCTTGGACTGCAGGCGCTGGATGTCGGCGTCCAGGTTCTGCATGCGTTCGGCCAGGATTTCGTCGTCGCGGGCCAGCGTCACCGCCAGTTCGCCGACCTTGGTGCGTTCGATCAGGGCGGCGCGCGCCAGGTCGTCGCGGCCGCGGGCGACCGCCAGTTCGGCGCGCTTCTGCCATTCACCTTCGGCCTCTTTCAGCTTGGCCAGCCGGCGGGCGAGTTCCTTGCGTTCGGCGATCAGCCGCGCGGCGTCGGAGCGCACCTCGACCAGCGTGTCTTCCATCTCCTGCACGATCAGCCGGATCAGCTTGGCCGGGTCTTCGGCCCGGTCCAGGAGCGCGGTGATGTTGGAATTCACGATGTCGGTCAGGCGGGAAAAGATGCTCATGGCGGGCTCCTTGAAGCGGTCTCCGGGGGGAACAGGGAACAGCGAACGGATGCGACGCAACGGGATCAGCGGTGGATCGGCGAAGCCGCGTCGATGGCGCGGATCCAGCCGATGACGCGCGCAAGCGTCTTGGCGCGCTCGGCCACGGCCGGGGCCGCCGCGACGATGGTCGCGACGGCGGGCTTGGCGGTCGGTTCGGCCGCGAGCGTCGGCTTCATGGCGGCCGAGAGGCCGATGACGACGAACACGGTCACGACCAGGGCGCCGATTTTGTCATTCAGGGTGGACATGGTGGTTCTCCTTCGGTGTTTGGCTTCAGATTTGTGCGCGACCGCAACCCCGCGGCCCGCTTGGCCCTAACAATGCAATCGGCGTGCCAAGTCGGACCGGCAGCCCAAATCATTGAAATAATTGGATTCCTTTGGTCTGCCTCAGAACGAAGTAGCGAATTCCGGCAGATTATGTGATTAATCTCGCCATCAGATAACAGATTACGTCACATCATGGCCGATCTTCCCGCACCCTTGGGCCAGTCCCCCAGTTTCCTGGCCCACCTGGACCACATTTCCCGCGTGGCGCCGGTCGACCGTCCGGTGCTGGTGATCGGCGAGCGCGGCACCGGCAAGGAGCTCTCGGCGGCGCGCGTGCACTTTCTGTCGCCGCGCTGGCAAGGGCCGTTCGTGAAGCTGAATTGCGCGGCCTTGCCCGAGAGCCTGCTGGAGGCCGAGCTGTTCGGCGTCGAGGCCGGCGCCTTCACCGGTGCGGCGCGGCGCCGGCAGGGCCGTTTCGAAATGGCGCATGGCGGCAGCCTGTTCCTGGATGAGATCGGCAACACACCGCTGTCGCTGCAGGAAAAGATTCTCCGTGTCATCGAGTACGGCGAGTTCGAGCGCCTGGGCGGCAGCGAGACCCTGCGCGTGTCGGTGCGCATGGTGGCGGCCACCAACGTCGACCTGCCGAGCGAAGCCGCCGCCGGGCGCTTTCGCGAGGACCTGCTCGACCGGCTGGCGTTCGACGTGCTGACGCTGCCGCCGCTGCGGGCACGTCCGGGCGACGTGCGCATGCTGGCGGAGCACTTCGGCCTGGGCATGGCCAAGGCGCTGGGCTGGTCGGCGTTTCCCGGCTTCACCGCGGCCGCGGTCGCGGCGCTTGAACACCACGCCTGGCCGGGCAACGTGCGCGAGCTGAAGAACGTGGTCGAGCGGGCGATCTCGCATTGGGACGATCCCGCGCGGCCCATCGGCACGGTGGTGTTCGATCCTTTTGAATCGCCGCACCGGCCGCGACCCAAAGCGCCGCCCTCCGCTGCGCCTTCGCTTGATTCACCCGGCCCGCCACCCGCGCCGGAGCCCGCCGATTACCGCGCCGCGGTGGCGGCATTCGAGCACCGCCTGCTGACCACGGCCCTGACCGCGGCCCGCAACAACCAGCGCCAAGCCGCGCAGCGACTGGGCCTGAGCTATCACCAGTTCCGCCACGAACTGCGCCGGCACGGATTGCTGCCGTCACAGCAGGCCGGGCGTTGAATCGGCGCTATTTGTTGTCGAACCGCTCGACGCCGTCCCAGCCGATGGGTGGCGGCTGGTCGGCCAGCACGGTGGCGCGCGCCAGATAGCGGCCCGCGAGGGCATCGGCCGGTCGTTCGGCCGCCAGCGCGGCGAATAAACCGCGGGCCGCCGTGAACTCGCGGCGTCGGTAAGCAGTATAGGCCGCGTCCCAGGCTTCGACATAGGAAACATCGGCTGGCGCCGGCGCCAAGTCGGCTACCCCGAACGCGCCGATCAGTTCGAAAATGTCGACCGGCGCGACCACGCCCTTGGGCATCACGCGGTCCACGGGGCGGAACAGAAATCGGTCGCCGGCGTTGGCACGCAACGCATCGCTGGCCAGGATCGAGGTGCCGTAAACCTTATTCAGTCCTTCCAGGCGCGAAGCCAGATTGACAGAACCGCCGATCACGGTGAAGTCCATGCGGTCGGGCGCGCCGACATTGCCGAACACGGTGGCGCCGGAATGCAATCCGAAGCGCGTGATCCATGGCCATCGCCCGGCGGCGCGCCATTGATCGGCCAGCGCCATCGAGACCGCGCGCGCCCTCAACGCCGCCCGGCAGCAACGCGCGGCATGATCGGACTGCGCGTGGGGCGCGTTCCAGTACGAGAAAATCGCGTCGCCGACGTACTTGTCGACGGTGGCGCCTTCGGCCAGCAGCGGCGCGACCACGTGGTCGAAGTACTCCGACATCACCACCATCACCTTCTCGGGATCGAGCTGCTCGCTGATGGTGGTGAAGTCGGCCACGTCGGTCATCAACAGCGACAACTCGCGCCGTTCGCCGCCGATCTCGGCCTTGCCGGTCTCCAGCACCCGGCCGATCACCGCGTTGGGCACGTACTTCGAAAACGCCCGCAAGCCGGCTTTCATGTCGTGCAGGGCCGCGAACAGCCTGTCGACTTCCAGCGTGGTGGACTGCCGGCGTTCGGCGGCGGTGTCGAGTTGCAGCCGGCTGACCCGGTTGGCGTCCGTGACAACGTCGCCGAGTTCCGACGCGATTCGGCGGCTGAAGACCAGCACGAAGGTCAGCGTCAGCACCATGACGATCGCGCCGATGCCGAAGTTGACGATCAGGTCCTGGCGCAGGCGCGCGCGCACGTCGGTAATGTTGAGGTCGGCGCCGAACATCACGACCAAGCCGTTGGACCAGCGCACCGGCTCCAGGCACGAGCGGAAGTAGCCATAACTGTCTTCCACCGCGTCGATGGTGGTGGACATGGTGCGCGCCGCCGTCAGCATGGCCGGCGACGGCGCGTAGGGCTTGCGGAACAGATCGACCAGCGGATCGGCGCGCTCGGCCTGCTGCTCCGGGCTCAGGTTGCCCATCAGCTCGAAGGCGGTTCCGTCGGGGCGGACGACGATGGCGTAAATGAACTCCACCCGCGCGGCCTCGGCGTACTGCTCCAATTGCCGATGCGCATCGCGGTAGGCCGCAACGTAGGCCGGTGTGTCGCGGCCCACTGTATCGACATCGTTGATGATCAGGCTGGGCACGATCTGCTGCGCGCCGTCGGCGGCCGCGCACAACGCCTCGTCGATGTCGGTCAGCGACCGATTGCTGGCGGCCGTGTAGGCAAGCCCAGCGAACAGCGCCGTGCCGAGCACGTTGATCGCGCCGAGCATGACGACAAGCTTGGTCCGGATCTTCCAGGGCCGCCGGGAGCGCGAGGCCATCGGCGGATTCCGTTACCGCGCCGCGACGCGCAAATCCATGCGCTCGAAATTGATGCGGCCCAGCTGTGATTCGAAACCTGCCACGCGCGGGCCGACCGCATCCAGCCCCGGCATTTCCCACAGAAAGATCGCGGTCGGTTCGTCGCGATACATCCGCCCGAGTTGCCGGGTCAGCGCCAGGCGCGCCTCGACGCTGGTGGCGGTTTCCGCCGCGCGAATGAGCGGCACCCAGTCCTCGCGGCAGTGCCACGGCGCGGCCCACAGGCAGCTGTGGATGCGCATCGGCCACAGCGCGTCCAGCGCGGGCATGTTGTTGTAGTCCATGCCGAACCCTTCGCCCGGCCAGCCGCCCATGCGGATCCGGGTGATGTGCTGGGCGAAGGTGGAGGTTTCGATGGTGGCGCGCACGCCGACCGCGCCCAGGTCCGAGGCCAGCTGCTGGTAGAACGCCTCGTCGCCGGCCATGGCGCCGGGCGGGAAACTGAGCTGCATAGAAAACCCGTTGGCGTGCCCGGCCTCGGCCAGCAGCGCCCGCGCGCGATCGGGATCGTAAGGGTATGCCGCGAGATCGGCGACGTACCCGAACGCCTGCCGTGCCGCGGGTTGGGTGGCCGGCGCGGTGGTGCCGCCCAACAGCACGTCGATGATCGCCTGCTTGTTGACGGCGTAGTTGAGCGCCTGGCGCACGCGCACGTCCGCCACGGGAGAGTCTTTCACCGCCACGAAGGTCAGCGTCTGCACCCGGCCGGTGGGGCGGATGTGCAGCGTGCCGCCGGCGGCCTCGATCAGCGGCCGGTCGTCGGGACCGACGTCGACGGCGATGTCGATGGCCCCGGTGCGCAGGGCCTGCATGCGGGCGTTGAGATCGGGCACCTGCAGCAGTTCGATGCGGTCGATCACCGGCGGACGCCAGGCCGCGCGATTGGCGGCGAACACCGCCTTGCCGGCGCTCCACTCAGCCAGCGTGAACGGGCCGGTGCCGGCGGGCGCGCCGCTGAAGGCGGTGCGGCCCAACCGCGCCCAGGCCTTGGGCGCCGGTACGAAGATGCCGGCCAGCCGGCGCGGCAAGAGCACATTGGGCCCGTCGGAACGCACGTCGAACACCAGCCGGTCGACCGCCGTGGCCGACACCACGTCCACCAGCGACTGCGCCACCACCTCCATCACGCCGGCTTCCTCGGCCAGGTAGGTGATGGCGGCGGTGGCCGCGGCGGCGTCGAGCGGTTCGCCGTTGGAGAACGCGATGCCGTCGCGCAGGGTGAAACGCCAGTGGTCGGGCGCCAGCATCTCCCACCGCTCGACCAGGCCGGGCTGCAGGTTGCCGTTCGCGTCGAACGACAGCAGCGAATCGTAGATCAGCTGATTGGGGATCAGCGACGGGATGACGATGGTGGAATAGGGATTGGCGCGGTCGGGCAACAGCGAGGCCACCCCCACGCGCAGCACTTTCTCCGCTGGCGCTTGCGCGGCCACCGGCAGCGCCACCGCGCCCAGCGCCGCCAGCGCGAGCGCCGGCAGCACGAGCGCCGCTCGCCTAATCATGGACCAGTTCGACCAGCTCATAACGCCGCCTGCCCCGATACATCGACAGCACCGGACTGTAGCAGCCGTCGTCGGTGGTCCACATCTCGTATTCGGGGCCCGCTGAAGCCGCATGGGCCTCCGCGCCGGTGAACCGGAACGACAGGGTTGTAAATGTACCGGCCGGCACCGTCACGCGTTCGGCGCCGCGATAGACGATGCCCAGCGCGGTCCGCGCCAACAGCGGCCCGGTGCTGCCCTGCTTGTTGAGCGACGGCGTGAACATCTGCGCCAGTGTGAACGCCTCGCCGCCTTGCCGGCGCGGATGGTTCGCGGCCATCCAGGCATCGCCGACGATGGCGTGGTTGCAGAACCCGCGCGGACCGTCGGCGCACGCCATGCGCTGGCTGACCCGGCCTTCGGCCGCGGTGTCGGCTTCGCAGCCCGCCCAGCCGTCGCGCCAGGCGAACCAGCCCGAGCCGGCGAACGCCCCGCCGACGCGCAGCTGAACGAAACACTCGCGCGGGCGCATCAGCGCGTCCACCGTCTGCACCACGTCGCGCACGATGTGCGGCGGGTCGTCGATCACGCAGCTCGCGCGCAGGGTTTTGGCGCCATCGGCGTGCATCGCGATCGAAAACCGCTCGTGGCCGCGTACCCGGCCGCGGTCGTGGGCTTCATCGCTCAGGTAGGCGATCACGCCGCGCTGCTGTCGGTCGATTTTGGAAATCGTTTCCACGGGGTCTACTTGCTCCGCCACGCGCGAGTGTGCAACCGTTGAGCATAGCCGCAACCACGCGCGTTGGGGGAGATTGTCATGCGAACGGTTCTGTTGATGTCGGCCGCGGTCGGCATGGCGATGATTGCCGGCGCGGCGTCGCATGCGCAGATCGCCGGATCGGCGGCGGGCCAGCGCCTGGCCGACATGCCGCTCGACCCTTACCCGAGCACCTACGTTGCTCGGCCCGCGCCGGTGACGGCCATCGTCGGCGCCACCGCCCTGACCGGCACCGGCGCGACCATCGCCAACGCCACCGTCGTCATGCAGGACGGCAAGGTCGCCGCCGTCGGCGCGGGAATTGCCGTGCCGCCGGGCGCGGTGGTGATCGACGGCACGGGCAAATTCGTCACGCCCGGCATCATCGACGCGCATTCTCACTTGGGTGTGGGCGCGGTGCCGTCGGTCGAGGCGCTGGCCGATACCAACGAATCCACCGACCCCAACACGGCCGAGGTCTGGGCCGAGCATTCGGTGTGGCCGCAGGATCCGGGGTTCCTGCGCGCCATCGCCGGAGGCGTCACCAGCCAGCAGATCCTGGTGGGTTCGGCCAACCTATTCGGCGGCCGCTCGGTGGTGCTGAAAAGCGTCTGGAGCCGCACGGTGCAGGGTATGAAGTTTCCCGGCGCCAAGCACGGCCTGAAGATGGCCTGCGGCGAGAACCCCAAGCGCGTCTACGGCGGCAAGAACCGCAGTCCGTCGACCAGCATGGCCAACTTCGCCGGCTACCGCGCCGGCTGGATCAAGGCGCTGGAGTACCAGTTCGAGTGGGACCAGTTCCGCGCCAAGCAGAAGCAGGGCGACCCCGCCGCCAAGCCGCCGAAGATCGACATGGAACTGGAGACGCTGGCGGGCGCGCTGCGCGGCGACATCCTGGTGCAGATGCACTGCTACCGCGGCGACGAGATGGCCCAGGTGATCGACATGGCGAAAGAGTTCGGCTACCGCGTCACCCAGTTCCACCACGCCGTCGAGGCCTACAAGGTGCGCGACCTGCTGGCGCGCGAGGGCATCTGCGCCTCGATGTGGGCCGACTGGTGGGGCTTCAAGATGGAATCGCTCGACGGCATCGAGGAGAACATCGCCCTGGTGCACGAGGCCGGCGGCTGCGCCGTGGTGCACTCGGACTCCAACGTCGGCATCCAGCGCCTCAACCAGGAAGCGGCCAAGGCGCTCGCTGCCGGCCGGCGCATGGGCCTGACCATTTCCGACGGCGAGGCGATGGCCTGGATCACGCTGAACCCGGCCAAGTCGCTCGGCCTGGCCGACAAGACCGGCTCGCTCGAGCCCGCCAAGATGGCCGACGTGGTGATCTGGAACCGCAACCCCATGAGCGTCTACGCGCTGGCCGAGCAGGTGTACGTGGATGGCGCGCTGACCTACGACCGCGCCCGCGCCGAGGACCGCTTCCTGTCCGACTTCGAACTGGGCCAGAGCGACGAGGAGGACGTGCGATGAGAAGCGCCAACATCCTCGCCGCGCTGATGCTGGCCGCCACGCCGGCCCTGATTGCCCAGGCAACCGCCGCGCCGGTCGCCGTCGTCAACGGCACCGTGCACACCATGGGCGCGGCCGGCATCGTCGACAACGGCACGGTGGTGTTCGACCAGGGGCGCATCGTCGCGGTCGGCGCCGGCATCGCGGCGCCGGCGGGCGCCACGGTGATCGACGCCCAGGGCGCACCCGTCACGCCGGGACTGATGAATTCGTTCACCCGGCTGGGGCTGGTGGAGATCGAGCAGATCCGCCAGACCGACGACAGCGACGCGCGCGACGCGGCCTTCAGCGCGGCGTTCGACCCAACGCCCGGCTTGTTGCCGGACTCGCTCAACGTCCAGGTCACGCGCGTGAAGGGCGTAACCCGCGCCGTCACCGCGCCCGATTTCGGCAAGACGATGTTCGCGGGGCTGGGCGCGGTGCTGTCGCTCGGCGACGGCGAGGCTTTCACCGTGCGGCCCAAGGTGGCGATGTTCGCGGCCCTGGGCGAAACCGGCAAACGTCTGGCCGGCGGCTCGCGCGGCGCGGCGGTGGGTTTCCTGCGCCAGGCATTGGACGATGCGCGCTACTACGCCCGCAACCGCGCCGACTTCGACGACAACCGGGCGCGGGCGACGGTGCTGCCGCGCGCCGACCTGGAGGCCCTGGTGCCGGTGGCCGAGGGCAAGCTGCCATTGGTCATCGACGTGCGCCGCGCGTCCGATATCCAAGTCGTGTTGGCGCTGGCCGCCGAGCAGAAGCTGCGCGTTATCCTGGTCGGCGCGCAGGAGGGCTGGCAGGTGGCCGGCGAGATCGCCGCGGCCCAAGTGCCGGTGATCATCGACCCCAGCAACAACCTGCCCAGCCGCTTCGAGAGCATGGGCGCGACGTTGGAGAACGCCGCGCGGCTGCACGCGGCCGGGGTGAAGCTGTTGTTCATGGCCGGGTCCGACCAGATGGTGAACAACGCCCGCAACGTGCGGCAGATGGCGGGCATCGCGGTGGCCTATGGCCTGCCGCACGACGCCGCGCTGGCGGCCCTGACCGTGAACCCCGCCGCGGTGTGGGGCCTGGCCGACCGCTATGGCACGCTGGAGCCCGGCAAGGACGCCGACGTGGTGGTGTGGGACGGCGACCCGCTCGAGGTGACCGCCGCGCCGACACATGTGTTCGTCATGGGCGACGAGGTCAACCTGGTCACCCGCCAGACCCGGCTGCGCGACCGCTACCGCAGCCTGGCCCCGGCGGCCGCGCCCAACGGCTACCGGTGAGCCCAGGCGCGTTTCTTTTCGTGCGCGATTTCAGGCGGTTGAACCGATCGCCGGCCGCCCGGCCCGCTCTGGACAGGGCGGGCCGGCCGCGTCTATAAAGCGCCCCTCTTTTCCGCCTGCCCTGTCGTCCGTGGCGGCGCGCCCAGGTAGCTCAGTTGGTAGAGCAAGGGACTGAAAATCCCTGTGTCGCTGGTTCGATTCCGGCCCTGGGCACCATT
>JANRJB010000432.1:0-1793 GCA_033764265.1 Rhodospirillaceae bacterium | reverse complement strand
CCGGACTTGATCCACTGCTGTCCGGTTTAGGTTTCAGGACCATTTGAGCAGCATTTGCGGTGCGCTTTGGATCGGGGTTGGATCTGGTTCGAGTAGGCGGTCGATGCGTCTTTTGTGGAAGAGGTTGGCGCGCACGAGCCTTGCGAAGGCTAGCGGGGTCTTGACGGCGGATTGAGCGGCCTGGGCGAGGCGCAGCAGCAGGAAGGCGATCAGCGCTGCGGCGATCTGGAGGCGGACGGCGTTCTCGCAAGCGCCGAGGAAGCGGTTGATTGCGAGCGTCTGCTTGATCCAGCGGAAGAACAGTTCGATGGCCCAGCGCCGCTTGTAGAGGTCGGCGATCTCGCATGCCGGGGCGTCGAGATCATTGGACAGAATGCGCAGCAGCTTGCCGGTGTCGGTGCGCACGCGCACCTCGCGCACGGCGTCGCGCATCGGGTTCTGCCGGCTGCGCGCCTGACGCGCGGGCAGGAAGCCGATGCGGTCGGAGAGAATGGCGCCGCCAGTCGCGCTAGAAGCCTCGGCCGGCACGTCGCGGTCTTCGACCGCCGAAAGCGGCGTGTTGGCCTTGAAGCGGGTGACGATGCGGCATTGCGCGGCATCGAGACGGGCCCACCAGGCATAATCGTAGTAGCCGAGGTCGAAGACATAAGTGGCGCCGGGGGTGATCGGCATGGCCTTGGCCGCGGTGATGTCGTTGACCCTGGCGGCGCTGAGCGCGGCGTAGATCGGCCGGTCCGCGTCGGCGTCGTAGATCACGTGCAGCTTCGCGCCGCACGCCGTGGCCCGGAACCGCGCCCAGCCGGCGCCGTGCTGGGTCAACCGAAAGCTCGTCGCGTCGATCAGGTACGTGGTGTCGGCCAGCCGGCGCCGGAGCCCGCGATGCGCCTGGCGCATCAGCGCTGACAGAAGACCGGCGAATACGGCAGCCGGCCGCGCCGCGTTCGCGTCCGACAGCGTCGAGCGCTTCGCCGGCTTGGCCCCCAGATGATAGAGCCGCGCCGCATGGCTCGATAGCCCCTCCTCGATCGCCCGCAGGCTCGACGCCCCCGAAAGCTGCCCGTACAGCAGCGCCACCAGATGGCTCTTCGCGTCCAGCCGGCGCACCCGCCGGTCCGCACCGTGCTCCGCCACCAGCCGCTCGAACTCGCTCCACGGCAGATGCTTCAACAACTCATGGAAAACGCTATTCTGATGCCGCATGGCGATGATCTCCTGCCCGTGTCCCGGAACATTTGGCGATGTCCAGGCACGAGTAGAATCAACGCCATGCACTTCGTCCACGAAAACTAAACCGGACAGCAGTGGGCTTGATCCGGGCATCCACGCTTCTGTCCGAGTCAGGCGTCCGGCGTGGATGGCCGGGTCAAGCCCGGCCATGACGGAAGAATGCAATGCGGGTGCGGTGCTCTAAATGCACCGCCCGCCGTCGACCTCGACCGCGATGCCGGTCAGGAACTCGGCCTCGTCGGAGCACAGGAACAGCGCGGTGTTGGCGATGTCCTTGGGCGTGGACATGCGGCCCATCGGGATCGTCGAAATGAACTTGGCGCGCAGCTCCGGCGTGTCCTTGCCCATGAACTGGGAGAGCATGCCGGTCGGGCTGATCACCGGGTTGATGGCGACGACGCGGATCTTCTCGGGCGCCAGCTCGACCGCCATCGACTTGGTGATGGTGATCGCCGCGCCCTTGCTGCCGTTGTACCAGGTGAGGCCGGGGCGGGGGCGCAGGCCCGCCGTCGACGCGGTGTTCAGGATCACGCCGCCGCCCTGCTTCTGCATGATCGGCACGACAT
>JANRJB010000430.1:0-10554 GCA_033764265.1 Rhodospirillaceae bacterium | reverse complement strand
CACAATGCACAGCGTGATCCAGGTCGCGCCTTCGTCCTTCAGGCCCTTCTTGTCGATGGCCTTCTTGCAGGCCTCCTCGGCGCCGGTGAAGTTGTTCAGCTGCAGCTGCGCCTGGCACAGGCGCATCTCCAGCACGCCGTTCGGCGACTTCTCGGCGGCCTCGTTCAGCCACGGAATGGCCTTTTTGTACTCGCGCGCGTTGAAGTACGAGTTGGCGACGACTTCCAGGTTCTCGGGTGTGCGCTGGATGGCGTTCTTCTTGAAACCCGTCTCCATGACCATGGCGCCCTTGTAGGGGTTTTCGTGGAACATGTAGAGGCGGGCCAGGCGCACCAGGTCCTTCTCGTCGGTCAGGAAGCCCATGTGATAGGCCGCCTCGAAGATCGCGAAGGAGTCCTTGTCGCGTTGCAGTTCGTTGTAGATCGCGGCCAGCTGGATCCAATAGGTCTTGTTGGCCGAGAACTTGACAACCAGCTGCTCCAGCAGCGGCGCGGCCGACTTATAGTCTTCCTGCTCCAGGTAGATCGCGAGTTCAAGCTGGTACCAATTCTCCTTGGCGTCGGGCGTGATGCGGATGGCTTCCTTGATGTTCTCCAGCGCCTTGGGGAAGTTCTCCATCTGGAAGTAGGCGGTGGCGATCATCGCCAGGCCCTGGCCGTTGACGCTATCGGCGACCTTGCGCCACGCCTCAAGCTGCTGCACGGCGGCCTGGTAGTTCTCGACCACCATGTAGAGTTGGCCCAGATTGAACATGGTCGAGATCACCTGCGCCAGCGGCAGGCCTTTGCCTTCCTCGGGCTTGGAGACCTCGATGCTTTTCTTGAAGCTGTCGATGGCGCCCTGATAGTTCTCCTGCTCGGCGTACATGTACGCGTAGGTCTGGTAGATGCTGGCGCGCTCGTACTCGTTGATTTTCTCGCTGGCGTTGATCGTATCCAGCAGGCGCTTGGCCTCGGGGTAGTTCTTGGCCTCGATCGCCGCCTGCGCCGCGGTCAGGGCATCGAAGGTCGGCTTGGTCATCGCCTGGACCTTCTGGGTCTTCGGCTTGACCGGTTCCTGCTTCTCCTGCGCTGCGGCGGGGCCGGCGGTGAAGGTCACCGCCGCCGGACCGGCGGCGACGGCCAGTGCGATCGCGGCCGAGAACAGGCCGGAAAACAAGCGGGTGCGAAGGGTCGACGAATTCATCGGGGTTCCTCCTCAGCTCACTGATTTTCGAGGTCGAAGGTGATCACGACCTGCTGATTGTACTGCTTGACCGGGCGGCCGTCCTCGATCTTGGGCTTGTAGCGCCAGCGTTCCAGCGCGCGAATGGCGGCGCGGTCGAAGATTTCCGGCGGGTCGGCTGCCAGCACGCGGATTTCCTCGCAGCCGCCGGTCTCGTTGACGGTGAAGCCCAGCTGCACCCAGCCCTCGATCCCGCGGCTGGCGGCGCGCTCGGGGTATTGCGGCGGCACGCGCACCAGCGGAATGGCATCGCCATCCGACGGCGCTTCGATGTTGTTACGGTTGAGGTTGAGGTCCTTGCCCATGTTCGGCGCGTTCATGCCGATGGCCATGGAGCCGGGCGCATTGGAGGTATCCGCGGCCGACGGCGGCGGCGGCGGCGGCGCGTCTTCCTGCTGCGGCTTTTCGGGCGGCTTGCGATCCTTGGTCTGGACCGTTTCGTCGCGCTGCACGCGCACGAACTCGATCGAGGCGCCTTTGACCGCTTCGGTCAGCGCCGGCACGCCAGTGGCGATCAGGTACTGCATCAGCCAGAACAGAAACGTCGTGACGATCAATGCGACGAGCGTCGCGCCGCCGACGCGGACTGCTGGGTTCATCTCAACTCCTCCCGATCTCGAAATCACGCTGGGGCGCAAAACGCCCGGCCATCGCCAACAACCACAAGTGGTAGCTGGCGTGAAGTATACGCCTATTCTTCGCTGGTCGCGAGCGCTGTCGCATTTGCGCCGGCCGCCTTAATTTGGTTCATCACCGCGATCACGGTGCCGGCGTCGGCCCGCTTGTCGGCCTGGATGACCACCGTGCCTTGCGGGTTTTCGGCCAAAAGCTTTTCCATATTGGCGCGCACCGCCTGCACGTCGGTCTTACCGTTATCCATCCACACTTCGTTGTCGGGCGAGACCGCCACCAGGATCGACACCAGCTGCTGGGCCTGGGCCGACTCCGCGTCGGGGCGTTCCACCGTGATGCCCGATTCCTTGACGAACGAGGCCGTGACGATAAAGAAAATCAACATGATGAACGTCACGTCCAGCATCGGCGTCATGTCGATCTGGGCGTCTTCGTGACGCTGGGCGCTCATTCTCTCAGCCATCGCGAACTCTCCTGATTGACCGGGCCGGCCGACGCCGGACCCGGAACGGGTTGGGGATCAGCCGCCCTCGGCGATCGAGACGTTGGCCGCGCCGGCCAGCCGCGCCTGGTCCATCGCGCCGACGAAGACTTGGCTCTGCGACTTCGGATGGGCGCGAATGATCACGCTGGCTTCGGGATTCTGGGCCAGCAGGCGTTCGACGTTGGGCCGCACCGAACGGATGTCGACTTCGCGGCCTTCCATGACGATGGCGCCGCTCTGGTTGATGTCGATGACGATCGAGACCTTGTCGGATTTCTGCTGCTGGAGCGGCTGGTCGGCCTGCGAGCTGGAGACGTCGAGACCCGACTCTTTGACGAAGGTGGCGGTGACGATGAAGAAGATCAACATGATGAACGTGACGTCGAGCATCGGCGTCATGTCGATCTCGGCTTCGCCGTCGGTGGTCTGGTGGCGTTTCCTGGCCATGGTTGCGATCCTTAATCCAGGGTCATCTGATCGGCGAAGTGCTTGATTTCCTCTTGGGCTTTTCTTTTCAGCTGGATCTGGAAGTAAATGCCCGAGAGCGCGGCCACCATGCCCGACATGGTCGGAATGGTGGACCGCGAAACGCCACTGGCCATGGCGCGCGGGTTCGACGAGCCGGTGATCGCCATCACGTCGAACACTTCCACCATGCCGGTGACGGTGCCGAGCAGGCCGAGCAGGGGGCACATCGCCACCGCGCCCGAGATCAGAATCAATCCCGCCGTGGCCGACAGCCTCACGTCGGACACCAGCTTGGAGCGCACCTTATGGGCAGCCCACGACGTGTGGTCTTTCCGTGCCCGCCATTCGTCGAGCGCCTTCTGGCACACTCTCTTGTGCATGAACCAGAAGTACAGGTAGCGCTCGACGATCAGCGCCCACAGAAAGAAGGTGACCAGCCCGATGACGTAAAGCACCGGGCCGCCACGTTCCAGGAATTGACCGATAACCTCGAACACGGTGCGAGTCCCCCGCCTTGCCGTTACTTGCGTTCGGCCGACGCGGCGATGATGCCTGCCGCCTGTTCCTCAAGCACTTCCACCACGGCTTTGCTGCGGCCGGTGGCGAGCGAGTGCAGGAGCAGGAGCGGAATCGCGGTCACCAGGCCCTGCACGGTCGTCACAAGGGCCTGAGAAATACCGCCGGCCATCATCTTCGGGTCGCCGGTGCCGAACAGCGTGATCACCTGGAAGGTCTGGATCATGCCGGTCACGGTGCCGAGCAGACCGAGCATGGGGGCGACGGCGATGATGACCTTGAGGGTCGACAGGCCGCGTTCCAGACTCGGCAGTTCCTTCAGGATGGCGTCATCCAGCTTGAGCTGCAGGGTTTCGGTGTTCAGGTGCTTGTTCTCCTGGGCCACCATCATCACGCGCCCGAGCGGGTTGTTGCCGTTCGGGGTCTTGCTCTTGACCTGGCCTGACACCTTGGCCGCGGTCAACGACAGGGTAATGATGCGCTCCAGCGCCATCAGCACGCCGACGACCAGGAGGGCCATGATCACCCAACCGACGGTGCCGCCCTGATCCAGCCGCTCGCGGAAGCTGGGGGTCTGCACCAACAGGCTGAGCAGCGCGCCGCGCGACGGGTCGACGGCGGCTTCGACCAGACCGCTGGTGGCGTTCTGGACGTTGCCCGCCGCATCGACGAAGTTCGCCGCCGGTTGACGGCCCAGCTCGCTCAGGCGCTGCGTGCCGGAGATGTAGTTCAGGTACTTGCCGTCGGCGATGGCGGTGAACGGACCGATGCGCACCACTTCTTTCTGGGTCTCGTTGCCGTTGAGCGCCACGACCGGGGCGGTGTAGCGCACCGCCTTGCCCTGCTCGATGGCTTCTTCCATCAGGGTGGCCCACAGCAATTCAAGCTGCTTCATCTCGGGCAGCTCTTTGCTTTGCGCCAGCGCGTCGATCGGCACGTCGCGGCCCGACTTCTGCGAGCTGATCAACGACTGACGCAGCTGGCCGCGGGTATCGCCCGCCGCCGACCGCACCACGCCGAACAGTTCGCCGAACGCGCCGAGGCGTTCTTGCAACTGGTTCTCGAGTTCGGCCAGCCGCAGCTCGCCCTGCTGGAATTGCGTTTCCAGGCGCGTGCCTTCGGCTTCGGCCGCGGCGACCTGGGCCTTGGCCTGCTCCAGCAGGCGCTGCTGGTCGGCCTTGGCCTTGCGGAATTCCTCCTCGCGCTGCTTGTTCAGCGAGTTGTCCTCGACGCGGCCTTCGCGGACGCGTTCGAGCAGCTGTTGCAGCGAGGTGGCCGCGCCGGCCGCAGGCTGGGCCTGCTGGGCAATCGTCGGGGCCAGGGTCGCCGTGCCGATCGTCAGCGCGACGGCCGCGGCGAGGGTTTTCCAGGTACGGTTCATTTCACGGTCTCCGGAGCGTCGATCGGCAACACGACCATATCGGGGGCGACTTGCTGACGGGCGATGGCCAGACCCGCCTTCACGTTCGCGACGTAGTCGGACGGCAGCTGTTCCCAGCGGCGGTCCTTCTGGTTCCAGCGCGCCACGGTGGCGTCGTCGAGCGTGCGGTAGAACAGCGCGACGCGGCCAACGCGCAGGAAGTCGACGTTGATGGTGTTGCCGCCGTCGGTCTGCACCTGGCCGGCGTAGCCTTCGATGGTGCGGCCGTATTCGTTCTCGATCTGATAGGCCTCGAGCACGCGGCGATATTTTTCGGCCGGCGAGGCGTCCGAACGGGTCATCAGCGCCTGCAGGTTCTTCACGCGGCTGGTGCGCTCCTCGATCAGGAACGGCACGTCGAGCGCGACGAACTGGTTCAGGCCTTCGACCATGCGCAGCATCAGCGGGATGACTTCGCGGTCGATGGTGGTGACGCGCAGAATGTCCTTTTCCACCGCCGCGGATTCCGCTTCCTGGCTGCGGACCAGCTCTTTCAGCTGGTTGTTGTAGACGTTGAGCGAGTCGAGCTGCTGCAGAACAGCCTTGTACTCGGACTCAATCGCGCCGGTTTCGTCATCCAGCTTGTTGATGCGCTCTTGCGCCTGCTGGTTTTCCTGCTGCTGTGCCAGGATCTGCTGCTTGACCGCGTCGACCTGCGCGAACGCAGGCGCGGTCAGCGCCATTGCCGCGGCAAGCGCGGCTCCGGCCAACAGCTCTCGTTTCGAGGAAAAAAGTCTCCGCATCTGTGCGGCCCCCTATGGTGGTGGACGTTCTCAAGAAGCATGACGACCCAGTCCGATCAGCTGGTCGGCAAGACGGCTTGAAGAATCCGGCGCCACGGCCATAGGGACAGGATCACCCCATCCCCCGCGATGTGCCGATCCGCATGCCTTCCCCAAAGCACAACTAGATCGTTGGCCCGGTGGTCGGTCGCCGGGCGCAAGGAGCGTATCCATGGCGACTGTCTCGGCCCAAATCAACCCTTTATTCAAGACAAACGAAATTGCGCGTGAAACCCTTGCATTTGCGCGCCAATTGCGGCGCCTGTTATCATTCTGCGACAGCGCCGCGACGCGTACCCGCGTCCGGCCTCCCGGACCTCGTCCGAATCGCGGTGACAAATCCACGGCAATGAATAATTGCGAGCCAAAAACAGCGACTTGCCGTTGCCGGACGCGTTTGGTCGGGCGTCAGTCCGGTTTGAGGTTCTCGTTCAGGCGGGCCATCAGGGCGAACAGCTGATCCTGTTCGGCGCTGGTCAGCGTACGCACGCCGCGCGCGGCCACCTCGCGCGCCGCGGCCATGACCTGCCCTTGAATCTGGCGGGCCCGCGGGCTCAGGTGCACGAAGGCCCGGCGCTTGTCACCGCCGTCCTCGCGCCGCTGGATCAGGCCGTCGCGCTCCATCCGTTTCAAGGTGTTGGCCATGGTCGGCTGCTCGACGCCGATTCGACGGCACAGCTCGGCCTGGGTCAGGCCGTCCTTTTCGTACAGCATCACCAGGGCGGGGAACTGGCCGGGGGCGACGCCCAGGCCGGCCAGCGCGTCGGTCAGCCGCTTGTCATAGGCACGGGTGACGACGCCAAGCTGATAGCCGAGCGAGTCGATGCGGCGGATGGCCATGGCGCGGCGCCTGCGGGCGGGGTTCGATCAGCGCGCCGTGCGCGCGTAGCCGGCCGCGGTCATGCAACGGGCGACGGCTTTGCGGTAGTCGGTGGCGGCTTCGCTGCGATCATGCATGGCCAACGGGTCGTCGCGGCCCTCGCCGGGCAGGCCGCGCGCGCCGCCGCTGGGGTTGTAGCTCGACCGCGACTGGCCGCGGTCGGCCAGTGTCGCGGTCTCGGCGTCGCGCTCGCACGTCGCAAGGTCGCCGCGCGTGGCCGACGCGCTCTGGCCGGGTTTGGTCCATCGGTTCGCGCCATCAGCGCAGCCCGAGAGCATGACAGTGCACGCGGCAAAGGCCAATAAACGCACGGCGCCTGGTCCACCGACTGCCGGCTTGACCGGGCGGAGTGGACCTGATTGTTTCCGCATGAACCACCCCGCCGCTCGGCGCAATCCCACCACCGGAGTTGAATATCGCATGGCGAACGCAGCCCAATCCAGCGCGCATTCAAGCTACGCTTTCGAGGATCTGTCGGTCGGCATGTCGGCAAGCTTCGCCAAGACCGTGACCGAAGCCGACATCGCCAAGTTCGCCGAGGTGTCCGGCGACACCAATCCGGTTCATCTCGATGCCGCGTTCGCCGCCAAGACCCGGTTCAAGGAGCGCATCGCGCACGGCATGCTGTCGGCCGGCTTCATCTCGGCGGTGTTCGGCACGCGCATGCCGGGCACCGGCGCCATCTACGTCGCGCAGAGCCTCAAGTTCCGCGCCCCGGTGAAGATCGGCGACACCGTCACCGCGCGCGTCGAGGTGACCGCGCTCGCACCCGAAAAGAAGTTCGTGACCTTCAAGACCCAGTGCCTGGTCGGCGAGACGGTGGTGATCGACGGCGAGGCGACGCTGTTGGTGCCCGCGCGCGGTTGACCGGGGCGGCGCGGGTTCCATGCCGATGCGCCTGATCCGCTATTTCGGCGAAGTGCCCGCCGCCCTGCGCGGCGGCGTCATCGCGCTCGGCAACTTTGACGGCCTGCACCTCGGCCACCAGGCCGTGATCGGCGAAGCGGTGCGGCTGGCCCGCGCCAAGGGCGTGGCCGCCGCGGTGATGACCTTCGAGCCGCACCCGCGACTGTTCTTCCAGCCGGAGCAGGAGCCGTTCCGGCTCAGCCCGTTTCGCATCAAGGCCCGCCTGATCGAGGCCATGGGCATCGATTACTTGTACGTCCAGGCGTTCGACCGCGAGTTCTCGCAACGCACCGCGGACAATTTCATCGACGAGATTCTGGTGGGCGGGCTTGGCGTCTCGCACGTAGTGGTCGGGTTCGACTACGTCTTCGGACGCGGCCGCGCCGGCAACGTGGCGCTGTTGCAGGCCAAGGCCGCCGCCGGCGGGTTCGGCGTCACCGCGGTCGACGAAATGAAGGCCGCCACCGGCCCGCGCTATTCCTCGTCGAACATCCGCGACTTTCTCAAGGCTGGCCGCTGCGGCGAGGCCGCCGCGCTGCTCGGCCGCTACTGGGAGATCGAGGGTCGCGTCGAGCACGGCGACCAGCGCGGCCGGTTCATGGGCTTCCCGACCGCCAACCTGCCGCACCGCGACTACCTGCATCCGCGCCGGGGCGTCTACGCGGTGCGCGCGGGCATCGACCGCGGCGCCGAAACGATATGGCACAACGCGATCGCCAACTTCGGCTACCGGCCCACCTTCAACAAGAAGGACCTGCTGCTCGAGGTCCACATCTTCGATTTCAACGAGGACCTCTACCAGAAGCATCTGCGCGTGGCGCTGGTGGACTATCTGCGCCCGGAGATGAAGTTCGCCGGGCTTGAGGCGATCAAGGCGCAGATCGCCCAAGACTGTGTCCAGGCCCGCGGCCTCTTGGCCGGCCACGGCTTCGTCACGGCCAAGGCGCCCTATGTCGGGTTCCCCGCCGGGCCACCTTGATCGGGTTTTGGCGTCTTGATAGACACCAGCGTCATGGCCCATCCCGGTTTCAGGCGGCGTCGCAGCGGGCGAATTCCGACCCCCATTCTGTAAGCAGAATGGGGCTTTAGCCTTTTCCGACCGACCCAACCCGCCCGTCTCGGGATTCCCGATCATGCCGACCGACTCCCCGCCCGATTACAAGTCCACCGTCTTCCTGCCCAAGACCGACTTCGAGATGCGCGCCGGGCTGCCGCAGCTCGAGCCGAAATTGCTCGCCCGTTGGGCGCAGCTCGACCTGTACCGCCGCCAGCGCGAGGCCGCCGCCGGCCGGCCCAAGTTCGTGCTGCACGACGGGCCGCCCTACGCCAACGGCAACCTGCACATCGGCCACGCGCTCAACAAAATCCTCAAGGACGTCATCGTGCGGGCGCGGCAGATGATGGGCTTCGACGCGCCCTACGTGCCGGGCTGGGACTGCCACGGCCTGCCGATCGAATGGAAGATCGAGGAAGAGTATCGCGCCAAGGGACAGAGCAAGGACGCGGTGCCGCCGGTGGAGTTTCGCCGCCAGTGCCGCGAGTTCGCCGCCAAGTGGATCGAGGTGCAGAAAGAGGAGTTCAAGCGCCTGGGCGTGGTTGGCGACTGGGACAATCCCTACACCACCATGAGCAATGGGGCCGAAGCGGCGATCGTACGCGAGCTGGCCAAGTTCGTGCAGTCGGGCAGCCTGTATCGCGGCGCGAAGCCGGTGTTGTGGTCGGTGGTGGAAAAGACCGCGCTGGCCGACGCCGAGGTGGAATACGACGACCATGTTTCGACCACGGTCTGGGTGCGCTTTCCCGTCGCCAAGACCGCAGTGGCCGCGCTGGCCGGACACAGCGTGGTGATCTGGACGACGACGCCGTGGACGCTGCCCGGCAACCGCGCGATCGCCTATGGTCCCGACATCGACTACGCCGTGATCGAGGTGACCGCGACCGGCGAGAAAAGCCTGGCGCGCGTCGGCGAACGTTTTGCCGTCGCCCAACCCCTGCTCGCCGAAACCCTCAAGGTAGCCGGCATCGCCGCGCACACGGCGGTCGCCACGCTCAAGGGTTCGGCGTTTTCGGGCACCGTCTGCCGCCATCCATGGCACGGGAAAGGCTACGACTTCGACGTGCCGTTGTTGCCGGGCGGGTTCGTCACCACCGAGGCCGGCACCGGCTTCGTGCACTGCGCGCCCGGCCACGGCGAAGACGACTACGAGCTCGGCCGCGCCCATAACCTGCCGATCCCGGAAACGGTCAATGGCGACGGGCTCTACGTGGCCAGCGTCCCGCTGTTCGCCGGCGAGCATGTCTTCAAGGTCGACCCCAAGGTCGTCGCCGCCTTGAAGGACGTGGGCGCGCTGCTGGCCCACGGCAAGCTGACCCACAGCTATCCGCATTCCTGGCGGTCCAAGGCGCCGCTGATCTTCCGCGCCACGCCGCAGTGGTTCATTTCAATGGATCGCGGCGATCTGCGCGCCAAGGCGCTGGCGTCGATCAACGCCACCACCTGGGTGCCGGCGCAGGGTCGCAACCGCATCCACGCGATGGTCGAAAGCCGGCCCGATTGGTGCATCTCGCGCCAGCGCGCCTGGGGCGTGCCGATCGCCATTTTCGTGCACAAGCAATCCGGCGAAGTGCTGAAGGACCCGGCGGTGTTCGAGCGCATCGCCACAGCGTTCGAAGCCGAAGGCTCGGATGCCTGGCTGACCTCGCCGCCGGAACGCTTCCTGGGCAACGGCTACACGGCCGAGGATTGGTCGCAGGTCACCGACATCGTCGAGGTGTGGTTCGACTCCGGCTCCACGCACGCCTTCGTGCTGGAGCAACGGCCCGAGCTGAAATGGCCGGCGGACCTTTATCTCGAGGGCTCCGACCAGCACCGCGGCTGGTTCCACACCTCGCTTCTGGAAAGTTGCGGCACCCGCGGTCGCGCGCCGTTCGACGCGGTGCTGACCCACGGCTTCGTGCTCGATGAACAGAACCGCAAGATGTCGAAGTCGCTCGGCAACGTGGTCTCGCCCCAGGACGTGGTGCAGACCGCCGGCGCCGACATCCTGCGGCTGTGGGTGGTGGCGTCGGACTACGCGCAAGACCTGTCGATCGGCCCCAACATCCTCAAGCAGATGGGCGACCTCTATCGCCGGCTGCGCAACACCCTGCGCTATCTGCTCGGCAATCTCGACGGCTTCACCGAGGCCGAGCGCGTCGCGCCGGCCGAGATGCCCGAGCTCGAGCGCTACATCCTGCACCG
>JANRJB010000428.1:0-3483 GCA_033764265.1 Rhodospirillaceae bacterium | reverse complement strand
CGTGTAGACCACGAACAGCGTGATGATGGTCTCGCCGTCGTGGGCGCGCTCCAGGGTGCGCGGTGCGGCGGGTTCGGCCGCTGATTTCTTTTCCAGCATGCGCGGCGATTCTGCTGGCGCAGGGGTGGCTTCTTCGGCGGGCGGCCGGATCGCATCGTCGGCGACCCGGGGGAGGGTGGGCAGGTCGATCTCGGCGATGCGGTGCCCGCCCGTGCCGTCGGGCAGGATCGTGTAGGTCCGCCGACCCAGCCTGATCGCGCCGGTCAGCTGGTCGCCGTCGATGGCGAACGTTGCCGTGCCGATCGAAGCCGCTGCGGTGGCTGAACCGGCGACGGGCGGCAGCACCAGGCCGCGCAGGATGGTAACGCCCTGGTCGTCGGCGCGGGCGTCGAGCTTGATCAGGCGCAAACCGGTGTCGGCGAACAGGTCGAGCGGAAACGCGGGCGGCGTGCCGACCAGGTCGCCGTCTGCATCGACCATCAGGTCCGGTGCGGCCAGGACCTTCGATATCGCCGCGGCGTCGACGGCGGCGGGCCGCACCCGTACCACGCCGGGGCTGGCGGCCTGGGCCCGTTCGGACGCAGACGGCGCAGCGTCGGGCGAGGGCCGTGTGATCGATCCGCCGTCGGCGGTCAGGCCTTGCAGTTGCGACCTGAGGCTCAGGGCCTCGAACTGCGTCGGCCGAGTGCCCGCGGCTTGCAGATCTTGCGCCCACACCGACATCGGAGCGACCGATAGGGCCAGTGCGGCGGCGATGGCGGCCACAAACGACCGGTTGCCGGAACAAGAAGACCGATGCGCTGCCACGTGCGTGATCCCGTCCGCCCGAACGTCAGAGATTGAGGTCAATCTGCCACAGATAACGTTTGTGGGCCGTTTCGGTTGACCCGAATCTTGGTCCAATGCGTTGTCGATGCAGCCGGTTCGCGTCGGCGCCTGACCCACTTGCGGCTGCCACATTTGGCGAAAGATTGAACAATTTCATGTGCTTAGATACTGCACGTCGCGCCGTCGCTATTGGCCGCCTTGCGAATCCGCCGGGGTGAGCGCGGGCGCGCGGACCTGCGGACGCGGCGCCGTGCGCGGCTGCGGGAACTGAGGCAGGCCGCGGCGGGCGGCGCTGCCGCGCACGAAGTCGTCCATCTGCACCGCGTCGGCCGTGAACCACGGCTTGCCCTGATACAGGTACAGCTTCTGTTGCTCGGCCTGGGTGAACGGGCGCGATCCCAGCCGGCCGAACACCGCGATCTGATGGCCGGTCTCGTCGACGGCGCGGTCGCGGTCGAGGCCCTTGGACAGTGCGAGCGCAGGCCACTTGGTTTTTTTCCAGGCGATCAACTCGGGCTTGGGCTCGGGGCTGAAGCCGTAGAAGCCAGGTTGGCTGGCGGGCGAGGTCAACTGGATGACCTTGAGGCCGTTTTTGCCGTCGGCGACATACGCAAATGCAGAAGCATTGGTGCTGCCCACGATCACGTCGCGGGCGTCGTTCAACTGCCCGTCGGCGGTGAACATCTGGTAGACGCGTGGCTGCGCCGGGTTTTCCACGTCGATGATCGCCAGGCCATCGCGGCCGGCCGCCACATAGGCATAGGTGCGCGCGATATAAACACGGTGCGCGTCGGCCAGCGCCACGTCGGCGCCCGGCACGCGGGTCGGATTGCGCGGATCGGTCACATCGATGACGTGAAGTCCCGCGCCGTCGAGGGCGAACAGGAACCGGAACTGCACGGCCGTGGCGCGCGCGCCCGGCAGATCGATCTGGGCCAGAATTTTCGGCGCCAACGGCTGGTCCATGTCGAGCACGACGATGCCGCGGTCAGTGGCGATGTAGAACACCGTGCCGGCGATGGTGATGTGCCGCGCGCCGGTCAGCACGCCGCCCTCGTTCCAGGTCATCGCCCGGTCCAGGAAATTATTGCGCGGCTCGCCGTCGGCAAACGTGTCGACGTTCACGGCGATCAGCCCTTCTTCGGCGTCGGTGACGAAGGCGTAGCCGTAGATCGCGTGGATCGGCTGCTCCTGGTTGTCTTCGGTCATCAGCTTGCGCGTCGCCTCGTCCTTGAACATGCGTTGCGGCGAGACCGGCTGGGTGGTGGCCAGCGCCATGCAGGTGGCGTTCTCGGTCGCGACATGGGCGTCGTGGCCGAGCGGGCTGAACGGGGCGGTGATGATGCGCTGCGAGACGCCCTTGTTGGCGATCGAAGCGATGTCGTAGACGCGAAAGCCGTCCGCGCCTTCCGCCACATATAGATACTCGCCCCGCATCTGCAGACAGCGCGCCTCGCCGCCGGCATGGCGATGGCTTTCCTTCAGCTTGCGGCCGCGGCGCTGATGCTGCTCGTACCAGTCGGGATACGCATAGCGCTGCAGATAGCTGCCGATCACCGCTTGCGGTTCGTCCCATTCGGTCACGGTCACCGCTTCGACGCCGCCGTCGGCGCCGATCCATGCGTTATGCCCGATGAAGTTCACGTAATTCGTGCCGTGCAGCAGGGTCTGGGCGACGATGGCGTTGTTGTCGTTGTTTTCCGACAGATGGCAGTCGCTGCAGGCCTTGGTTTCCTCTTTGCGCTCGGTGTGCGGGTAGTGCGGCGCGAACGCCTGGCTGGAATACCCCGAGGCCGCCATCGGCGGCTGCTGGATATAGATTTTCTCGCGATTGATGTTGGTCGACGACAGGATCAGCGCCGAAGATGAACGGATCGGCGCGACGGTGTTGCCCTTGGTGGTCTGGTGGCGGCCCAGATGGAACATCTCGTCGCGGACCACTTGAGGGTTATAGGTGGCGTAGTTGCGGGTTTCGCCCCCTTCATAGTGATGCCGGTCGGTCTTCCAGTTGGCCTGGATCGGCAAGTGGCAGCCGGCGCACGACGTGGTCCACGACAGATGGCAGGTGAAGCACTCCATGTCCTCGGGCTTGTGGGCGCGGTTCGCGGGCGCCACGCCGGGGCCCCAGACCTGACGGCCGCCGGCGGGCTCCAGAGCGCTCATCAGCTTGGCGCGCGCGGCCTTGGCGTTGTAGTCGCCCTTCTCGGGATTCACCGAATCCTTCACCAGGCTCATCTTCCATTGCAGGTTCGGGTCCAGCGCCGAGCGCTGGTACAGGTCGCAGTCGCGGGTTTCGGTCACCGGCCGGTCGCATTCGCTGCCGCGCCATTCGAAGCGGCGCTGGCCGCCGGTCACGCGCGTGGTGGTCAGATCGAAGCCGCCCGGACGCGCCGCCGGCCCCGAAGTTAAAAGAGTCGGATAGGCTTCCGCGTCGCCGTGGCAGTCGGCACAGCGGATCTCGATGGCGTTGGCGACCTCGCCGTAGATGTAGCCGTTGCCGTGGCTGTCCTGGGCGAAGTGGCAATCCACGCAGTGCATGCCGTAATCGATGTGGATCGACTTCAGGTGTACGGCCTTCTGCCACTTCTCGGGATCGTCGTGCGGCACGATGTTGCCGGCCTTGTCGAGCAGATTACCCTTGCGGTCTTTCTTGAA
>JANRJB010000425.1:0-10389 GCA_033764265.1 Rhodospirillaceae bacterium | reverse complement strand
TGGTCGATGCGGTGCAGGATGCCGATGGCACGGATGGTGTGCTCGTCGGTGGTGTAGACGTGGTACATGTCGTACTGCATCTGCGCCACGACGCGGGCGAAATCGGGCATGAAGCGGCCGAACACGCCGCATTCGCTCATCAGGCGCAAGGTGGCCTCGGGACCTTCGGCCGCGGTGAGAATGTCCATGAACAATGCATTGGCGGCGGGGTCGTCCCTCAGGGCCACGACGCGCTGGGCGTTGCGCGCGATCAGGCGCAGCGTGCGCGGTTGGAAATCGTAACCGCGCTTCTGCGCCACCCGGAAAATGCGCAACAGCTTGAGCGGATCGGCGGCGAAGTCGCCGTCGTCGCGCACCCCGATGCGGCCGTTCTCGACCACGAAACCCGCGACGCGCCGGCGGGTCAGCGCGCTCGACAGGCGCATGAGCGGTTTGCGGCGGCCGGCCTCCTCCAGCATCGTGATGAACACCCGCGTCAGGTCGCCGACGTCGCGCGCGATCAGGAAGTAATGCTTCATGAAGCGCTCGGTCGCGGTCGACCCGGCGCGGTCGGCGTAGCCGATCCTGGCGGCGATCTGGCGCTGCAGATCGAACGTCAGCCGGTTCTCGGGCCGGCCGGTGATGTAATGGATGTGGCAGCGCACGGTGCTGAGAAACTCGTGGGCCTTGGCGAAGCGCGCCGCCGCGGTGTCGTCGATGACGTCGAGGTCGCCAAGCTTGCGCACGTCGTCGACGCCGTACAGGTAGCGCGCGATCCAATACAACGTCTGCAGGTCGCGCAGGCCGCCCTTGTCGTCCTTGACGTTGGGTTCCAGCCGGTAGCGCGAGTCGCCCTGCTTGTCGTGGCGCGTGTCGCGCTCGGCCAGCTTGGCCTGGACGAACTGCGCGCCCGAGCCTTCGACCACCTCTTTCCTGAAGCGGCGCCGCAGGTCTTTCGCCAAGGCCTGGTCGCCCCAGATCCAGCGCGCATCCAACAGCGTGGTGCGGATGGTCATGTCGGCCTTGGCGTGATGGATGTTCTCGTCCACGTTGCGCACCGCTTGGCCGACCTTCAGGCCCAGGTCCCACAAGGTGTAGAGAATGAATTCCACCACCTGCTCGGAAAACGGCGTTTCCTTGTAGGGCAGCAGGAACAACAGATCGACGTCGGACAGGGGCGCCAGCTCGCCGCGACCGTAGCCGCCGATCGCCATGACCGCGAGCCGTTCGCCGGTGGTGGGCACGCCGCGCCGCGCCACGGTGGCGAGCGCGGTGTCGAACAACACGCGGATGATCTGGTCCATCAGGTAGGATTGCGCGCGCACCGTTTCCACGCCGGTGGCGCGGCGGGCCTCGAAACGGGCGCGGACGGTCTGCTGGCCGTGGGCGAGTGCTTCGCGCAAGATGGCCAGCAGGCCCGCGCGCCAGGCATCGTCGGACAGGTCAGAGTCGTACAATGCATCCAGCCGCGCCATCACGGCGCGGCGGTCGATGATCTCGCGGGGATGAAGGACGCCGTGCACGCGGCGGCTATTTCTTCAACAGCACGCCCTGCTCGCGGGCCTGCTGCTCGGGGATGTGGATGACGCGTTCTTTCTGCCGCTGCGGGATGATCGGCGGTGGCCGGGTCTCGCCGGACGCACCGCCGGGTGTGACCAACAGTACGGGGATCGCGCCTTCGGTGGCGAAGCGCGACTTGACACGTACGCTGATTACCGCGAGCTGCTCCATGGTGCGGCCCTGACCGATCAGAATCAGCGCGATCAGGAACGCGAGCACGGCGGCGGCGAAGGCGTAGATGTCGTTGACCCACTCGTAGCCCGAGAACGCGAGGATCAGCGCCGCGACCGAACCGACCATGACGGTCACACCGGTCCACAGGGCGATGCGCGCCAGCGCCGGCACATCGGGCTTGTCGGGATCGATGGTGAACGGCATGGCACGCTCCCGGACCGGGATTCCTGGTCAATCAGATAAGTATATCAGAGCCCGCGGGCCAGGCCGAGAAAGCTAGTTTTTCGCGCGATTCGCCAGGGCTTTAAGGCGGTAGAGCGCATCCAGCGCGGCACGCGGGGTCAGCTCGTCCGGGATGATGCGCGCCAGCTCCTCAACCACCGGGTCCGGGGCCGTGGGACGCGACGCGGCGGGGCGAGCCGCGAACAGGGGCAGGTCCTCGGCCAGCTGGCGCGCCGCGCCGGCCGTTTCGCCCCGCTCGAGGGCGGCCAGCACCTCTTCGGCACGGGCGATCACGCCGGTCGGCAACCCCGCCAGCTGCGCCACGTGGATGCCGTAGGAGCGGTCGGCGGCGCCGGGGCCGATTTCGTGCAGGAACACCACCTGGCCCTGCCAGTCCTTCACTTTCAACGTGTGCGGCGCAAGTTCCCTGAGCCGGCCGGCCAGCGCGGTCAGCTCGTGGTAGTGGGTGGCGAACAGCGCGCGGGCCTGGTTCACGTCGTGTAGGTGTTCCAGCGTCGCCCAGGCAATCGACAGGCCGTCGTAGGTGGCGGTGCCGCGGCCGATTTCGTCCAGGATCACCAGCGAGCGGGGCGTCGCCAGGTTGAGGATGGCCGCGGTCTCGATCATCTCCACCATGAACGTGGAGCGGCCGCGGGCCAGGTCGTCGGCCGCGCCGACCCGGCTGAACAGCCGGTCGACGACGCCGATGTGCGCCGCGGCGGCCGGTACGAAACACCCGGCCTGGGCCATCAGGACGATCAGCGCGTTCTGGCGCAGGAACGTGCTTTTGCCCGCCATGTTGGGACCGGTCACCAACCACAGCCGGCCGGCGCCGCCATCGGACTTGGGATTCAGATTGCAGCCGTTGGGCACGAACGCGGTGGCCGCGCCGGCCATCGCGGCCTCGACCACCGGATGGCGGCCGGCCTCGATGGCGAAGGCCGTCGACCCGTCGACGACCGGACGGACGTGGCGTGCGCCGGCCGCCAGTTCGGCCAGGGCCGCGGCGACGTCGAGCGTGGCCATGGCCTGGGCCGCGGCGGCGATGGCGTCCGCGACGGCGGTGACCGCGGCGACCAGCTGATCGAAGATACCGAGTTCCAACGAAAGGGTTTTGTCGGCGGCGGCGCGCACCCGGTCCTCGAACGCTGCCAGCTCGGCCGTCGTGAAGCGGATGGCGTTGGCCATGCTTTGGCGATGCACAAACCTGGTCGCGGCCCCGCCCGCGCCACTGGCCAGCCCGGCGCGAATCTGTTCCAAGAGCTTCTCGCCGGCCTTGGCATTCACCTCGACGTAGTAGCCGAGCATGTTGTTGTGGGCGATCTTGAGATTGGCGATCCCGGTGGCTTCGGCGTATGTCGCCTGCAGGCCGGCGATCAGCTTGCGGCTGTGATCGCGCAGCGCCCGCTGTTCATCAAGCGCGGCGGAATATCCAGTGGCGACGAAGCCGCCATCGCGCGCCAGCAGCGGCACGTTGGCGGCCAACGCCTGTGACAATCGATCCACCACTCCGCCGTGGCCGTCCAGGTCCGACACGGCGGCGGCTAGTTCTGCCGGCGGCGGCAGCAGGCTGCGACCGGCGCTGGCCGCCGCGTTGCGCAGGCGCGGCGCCAGCGCCAGGCCATCGCGCACGGCCGCCAGGTCGCGCGGGCCGCCGCGGCCCACGGTGAGTCGAGATAGTGCCCGGGCGATATCGGGGGCGCTGCGCAAGGCCGCGCGTACCGCGTCGCGGGCGGCCGCCGCCGACACGAAAAACGCCACCGCGTCGAGCCGGCGATTGATCGCCGCGGGGTCGGTCAGCGGCGCCGACAGCCGCGCGGCCAACGCCCGCGCCCCGGCGCCGGTTACGGTGCGATCCAGCACCGCCAACAGGCTGCCGGCGCGTTCGCCCGACAGCGTCTGCGTCAGTTCCAGATTGCGGCGGGTGGCGGCATCGATCTCGAGGACCGCGCCGGCGTCCTGCCGGGCCGGCCGGTCGATGCGCGGCAGCTTTCCCTTCTGCGTCAGCGCCACGTAGTCCACCAGCGTGCCGGCGGCGGCGATTTCGGCGCGCGAGAACGGCCCAAAACCGTCCAGCGCGCCGACGCCATAAAGCGCATGCAGCCGCGCGCGGGCGTTCTCGGAGTCGAACCGGCTGGCGGGCAGGATGGTCAAGCGGTCCCGCCAGGGCGCGAACGCATCGCCCAGTCCGGCGGCGTCGGCCAGGCGATCGGGCACCAGCAACTCGCCCGGGGAGATGCGGGCAAGCGCGGCCGGCAGCGCCGCCGTGTCGACGGCCTGCACCAGGAACGCACCGGTGGAAACATCAAGCCAGGCGAGCCCCAGGTTGCCCGCACCGTCGGCCTTCACCTCGGCAACGGCGGCCAGATAATTGTGGCGGCGCGCCTCGAGCAGGGTGTCCTCGGTCAGGGTGCCGGGCGTGATCAGGCGCACAACGTCGCGCTTCACCACCGCCTTGGACCCGCGCTTTTTCGCCTCGGCCGGGTCCTCGAGCTGCTCGCACACCGCCACCTTGAAGCCCTTGCGGATCAGCCGGGCGAGATAGCCTTCGTGGCTGTGCACCGGTACGCCGCACATCGGGATGTCGTCGCCCTGGTGCTTGCCGCGCTTGGTCAGCGCGATGTCGAGCGCCGCCGACGCCGCCACCGCGTCGTCGAAAAACAATTCGTAGAAATCGCCCATGCGGAAGAACAACAGCGCGTCGGGGTGCTGCGCCTTGACCGCGTGGTACTGCGCCATCAGCGGCGTGGCCTCGGCCGCGGGTTCGGGGGTCGGGCGGGCGGCATCGTCTTTCATCGGCGCTGTATAGCACGCCGGGCGGAGCCGCGTGACAGCGCCGGGACAGGCGGTCGCGCGGCTTTGCGTCCGTGCTACACTGCGCGTCTGTTCATGTTTCAATGGATTCAGTGATGGCCAAGACCGTGTCGCGCAACGTCGATCAGGAAGCCCTTGCCCTGCATGCCTCGGGCCGGCCAGGCAAGATTGAGATCACCCCGACCAAGCCCCTGACCACCCAGCGCGACCTGTCGCTGGCTTATTCGCCCGGCGTGGCCGCGCCGTGCCTGGAGATCGCCCGCGACCCCGACACGGCCTACGACTACACCGCCAAGGGCAATCTGGTGGCCGTCATCTCCAACGGCACCGCCGTGCTGGGCCTGGGCGACCTGGGCGCACTGGCATCCAAGCCGGTGATGGAAGGCAAGGCGGTGCTGTTCAAGCGCTTCGCCGACGTCGACGGCATCGACCTGGAAGTCGATACCAAGGACGTCGAGGAGTTCATCAACTGCGTGCGGTACCTGGGGCCGTCGTTCGGCGGCATCAACCTGGAGGACATCAAGGCGCCGGAGTGCTTCATCATCGAGAGCCGGCTGCGCGAGATCATGGACATTCCGGTGTTTCACGACGACCAGCACGGCACCGCCATCATCGCCGCCGCCGGGCTGATCAACGTCTGCGACCTGACCGGGCGGACGCTGAAGGACATGCGCGTGGTGGTGAACGGCGCCGGCGCGGCGGCCACCGCGTGCGTCGAGCTGGCCAAGGCGCTGGGCGTGCGCCACGACCACGTGATCATGTGCGATTCCAAGGGGGTGATCTACAAGGGCCGCACCGAGGGCATGAACCAGTGGAAATCGGCACACGCGGTCGACACCAAGGCGCGTACGCTGGCCGAGGCGATGGACGGGGCCGACGCCTTCCTGGGCTTGAGCGTGAAAGGCGCCGTGACCGGCGCGATGGTCAAGCGCATGGCCAAGAACCCGGTGATCTTCGCCATGGCCAACCCCGACCCCGAGATCACGCCCGAAGAGGTGCGCAGCGTTCGCGACGACGCCATCGTCGCCACCGGACGGTCGGATTACGCCAACCAGGTCAACAACGTGCTGGGCTTTCCGTTCATCTTCCGCGGCGCGCTGGACGTGCGCGCGCGCACCATCAACGACGACATGAAGGTGGCCGCGGCGCGCGCGCTGGCCGAGCTGGCGCGTCAGGACGTGCCCGACGAGGTGGCCGCCGCCTACGCCGGCCGCAAGCTGCGCTACGGACGCGAGTACATCATTCCGGTGCCGTTCGATCCCCGCCTGATCTACACCGTGCCGCCGGCGGTGGCCAAGGCGGCGATGGACTCGGGCGTGGCGCGCAAGCCGATCGCCGACATGGACGCCTACCGCAAGCAATTGCGCGCGCGGCTGGACCCCACGGTGGCCAGCCTGCAGACCATCGCCGCCGAGGTCAGCCGGCGCAGGCAGCGCGTGGTGTTCGCCGAAGGCGAGGAGGAACGCTCGATCCGCGCCGCCATCGCCTATCGCAACGCCGGCTACGGCGACCCGATCCTGGTGGCGCGGCGGCGCAAGATCGAGACGACGGTGGCCGAGTTGGGCATCAAGGCCGACGAACTGGCGGGCATCACCATCATCAACGCACGCGAGTCCGATCACACCGCGGCTTATCGCGAGACGCTGTACAAGCGATTGCAGCGGCAGGGCACGCTGTATCGCGACTGCCAGCGCATGGTGAACACCGACCGCAACATCTTCGCCGCCTCGTTGGTGGCGCACGGCCACGCCGATTGCATGGTCAGCGGTCTGACGCGGTCCTATCACACGGTGCTGACCGACGTGCGCAAGGTGATCGACCCGCGCCCCGGTTCGGTGGTGTTCGGGCTTGAGATCATCGTCGTGCGCGGGCGCACGCTGTTCGTGGCCGATACCTCGGTGACCGAGCGCCCGAACCCCGAGCAGATGGCCGGCATCGCCATTGAGAGCGCGGCGATGGCCCGCCGCATGGGCCACACGCCGCGCGTGGCGTTCCTGTCCTATTCCAACTTCGGCAGTCCGCCGGGCCAGGTGTCGGAAACCATGAGCGCCGCGGTCGCGCTTCTGGACAAGGCCGGCGTCGACTTCGAGTTCGACGGCGAGATGGGCCTGGACGTGGCCCTGAGCGAGGACCGGCGCGAGACCTATCCGTTTTGCCGGCTCAAGGGTCCGGCCAATGTGCTGGTGATGCCCGGATTGCATGCCGCCAACATCTCGGTGCGGCTGATCCAGAAGTTCGGCGCGGCCACCACCATCGGCCCGGTGCTGAGCGGACTGGAGAAACAGGTGCAGATCGTGCAGATGGACGCCACGGTATCGGACATGGTGCAGATGGCGCTGATGGCCGCGCACGGCTGCGTGCCGCGGCTGATCTGACGGCGACGGAAGGCACAGCGCGATGGCCTCGGACCAGACCGCCCGCGACAGCTCGGCCGGCGACAGTGCGGCTGGTCGGCCGATGCCGGGCGACAGCCTGCGACGGATGGTGGCCTGGGCGGTCGGGCCCTGCGTGCCGGGCTGGCTGGTGCTGATCGTGATGGCCGCCGCGCAGGTGATCGGCTGGGGCACCGCCCTGATCGCCGGGGCCGCGGTGTTCGTGCTGATGGCCGCGCTGGTCTTCACCCGCCTGGCCGACTTCGACCGCCTGATCCGCTACACCGAGGCGCTGTTGGTCAATCCCGAGACGCCGCCGCCGATGCTGGGAAGCTCGGCGACTGCGCAGCGCATCCTGTCGGCCATCAATGCCCTGCGCAAATCCTGGGCCGAGCGGCGCGACGCCGCCGTCGCCCTGGCCAAATCGCGCCAGGACATTCTCGACACACTGCCCGACCCTCTGCTGCTGCTCGACCGTCGCCAGCGGGTGATCGGCGACAACGTCGCCGCCCGCGCGCTGTTCGAGCACGAGCTGACCGGACGCGACCTGGCCGGGGTGATCCGCGACCCCAAGGTGCTGGAGGCCGCCGATGTGGCCAGCGGCCAGAAGAAACGCGCGTTCGCCCAGTTTTCGCTGCCGGCGCCGGTCGAGCGCACCTTCGGCGCGCTGATCGTGCCGGTGGCCGAGCCCGAGCGCGACGGCCCGGCCCTGATCGTCACCCTGCAGGAGCAGACCGAGCGGCTGAAGATGGACCGCATGCGCGCCGACTTCGTCGCCAATGCCAGCCACGAGTTGCGCACGCCCTTGGCCAGCCTGCTCGGCTTCATCGAAACTCTGCGCGGCGCGGCCCGCGACGACGCCACGGCGCGCGAGCGGTTCCTGGACATCATGCTCAAGCAGGCCGAGCGCATGACCCGGTTGATCGACGACTTGTTGTCGTTGTCGCGGATCGAACTGCGCGAGCACACCCGGCCGACCGAGGCCATCGACCTGAGCCTGGTGGTGCGCTCGACGGCCGAACTGTTGGAAGGTCAGGCCCGCGCCGTGGGCACCTCGATCAAGCTGAACCTGCCGGCCGAACTGCCGCAGGTGATGGGCGATGCCGGCGAGCTGGCGCAGGTGATCCAGAACCTGACCAGCAACGCCATCAAGTACGGCGGCGAGAAGGGCCCGGTGGAGATTTTCGCCTCGGTCGCCGAGACCCGCCCGCCGGCCATGCCGGGCAAGGGGCCCTGCGTGCGTGTCGCCGTGCGCGATTACGGCGACGGCATCGCCAAGGAGCACATCCCGCGTCTGACCGAGCGCTTCTACCGCGTCGACAACGCGCGCTCGCGCCAGCTGGGCGGCACCGGGCTGGGGCTGGCGATCGTCAAGCACATCCTGAACCGCCACCGCGGCGCCTTGGTGATCGACAGCGAGCTGGGCCGCGGCTCGACCTTCGTGTTCTACCTGCCGGTGGCCCCGAGCCCGGCGGCCAAGGCGGCGTAGATTGATGCTCTAGGTAAGCGGGGGTACGATTGAATGTCTAAGCGAAAGCCGTTGACCGATCGAGCCGGTGAAGTTCGCGAATTGACGGCCGCAGAATTGCGCAAGAGCAAGCCACTGTCGGCGCTGCCAAAACGGCTACGGACCATGTTCTCAACACGCAAGCGCGGTCCGAAAAACGCGCCGTGTTTGTTGCCCAAGGCTCCGTGACATGCTGTTTGCCGTTCTCTTCACGGATGACCCCAGGAAACTGCACATCCGTCTGGGCTGGATGAAACGCCATCTTGCGTTCCTGAAACGTTATCGCAAAGAGATTCTCGTCGCGGGATCCTTGCGCGATCGACCACAGGATAGCCCGAAAGGCGCCTTGTGGATCGTCGAGGCCGAGTGCGTCGACCGCGTTAAAGAATTGATCGCCCGCGATCCGTTTTCCCGCCATGGATTGCGCAAGCGCGTGACCGTTCGCCATTGGAACAAGGCGTTCGCACGAAAACGCGCGATTTGATGGGAAGGTCAGTCGTCGGCCGCCAGCACCGAAACCGGCGCGGCCGGTTTGGCGGCGGTGCGGATGTGGCGCATGAGCCACCACAGAATGAAAAGCCCCGGCACACCGGCGAAGGTGGTGATGACGAAATAGCTGGCCCAGTCCACCTGGTCGGCCAGCCAACCGCCGCCCGAGGCCAGGATGGTGCGGGTGAAGGCCATGAACGACGTCATCAGCGCGTACTGCGTGGCGGTGAACGCGACGTTGCACAGGCTGGACAGGTAGGCGATGGCCGCCACGCCGCCCAGGCCGTTGGCGAAGTTGTCGACGCTGATCACCGCCACGAACAAGGGCAGGCTGGCGCCGACTTTGGCCAGCAGCGCGAACAAGAGGTTCGAGCCGGCCATGGCGATGCCGCCCCAGAACAACGTGGGCAAAATGCCGTAGCGCATCACCAGCATGCCGCCGGCGAAGCTGCCGATCATGGTCAGCGCCACGCCGTAAGTCTTGGTCACGACGCCGATTTCCGTCAGCGAGAAGCCGAGATCGACGTAGAAGGGATTGGCCATGACCGCGAGCAGCGCATCGCCGTATTTGTAGAGGCCGATGAACGCCAGGATGGCGATGGCGTTGGGCCGGGTGAGGAAATCCGCGAACGGATCGACCACCGCGCCCTTGATCCACTGGGCGTAAGACGCTGCCGGCGGCGCGGCATCGGTGCGCGGTTCGGGACTGACGCACGTGGTGATCACGCCGATCAGCATAAGCACCGCCATGGCGGCGTAGGCGACCTGCCAGCCGGCGGCATCGGCGATGATCAGCGCCCCGCCGCCGGAGGCCAGAATGCCGATGCGGTAGCCCATGGTGGTCATGGCCGCGCCGGCGCCCTGCTGGGCTTCGGCCAGGTACTCGATGCGGTAGGCGTCGATGACGATGTCTTGCGTGGCGGAAGCGAACGCCAAGGCCACGCACCACGCCGCCGTGACGGCCAGGTTGGCGGCCGGATCGGTCAACCCGAGGCCGACCATGGCCGCGGCGCACAGCGCCTGGGATACGAGCATCCACGCCCGCCGCCGGCCGACGCGGGCGGTCAGCCACGGAACCGGCAGGCGATCCATGACCGGTGACCACAGGAACTTGAGCGCATAAACGCTGGAGGCCCAGCTCATGAAGCCGATCAACGTGCGCGTCACGCCGGCCTCGGCCAGCCATGCCGAAAGGGTGACGGAGGTGAGCAGGAACGGCAGCCCGGAGGCGAAGCCCATCGCCAAAATGACGATGAGCTTGCGGTCGAGGTA
>JANRJB010000394.1:0-8994 GCA_033764265.1 Rhodospirillaceae bacterium | reverse complement strand
TGGTGCCGTTCGGCGAATACATGCCGCTGCGCGGGTTGATCCCGTTTCGCAAACTGACCGAAGGCACCATGGATTTCAGCGCCGGCACCGTGCGCGGCGCCATTGCCGCGCCGGGCCTGCCGCCGTTCGGCCCGCTGATCTGTTACGAAGCGATTTTTTCCGGGAACGTCGCCGCGACCGCGCAAGACGGCACGCGGCCGCGCTGGCTGCTCAACGTGACCAACGACACCTGGTTCGGCGAGTCGACCGGGCCGTATCAGCATTTCGCGGCGGCGCGGCTGCGCGCGGTCGAGGAAGGGTTGCCGCTGGTGCGCGCGGCGACCTCCGGGATCTCGGCGGTGATCGACGCCCACGGTCGGATTGTCGCGCAGCTGGGGCTGAATCAGCGCGGCGTGCTCGATGCGCCGCTGCCGCAAACGCCGGCGGGTCGCACGCCTTTCAACCGGGGCGGGAATGCGATCCCGCTCGGCTTGCTAATCGCCGCGGCGGTGGGGCTGTGGCACCTCGCGCGCCGGCGCCGCAACCGTCACGCGCAGCCGTAGCCGCGGAAAAAGCCTGTCTTTCCATAAGGTTCTCGATCCGCGCGGCCCCTGATCGTACAAGACGACAGAAAAAGTGCGTCTATTCCGCGCAAATTCATTGAAAATCCGTGGATTCTGTGTCAAAAAAGTAGTGGTGGGACAGTGGTGTTGCAACGAACAGTAGCTGTTTCCGCTCGCGCTACGGACGGCTCAAAAATTAACGACTCGCGGCGGATTCGCACCCGTTGATCCGCCGGACCGAAGCACCGGAGTGAGATCGCAATGGCTCTGCCGCAAGAGCAAGACATTCTGGACGACGACGACCTCGGCCAATCGCGCTCGACGCGCGGCCGGATGCCCTCAGGCAAACCCAATCCCGTCGACGTCCACGTCGGCTCGCGCGTGCGTCTGCGCCGAACCCTGTTGGGCATGAGCCAGGAAAAGCTGGGCGAGGCCTTGGGCCTGACCTTCCAGCAGGTGCAGAAGTACGAGCGTGGCGCCAATCGCATCGGCGCCAGCCGCTTGTGGGATTTGAGCCGCGTGCTCGACTGCCCGGTGCAGTTCTTCTTCGACGAGATGAATGACCAGACCGCGGGGGCCAGCCCGCGCCATCTGTCGGAAACCTCGCGCGACATCGAGATGCCGGAAAACGATCCGATGACCAAGCGCGAGACGCTGGAACTGGTGCGCGCCTACTACAAGATCAAGGACTATCACGTCCGCCGCCGCATCTACGAATTGGCCAAGTCGCTCGCCACCACCGACACCGACGCCGGCGAAGACGCCGAGTAGATCGACCGCCCGTCGCGCCGATCCGCCGCCGCACCCCTTGGGTGCGGCGGTTTGCATTTCGCAGCGGCGATCAGCCGCGCGGATTCGCCAAAAGGCTGCAAAAGGCGTGCCGTTTACGCAACAGCGCCCGCGAATCAACCTTGAATCTCGCCGGTTTTTAAAGCCCGGGGCGGATGAAGGGATTATGGTCGGACGTCAGTCTTGGACTGTCCCCAACCGTACCGGAGGCCGCCGATGATTCGTTCGACCCTGCTGGCCGCGGCGTCGCTGTGCGCCCTGTCGGCCGCGACGCAATCCGTCCATGCCCAAGCCCAAGCCCAACTTGAAGAAATCGTGGTGACGGCGCGCAAGACCAGCGAACGCCTGCAGGACGTGCCGATCTCGGTCAGCGCCTTCACCGAGCGTGAACTGGCCGAGCGCGGCCTGACCGACATCTTCAAGATGAGCCAGTTCACGCCCGGCTTCACCTTCGAGAAGATCAACCGCTACGGTGCCCAAGGCGGCACCAGCCGGCCGGTGATCCGCGGCATGTCGAACATCCTGGGCGAGGGCAATGCCGCCGTGTTCGTCGACGGTGTCTTGTTCACCGACAGCGTCTTGTCGTTCCCGTTCGACATCGTCGAGCGCATCGAGGTCATCAAGGGCCCGCAGGCCGCGCTGTTCGGCCGCGCCACATTTTCAGGCGCCATCAACCTGATCACCAAGAAGGGCGGCAACGAGTTCGAGCACAAGGTGAGCGCCCGCGCCGCCGAGCATGACGACTACGAGATCAACCTGCTGTCGAGCGGCCCGCTGGTAGAGGACAAGGCGTTCTACATGGTGCACGGCCGCTACTACGACTTCGGTGGCATGTACCGGAACACGCTGGACGGCGGCAAGGTCGGCCAGGAGGAATCGTACGGCGTCAACGCCGCGCTCGAGTTCCGCGCCTCGGACACGTTCAACATCCGCCTGAGCGCCGGCTACAACGAAGACCACGACGGCTTGGCGGTCACCGTGCTGCAGGACCGCTTTTCCAACAATTGCTTCCTGAACGCGCCGCGGCAGTACTACTGCGGCAAGGTCAAACGCTTCGACACCGTGACCCTTGACCGCGCCGGACTGGCCGGCACCGAAGGCGTCGACCGCGAATCCCTGCGCCTGTTCGGCACGCTGGAGTGGTCGGTCGGCGGCTTCCAGCTGACGTCGAACACCGGCGTGTTCTTCACCGACACCAGCAACGGTACGGACTCGACCGCGCAGGGCGCCACCGCGATCGCCCGGCTGACCATTCCCGGCACCACTGTGGCGCGCGCCGCCACCGATCCGGTGCGCGTGGGCACCAGCCTGCGCAACGAAGTCACAGAACGCGACGAATGGTCGCAGGAACTGCGCGTGTCCTCGCCCCAGGACGAGAGCTTCCGCTATCTGTTCGGCGGCTTCTACTACAAGCGCACGCGCGAGTTCGAGGAACGCCGCACCCTGCCCGGTGTGCCGACCCTGTTCTTCGGTACCGACCGCGTGCGCAACTGGGCGGTGTTCGGCTCACTGGCGCAGGATTTCACCGAAGACCTGACCGGCACGGTGGAACTGCGCTACGCCCGCGACCGCATCGGCAATAACAACCCGATCGCGCGGCCGACGGTGCGAACGCTGATTCAGCGCTCGTTCAAGAGCTGGTCGCCGCGCTTCACCCTCGACTACAAGCTGGACGACGAGACGCTGATCTACGCGGTCGCCGCCAAGGGCAACAAACCCGGCGTCATCAACACCGACCCGCGGTTTCCGCCCGAGATTCAGTTCGCCGAGGAAGAGAAAAGCTGGAACTACGAAATCGGCACCAAGAACACGCTGCTCGATGGCAAGATGGTGCTGAATCTGGCGGCCTACTACATCGACTGGACCAACCAGCAGCTGACCACCACGTTCTTCTTCCCGACCGGCGGCACGCAGTCCTACATCGTCAATGCCGGCGAAACCGAAGTGAAGGGCCTGGAAGCCGAGATCAGCGGCGTGTTCAACGAGTACGCCTCGGGCGGCTTCACCTATTCGTTCAACGATGCCAAGTTCAAGCGCTTCGACGACCCCGAGCACAACGAACTGTTCGGCACGCCATCGGCGCGCGGCAAGCAGTTGCCGAACACGCCCAAGCAGCAGTTCACGGTGTACGGACGGCTGAATACGGCCTTCACCGACGAAATCGAGGGCTTCGCTCGCGCCGACTTCGCCTACACCGAGCGCAAGTTCGACCAAATCTATAACCTGGCGCACACCGGCGATCAGTACCTCCTGAACCTGAAGGTGGGCATGGAGACCGAGGCGTGGAACCTGACGCTGTTCGTCGATAACGTCACCGATGACCGCACGCCATCGACGGTGATCCGCTTCGTCGACCAGTTGAACCTGAACGTGGCCGGCGCGCCGCAGGCCAGCCCCGCCCAGGTGAACGTACCGGGCACGACGACCACCGAGCGCGGCTTCCAGTATCCCCTGGCCAGCAAGCGCAAGTTCGGCGTGACGGCCAGCTACAAGTTCTAGGCCAGTAACCACGGTCCGGGATTTGACGCCGGCGGCCGGCGCGGCCTCGGCGCGCCCGGGAGCGCCCGCCCGCGACCTTGCCAAGGCGGGCATAATTGGCTACCCCCTTCGCCCGCGCCGGACGGCAGCGCCCCACAGCGGCGCGTTGCCGTTTTCCCCCACACACAGGAGGTCCCGCGTGCCGAAGGGCAACTACATCTTCACGAGCGAATCGGTGTCTGAAGGCCATCCGGACAAGGTCGCCGACCGCATCTCCGACGAGATCGTCGACCTGTTCCTGGCCGCTGATCCGCTGTCGCGCGTTGCCCTGGAAACGCTGTGCACCACCAACCGGATCGTGCTGGCCGGCGAAGTGCGCGGGCCCGGGTCGATCACCAAGGACAAGCTGATCGAAACCGCGCGCGCCGCGGTCAAGGACATCGGTTACGAACAGGAAGGGTTTCACTGGAAGACCGCCGAGGTCGAGTGCCACGTGCACGCGCAGTCCGCCGACATCGCCGTCGGCGTTGACGCGGCCGGCAACAAGGACGAGGGCGCCGGCGACCAGGGCATCATGTTCGGCTTCGCGGTCGACGAGACGCCCGAGTTCATGCCCGCGCCGATCCACTATTCCCACCAGATCCTGCGCGTGCTGGCCGATGCGCGCCATAGCCGAGAAGTCAAATTTCTGGGCCCGGACGCCAAGAGCCAAGTGAGCCTGAAGTACGAGAACGGCAAGCCGGTGCGTGCGACTTCGGTGGTCGTCTCCACCCAGCACGCCGACGACGTCGACCAGGCAACCATCCGCGCGTTCGTGCGCAAAAAGGTGCTGGACGTACTGCCCGAAGGCTGGATGTGCCCGGAGGAAGAGTTCTACGTGAACCCGACCGGGCGCTTCGTGATCGGCGGCCCCGACGGCGACACCGGTCTGACCGGCCGCAAGATCATCGTCGATACCTATGGCGGCGCCGCGCCGCACGGCGGCGGCGCGTTTTCGGGCAAGGACCCGACCAAGGTCGACCGTTCGGCCGCCTATGCCGCGCGCTACCTGGCCAAGAACGTGGTGGCCGCGGGGCTGGCGCGCAAATGCCTGATCCAGCTGTCCTATGCCATCGGCGTTTCGAAGCCGCTGTCGGTCTATGTCGACACCCAGGGCACCGGCGAGGTGGACGAGGACAAGCTTTCGGCCGTGCTGCAGGAACTGATGAACCTAAGCCCGCGCGGCATCCGCGAGCACCTCAAGCTCAACCGGCCGATCTACGCGCGCACCGCAGCCTACGGCCACTTCGGCCGCGAGCCCGACGGCGGCGGCGGGTTCAGCTGGGAACGGCTGGACCTGGTCAGCGAGCTTGAAAACGCCTTCGACGCCTGACCCCGTTCTTCGCGTCTACGGCCGGCGCAAGGGCAAGCCGCTCAAGCCGCAGCGGCAGGGCCTGCTCGACGCCCTGCTGCCGACGCTGACCCTCCCGCCGCCGCGCACGGGCGCGCCGCTCGACCCGTTCGCGCAGTTCGAGCCGCGCCCGCGGCAGGTCTGGCTCGAGGTCGGCTTCGGCGGCGGCGAGCATCTGGCCGCCCAGGCGGCGGCGAACCCGGACATCGGCCTGATCGGCTGCGACGTGTTCCTGAATGGCGTCGCCTCGTTGGTGCGCCACGTCGCCGCCCGGCAACTGGCCAATGTGCGTATCTGGCCCGACGACGCCCGGGCGCTGTTGCCGCACCTGCCCGAGGCATCGCTGGCACGCCTGTTCGTGTTGTTTCCCGACCCTTGGCCCAAGGCCCGGCATGCCAAGCGCCGCGTGATCGGCCCGGACACCGTCGACGGCCTGGCCCGCGTTCTGGCCGACGGCAGCCAGCTGCGGGTGGCGAGCGACCATCCCATCTACGTGGCCTGGGCGCTGGCCCATTTGACCGCCCATCCGGCTTTCGCCTGGCAGGTCAGCGGCCCCGACAGCTGGCGGGCGCGGCCGGCCGATCAGGTCGAAACCCGCTATGAAGCCAAGGCCCGGGCCCAGGGCCGCACGCCGGTTTTCATGACGTTCTTGCGCCGGCCGCGCACCCCGACGTCGACTCATCCATGACATGAAGAGGAAATGAACCAGATACAAGACCTCGAGTCGATAGAATATATTATTATGAATCAATTTATTATATATCATTGATCCGGAAACAAGATCGGAATATGGGTAACGCCATGGTCGTCCCCTATTCTGCCCCCGAAAGCTGGCTGCGTTACGACCCCCTCGCCGTCATTCAGGAATTGACCGAGGCCAAGGCGGCCGTGATGTCGCTGGCGGCAATGCCGTATCAGCGGGCCTGGGCTGACCGGCTTCAGGCCATCGAGCTTAAGCGCGAAGTCGCCGGAACGTCGCGGATTGAAGGCGCGGATTTCACCGAGCGCGAACTCGACGAGGCGCTGCGGACCGGGACGCCAGACGACCGGTTGACGCGCTCCCAGCGCCAGGCGCGGGCGGCGAAACGTGCTTACGAGTGGATCGCGACGGTGCCGGCCGACCGACCCATCGACGACGACATCGTCAGGCAGGTTCATCGTCTGATCGTGACGGGGTGCGATGACGACCACTGCGCACCCGGCATCTTGCGCGGCAGCGGCCAGAACGTGATCTACGGCCGGCCCCGGCATCGCGGCGTCGAGGGCGGCGGCGAGTGCGCAACGCTGTTCAAGGGGCTGATGATCGCGCTGGGCAACGAGTTTCGAGCGCACGATCCGCTGATCCAGGCGCTCGCGCTGCATTACCACCTGGGCGCCATGCACCCGTTCATGGACGGTAACGGACGCACCGCGCGCGCCCTGGAAGCGCTGATGCTGCGCCGCGTGCAGCTCAAGGACACGCTGTTCATCGCCATGTCGAACTACTACTACGATGAGAAAGAGCGCTATCTCGACACGTTGAGCGCGGTCCGCGCGAATAACTACGACCTGACGCCGTTCCTGAAGTTCGGCCTGCGCGGCATCGCCCAACAGTGCGGCCGACTGATGCGCGAAATTCGCACGCAGGTTTCAAAAAGCCTGTTCCGCGACGTCATGCGCCAGATGTACAGCCGGCTCGAGTCCACACGAAAGCGCGCGCTGGCGGTGAGGCAGGTGGCGATATTGGAAAAGCTGCTTCAATTAGATGATGAGATCGAGTTCATGAAGCTTTGGGACGAAATGGCCGACCTTTACGATGATCTGAAGGCTCCCGAACGGGCGTTCTATCGCGATCTGGATTATCTTGAGGGTCTTAAAGCTATCTACATTCGGACTGACGCTGGCGTGCGTCCGACGGCCTGGTTCTCGATCCGGCTCGAATGGGCCACCGAGATCACGGAGACCGCCTTTTTCCGCGAAATCAGCCGGTTGCCCGAGGCGAAAAGCCGGTTTCTGTCGTTGCGTATCCGCTAGGGGCCCGGGCTCGGGACCCGGGTCGAGACCGGGCAAATATCCTTGCATTCCGGGCCTTTTCGCCCTATATCGGCGGCCGAGCTTCACCATGTCCGATCGACTGTGGAAGTGGCCAAACCGGCCACTTTTTTTATTGCCTGAAGACCGGGCGATTCGGCCGTGGCGAAGTGCTGCGGCGGACAAGGTCGGACCACGGTGGAACGGTTGAAAGCGCTTGAAGAACGGATCGCGCCGACCTTGGACGGCATGGGCTTCGAGGTCGTTCGCGTGGCGCTGACCGGCGGCAGCCGGCGCACCTTGCAGGTGATGGCCGACCGGGCCGACGGCGCGCCGATCAGCGTGGACGACTGCGCGGCGATCAGCGAGACGCTGTCGGCGATCTTCGACGTTGAGGAACCGATCGCGGGGGCCTACGACCTCGAGGTCAGTTCCCCCGGCATCGACCGGCCGCTGACACGGCCCAAGGACTTCGCGGCCTTCGCCGGCTTCGAGGCCAAGCTGGAAACGGCGGCGCCGGTCAACGGCCGGCGGCGGTTCCGCGGCGTGCTGAAGGGTTTGAGCGACGGCGGCGCGGCGGTGGCGATCGACGTCGACGGAACGGAAGTCACTCTGCCGTTGGCCGGCCTGGCCCAGGCCAAGCTGGTGCTGACGGACAAACTGATCGCGGCGACCGCAAGCGGCGCGCCGCAGGCGATGTGAGCGAACGAGGATACGATCATGGCACATAGCATTGGCATGCCCCGCCCCGAACTGGTGCAGGTGGCCGACACCGTTGCCCGCGACAAGAACATCGACCGCGAGGAGGTGTTCGTGGCGATGGAGCAGGCGATCCAGAAGGCCGGCCGGTCGAAGTACGGCCACGAGAAAGACATTCGCGCCGCCATCGACCGCAAGTCGGGCGAAATCCGGCTGGCGCGCTATATGACCGTGGCCGACCCGGTCGAAGACGAGAACATCCAGATTTCGCTGGAAAAAGCCCAGCGCAAGAACCCCGAGATCAAGATCGGCGAAGCGATCGTCGACCCACTGCCGCCGATCGACTTTGGTCGCATCGCCGCGCAGACCGCCAAGCAGGTGATCGTGCAGAAGGTGCGCGACGCCGAGCGCGCGCGCCAGTTCCTGGAGTACAAGGACCGCGTCGGCGAAATCGTCAACGGCCTGGTCAAGCGCGTCGAGTTCGGCAACGTGGTGGTGGACCTGGGCCGTACCGAGGCGATGCTGCGCCGCGACGAGCTGATCCCGCGCGAGCATTTCAAGAACGGCGACCGGGTGCGCGCCTTCATCGTCGATGTGCGCGAGGAAACCCGCGGGCCGCAGATCTTCCTGTCGCGCACCGCGCCGGAGTTCATGGCCGCGCTGTTCGGCCAGGAAGTGCCCGAAATCTACGACGGCATCATCGAGATCAAGGCCGTGGCGCGCGACCCCGGCAGCCGCGCCAAGATCGCGGTAGTCTCCAACGACAGCTCGATCGACCCGGTCGGCGCCTGCGTCGGCCTGCGCGGCAGCCGCGTGCAGGCGGTGGTGGCCGAGCTGCAGGGCGAGAAAATCGACATCATCCAGTGGAACCCCGACCCGGCCACCTTCGTGGTCAACGCGCTGGCCCCGGCCGAAGTGACCAAGGTGGTGCTGGACGAAGACGCGGGCCGCATCGAAGTGGTGGTGCCCGACGAGCAGCTGTCGCTGGCCATCGGCCGGCGCGGCCAGAACGTGCGCCTGGCCTCGCAGCTGACCGGCTGGACCATCGACATCCTGACCGAGGCCGAGGAATCCGAGCGCCGCCAG
>JANRJB010000383.1:0-2543 GCA_033764265.1 Rhodospirillaceae bacterium | reverse complement strand
GGCGCAGCGCTCGCCAGGAGCCCTTCCTTCGCGCGCGGAAGCTGCGCGCGCAGGCTGTCCATGTCGGCGAACTTGTAGTCCGAGCCGAAGGCATAGCCACTGCGAAAAACGCGGCCCTGCTCATAGCCGAAGCCGTCATCGGCGACTTCGGTGCGCTTGTCGGGCCCGACCACGCGCAGGCCGATGCGCACGCCCGGCGCATAGTCGATCGCGAGTCCCGCACGCATGTAGCCGACGAACTTGATCATCGTGTCCAGATAGATGTCGGCGTCGACGGCGATGCCGGAATAGTCCTTCAGCAGCTTGTCCGCCTTCTCGCGTGTTGCCGTCACGCGCACGACCTCGTAGCCCGCTTCGCGCAACTGCGTCTCGATGGCATCGTTGATGCGCGCGGCCAGGTTCGGCGGGTCGGCGGCCATGGCCGCGGTGATCTTCTCCGAGTTCTCGGCCGTGACGATCGCCGATACCACCCCGCCCACGATCGCGCCCATGAAAGCCGACGCGCCGCTGGTGCCCGTTACCGCGGAATACTCGGTCGGTTCCGCGCAGCCGATGAGCGCGATTTTCTTGATCTTGATCGGCTTGGACTGGGCAAGCGCGGCGCCCGCGGACAGGGCAAGCGCGGCCGTCAGGGCGACGGCGACCAGGGCGCGAAGGAAGGGCATGAAACTATCCTGAATGGTTGCATCGAATGTAAGTAAGCAAGAAATAGCAGAACCTTGCAGGCGTTCAAGCCAGGACCTCCGCGCCGCGCGATGCGGCTTGTTAAATTAGACGCCTCTAATATGATGCAGGGAAGGAAAGGCAGGGCAGCCATGGCGGACCAGCCGGACGTCACCGGGTTCTTCCACAAGCAAACAGGCTCGATCACCTATGTCGTCGCCGACCTGGCGACGAAGCGCGCCGCGATCGTCGACAGCGTGCTCGACTTCGACCAGGCGGCCGGCCGCACCGCCACGGTGTTCGCCGACGCCGTCGCCGACCATGTGCGCCAGCGCGGGCTGACGGTCGACTGGCTGCTCGAGACCCACTGCCATGCCGACCACTTGAGCGCCGCGCCGCATCTGCGCAGCCGGCTGGGCGGGCAGGTCGCGATCGGCAATCATATCGACGAGGTGCAGCGCATCTTCTCGCGCCTCTACAACATCGACCTGCCCGCGCTAATGGGCTTCGACCGCCTCTTCGCCGAGGGCGACACGTTCAAGATCGGCGGCATCGAGGGCCGCGTGATGCACACGCCCGGCCACACGCCGGCCTGCGTCACCTATGTCATCGGCGACGCGGCGTTCTGCGGCGATACGCTGTTCATGCCCGACTACGGCACGGCGCGCTGCGACTTTCCCGGCGGTTCGGCCGAGACGCTCTACCGCTCGATCCGCCGCATCCTCGACCTGCCCGAGGACACGCGCATCTTCACCGCGCACGACTACCAGCCCGACGGCCGGCCGCCGGCCTGGACCAGCACGGTCGGCCAGCAGCGCCGCGCCAACAAGCACGTGCGCGACGGCGTCTCCGAAGCCGAGTTCGTCCAGATGCGCAAGGCGCGCGACGCCACCCTGTCGATGCCGCAGCTGCTGTGGCCCTCGGTCCAGGTCAACATCAATGCCGGCCAGATGCCCAGGGCCGAGGGCAACGGCCTGATCTACCTGAAGGTCCCGATCAACGCCGTCTAGCCGGCCGACTTCCTGCGCCCCGGCTTCGCGACGCCGGGCGGCGCGCAGTAGATTGCGTGCAACGCCGCCATCACGGTGCCCACCTCGTCGCTCGCCAGCGCGTAGTAGATCGTCTGCGCCGCGCGCCGCGTGGTGACCAGCCTGTCCCGCCGGAGGCGGGCCAGGTGCTGCGACAGTGCCGACTGGCTGAGGCCCACCTGCTTCTCCAGCGACCCCACCGACTGCTCGCCCGTGGCCAGGCAGCACAGGATCAGCAGCCGCCGCTCGTTCGCCATCGCCTTCAGAAGCGCGCCGGCGCGCTTGGCGCTGCCGCGCAGGTCCGCGATGTCGAATGCCGCCAGGGTCATGCGGCTCTTATATGATCGAATGCTAATATAGTCAATGCGAGGGTCGTGCCGGAAGCTGCCGTTCAGGAATTGATCTTGATTCCGGCGTCCTTGATGACCCTGCTCCAGCGCGCCGCCTCGGCCCGGGCGCGCAGCCCGAACGCCTCCGGCGTGCCGCCCCCGGCCTCGACCCCCATCTTGGCCAGGGCCTCGCGGACCTTCTCGGTCGAGAGCGCCTTGTTCACCGCGGCGTTCAGGCGGGCGATCGTCGCCGCCGGCGTCCCGGCTTTCACCAGGAAGCCGCCCCAATCCTCGGCGGCGAGCTTCGCGAACCCGGCCTCGACGATGGTGGGCACGTCCTTCAGCGCCGGATTGCGCCTGTCGGACATCACCGCTAGGGCGTGCAACGCGCCGTTGTTGATGTACTGCACGACCGGCAGCGCGGTGATGAACTGGTAGCTGTTCACGCCGCTGAGCAGGTCCGCGATCGCCTGCGAGAACTGGGCATAGGGAACGTGCGTCGCCTGGACGCCGGTTTCGAGCT
>JANRJB010000357.1:0-2328 GCA_033764265.1 Rhodospirillaceae bacterium | reverse complement strand
CTTTCCCAAACTGCGCTTTGGCTTTGTCGAAGGCGGCTCGGAATGGCTGCCGTTCGCGGTGAACCGCACCCGGCGCTGGGCCAAGCGCTTCGGCGAAACCGACCGCACCGAGAAGATGCTGGCCGACCTGCGCTTCTTCGTAACCTGCGAAACCCACGAGGACCTGCCCCAGGTGCTGCGCTACGCTGGCGAGGACAATCTCCTGCTCGGCACCGATTACGGGCACGCCGACACCTCGACCGAACTGGCGGCGCACGAGGTGCTGCTGGGCCGCAACGACCTGCCGGCGGGCGTCGCTGCCAAGATCACGCAAGTGAATCCGAAGGCGTTTTACGGGTTGTGACCGGCGCGCGTCTCAGGTCCGCAGCTTCACCAGCACCGGCGCGTGGTCCGAGGGCGGCGTCCAGTGGCGGGCGTCCACCAGCACCTCGGCGTGGGCGATGGCGTCCTTCAGGCCGGGCGAGACCCAGATGTGGTCGAGCCGCCAGCCCTTGCTGTCGACCCTGAATTCCGACTGGCGGTAGCTCCACCAGGTGAAGACCGGGTCGTCGGGCGGCACGATCTCGCGCACCGCGTCGATGAAATTGAGCGAGCGGCGCAGCCGGTCGAGCGCGGCGATGTCATAGGCGGTGTGGCCGATGCGCCGCGACATCAGGTGATGGTCCCACACGTCGCTGGGCAAGGGCGCGATGTTCAGGTCGCCGGTCAGGATCACCGGGTCGCGAAATCCATAGGCGCCGGCAAAGTGATCGGCGCAGTCGTCGATGAAGGCCAGCTTGTCGGCGAACTTGGGATTGATGCGCGGGTCGGGCGCCTCGCCGCCGGCGGGCACGTACAATGCATGCACGTCCAGCGGCGCGCCGGGCGTGTGCACGCGCGCGCTCAGGTGCCGGCCGTCGGGCCGCCCGCGCCGGGCGTGCGGCGTTGCGTCGCTCAGCGGCCAGCGCGACAGAATCGCCACCCCGTTGCGCCCGCCAAAACCGTGCACGGCGCGATGCGTCCAGCCCAGCGCCGCGACCGCGTCGTGCGGAAAGTCGGCGTCGGACACTTTGGTTTCCTGCAGGCTGATGACGTCGAGCGCGTGCGCCTCGGTCAGCCGCGCCAGCTGGTCGAGCCGTCGGCGCAGCGAATTGACGTTCCACGAGATCAGCGTGAGGGGCGGCACGAGCGGCTCCGCGCGGTGGGACAGACGCGGCAATAGATGGACGCAGGGCCCAGAATCAATGCGCCCGATGCATGGGGGGTGCATCGGGCGCCGACTGATGGCCGCGGCCGGTAGGGGACGCCGGCTGGGCGGCCGACCGTCCCGTTGCGGGAACGGCCGTCTTGACCCCGATATGGGGTCCGGCGCGCGGTTTTCAACAGGCCCGAACCGGGGCCAAAAACAATGCTTTGGGGGCGAGGGGCGACTCAGTCGCCGCGCCGGCCGGGGTCCACGTCGTCGGGCTTACGCTCCACCTCGAACAGCTTGCGGTCGAAACTGCCGCCGGTGCGGGCCTCGTACAGCGTGACGGAGACTTCCTGGTTCTGCGGGTCCAGCACGCGCCACTGGCGCAACTCGAACGGCGCGTCGGAGAACACGAAGGTCAGCTTGCCGGCGCCGGGGTCCTTGGCCTGGGCGGCGGTGATCTCCACCGTGCCGGGGCCCAGGCGCACGCCGCTCAGGGCCACATCGGCGCCGCTGAACGACAAGTCCTTGCGCAACAGCAGGCCCGCCGGCGTGTCGTCGAGGTCGATGTAACTGGTTTCGTCGACCTCCTGGTCGACGTAGATCAGCCACACGCCGTCGGCCACCACCAGCATCTTGGTGGGCGGGTCGTAGTCGATGCGCAGGCGCCCGGGCCGCGAGACGTACAGGTTGCCCTCGGCCACGCTGCCGTCGGGGTTCACCTGCAGGAAACGCGCCTCAAGGGTGCCGAGCGCGTTCAGGTAATCCTCGGCCTTTTTCACCGCGGCCTGTTCGGCCACGGTCAGGGCCGTGGCCGGCGCGGCCAGCAGCAGGGTCAAGGCGATCGTCAGCAGGGTGCGCATGCCAAACATCGTGGCGGCAAACTAGGGCGGCATCGCGGCGGAGTCCAATTCACGGCCCGATCCGCGCAAGCAAGCCGCAACCCATTGAAAAACAACGCGAAATAGCGCCGGAAAAATGCCGCGCAAGCCATTGGAATCAATCAGAAAACCGCCGATTCCCCTGCAGATTCCCTGCAGAAGCAGGAACGCCTAGAACTCCGCCGGCGGCGGCAGCAGGACCTCGCGCTTGCCGACATGGTTAGGCTTGCCGACCATGCCTTGCGCTTCCATCTCCTCGATGATGCGCGCGGCGCGGTT
>JANRJB010000353.1:0-6901 GCA_033764265.1 Rhodospirillaceae bacterium | reverse complement strand
TCAAGTACCGCGACCTGACGGCGCGCGAGATCGCCCCCGGAGTGGCCCACGCGTTCTACAAGCTGAGCTGGAACGTCTACATTCCCGGCGGTGCATATCCGCGCCCCATCGGCGGCTGGGTGCGGGCGACCTCGCTGTTGCGCCGCAAGCCGGCCGGCTGGCGGCTGTTCCACCACATCGAGGCGCCCGAGGCCTCGATCATCCAACTGCGTACCGCGCACGAAAAAGCGGTGGACCCCGACCTGTTCGAGATTCTGCGCGCCAAAGGGATCGAGTTCCCGCCCAAACCGTAAGCAGGGCTGGTCAGGCGAAGAACGTCACCTGGCCGGTCGCCACATTGTGCTTGGCCGCGACCACCGCAAGTGCGCCCGAGTCAACCAATTCCTTGATGACCGCGCTGCGCGCCAGCAGGGTCTGGACCGTCAGCTTGGCGTTGGTATCGGCGACCGCCTCGACAAAAGCGTCGTTCTTGGACGACTTCTGGCCTGTGAGCGGGGTAGCCTTCACGGCCGGTTCGATGTTGGCCAGCACCGCGGTCAGGTTGCCCATCTTGACTTCATCGATGGCGCCCTTGACCGCGCCGCACGACGAATGTCCGAGCACGACAATGGCCTTCGCGCCGGCCACTTTGGTGGCGAACTCCACGCTGCCGATGATATCGGTGTTGACGAAGTTGCCGGCCACACGGGCGGCGAAGATGTCGCCGATCTTCTGGTCGAACACCAATTCGGGCGGCACGCGGCTGTCGATGCAGCCGACAACGGCGGCAAACGGAGCCTGTGCCCCGGCGGTTGCCTTGACCATCGCCATCAGGTCGCAATTCACCGGCGTGCCGGCCACGAACCGGGCATTGCCGGCTTTCAGCCGCTCGATGGCCTGGGCCGGTGTCACGGCCTTCTGCGCATCGGTCGTCATGGCCGTGCAGGATTCGGCGGCCTGCGCCTGAGAAGCCACCGATCCGGCCGATAACGCCATCGTCAATGCGCCCACAAACGTCCGCCGATTCACACACCCCTGACCCATGTTCGCCTCCTGTTGACGAAAACTGCTTATGCACCGCGCGCCGAAATAGCGTTCGATCCGGTCGCTTCAAGCGTACAGGCAGCGGGGATGTTGCGGCGCGTTCGCAGTGCGCACGCGGTCCGGCGCCGGTCCGGTTTTCAGCACACCGAACATGGGATACGGTGCCGGCCCTTCAATATGTTTCACACCGTCACACGAGGTTCACATGTCGCTCGGTATCTATGATCTTTCCGTTCCCGCGTTTCAGCGGTCGCTGAAAAGCCTGACCACGATCCTGACCAAAGGCGCGGCCCACGTTGAGGCCAAGAAGCTCGAGCCGGCGGCGCTGCTGACGGCCCGGCTGTATCCGGACATGTTCCACTTAACCCGTCAGGTGCAGATGTCCACCAGCATGATCAAGTGGGGCTGCGCGCTGTTGGCCGGGCTCGAACGCCCCGATGATCCCAGCACGGAGACCACTTTCGACGAGTTGAAAACCCGCGTCGCCAAGACCGGCGAATACGTGGCGGGCTTCAGCCCGTCTCAACTCAACGGCAGCGAGGACAAGCCGGTCAAACTGGTGTTTCCACGGGTCACGCTGGAGTTCACCGGAAAATCGTTCCTGTTGGAATTCATCCTGCCCAACCTCTATTTCCATACCGCTATGGCCTACGGAATCCTTCGCCACAACGGCGTCGAAGTCGGCAAGGGCGACTTCCTGGCGCGCGGCTGACCCGGAGACCGGTGCTTACGCCGCCGCCTTGGCCACCTGCAGGGCGGCGGCGATGAAGCTGCGCTTCTTGTCGATGTTGAGCGCGAGCGTGCGCTCGGCCAGGTGCGACACGCCCTGCCAGATCTCAGCCAGCCGCGCCGGCGCCGCGGCCAACTTGGCGGCCGCGGCCCGTTCGCCAGGCAAAAGTTCCTGAGCGTCCGTCAAGCGCCCCTGGGCGGCCAGCGTGGCCACTCGGGCCAGCCACCAGGTCAGCAACGCCGTAACGGTCCGGTAGTTGTCGCCGCGCAGGGTGACGTCGGCCAAGGCATGCAGCTTGCCGGCCTTCAACGTCGGCAGGTCGCCGAACAGGTCGACGAGTGCGGCGAACAGGTCCACGCCGCCCTCCTCCGCCAATTCCAGCGCGCGGCCGACGCTGCCGTCGGCCAACCCGGTCAAAGCCTGCACGTCGCGCGGCACAAGATCGGGGCGATAGCGGCCGATCAGGGCTTGCACCTGAGAGTCGACCAAAGGGCGAAGCTCCAAGCGTCGGCAGCGCGAACGGATCGTGGGCAGCAGGCGATCCGCATTGTGGGCCACGAGGATCAGCATCGACTGGCGCGGCGGTTCTTCCAGAACCTTCAGAACGGCGTTGGCGGCCGCTGCATTCATGGCGTCGGCGTCGTCGATCAGCACCACCCGCCAGGCGCTTTCGGCCGGCGTCAGGTACATGAACTCGATGATCTTGCGGATTTGCTCGATGGTCACTACCGCGCTCAGCCGCTCGCTGGTTTTCATTTTCTCGCGTTCGGCCGAACGAAAATCGGGATGGCCTTGGGATTTCACCTTGGCGAAGACCGGATGGCTCTCGGCCATCTGCAGCGATGGCGCCGGGGTTGCCCCGAACAAGTCGGGTCCGGCGGCGGCTGCGCCTTGGGCCAAAACGAAACGGGCGATGCGGTAGGCCAACGTCGCCTTGCCGATGCCGCGTGGTCCCGACAGGAGCCAGGCATGGGCCATGCGGCCGGTTTGCCACGCCGACAGGAATGCTTGGCCGGCGGCGTCGTGACCCAGAAGGTAGGCGTTGTCCCGCGGCGCCGGGGCGGTGCTGTCGGCGTCGTCGCTCATGACAACCGCAATCGCTTGTCCACAACCGTCCACAAGTCGCGGTGGATGTCCTCGACCGACCGGTCGGCGTCCACCACGACACATCGCGCCGGATCGCGGGCGGCGATAGCGAGGAAACCCTGGCGCAATCGTTCATGAAAATCGCGCCCCATGGTCTCGTACCGGTTGTCGTTTCCGCCACGTTGGGCAGCCCGCAAAAGACCTTTTTCAACAGTTAGATCAAGGATAAATGTCAGGTTTGGCATGAAGTCTCCCAAGGCCAGGCGGTGGAGACTTGCAATGGCCGGAAGATCAAGCCCGTGGCCGTAACCCTGGTAGGCAGTGGTGGAGTCCGCGAAGCGGTCCGAGATCACCACCCGCCCTGCCGCAAGCGCGGGTCGCACGGTGCATTCCACGTGGTCCCTCCGGGCGGCGTAGTGCAGCAGGGCTTCGGTCAGGCCGTCCCATCGGTTGGCGTCGCCTCGCACCAGCAAGGCGCGGATCGCCTCGGCCCCAGGTGAACCGCCCGGCTCGCGGGTCAGTGTGACGGCGCGGCCATGGCGTTGCAGCGCCTGGCCAAGCAACTTCGCCTGGGTCGACTTGCCGCCGCCCTCGCCGCCTTCCAAGGTAATGAAAAAACCCGTCGCCACCCACGTCCTCCGCCGCTCCAGGGCCGGATTGGACCGGAAAGCCCTTCGGCACGCAACCAGTCGGTGGGTGCGGCCTTAACCGCCGGCGGTCGCGGGCGTCGCCGGCTTTGGCGGACCGAAAAATATGTACGACGCCGCGGCTTTCAGCCGGCCAACGAAACCGAGCCGGTCCACAGCCTCGCCGGCCACCAGCCCCACCTCGATCAGCGCGACGTCATTGGCGGCGACGACCACCTTGCCGACGGCGGCGCCTTTGTCGACCGGGGCCGCGAGCGGGCCCTCGTAGACGGCCTTGACGACGATGCTTTGGGCCGCGCCCCGCGGCAGCGTGACAACCAAATCCGTCGGGATGATCAGGCTGACCGAGGCGGTGTCGCCCAGCCAGACCTCGGCGTCGGCGACCTTGTCGCCGGCCTTGAACAGGCTGCGATTGACGAACTCGCGGAAGCCCCAATCCATCAGCTTCGACGTTTCGGCGTCGCGGCTCTTGATGCTGTCCATTCCATTCGCCACCAGGATCAAACGCCGGCCGTTACGCACCGCCGACGCGGTCAGGCCGTAGCCGGCGGCGTCCGTATGGCCGGTCTTCAATCCATCGGCGCCGCTGCCCACGTTGTACAAGAGCGGGTTGCGGTTGCCCTGGGTGATGCCGTTGTAGGTGAACGAGGTCTCGCTGTAGAGCGAGTAGTACTCGGGGAAGTCGGTGATGATGTGCCGGGCCAGCGTGGCCAGGTCGCGCGCGGTCATGTGGTGGTCGGGATGTGGCAGCCCGGTGGCGTTCATGAAGTTGCTGCCCGTCATGCCGAGTTCACGGGCCTTGGCGTTCATCGCCTCGGCGAAGGCGTCCTCGCTGCCGGACAGGTTTTCGGCCAGCACAATGCAGGCGTCGTTCCCCGACTGGATGATCATGCCGCGCAGCAGATCTTCCACTTTCACCCGGTCGTTGGGGTTGAGGAACATGGTCGACCCGCCCGACGCCGCCCCGCCCAACTTCCAGGCGTTCTCGCTGACCGCCATTTCGTCGTCCAGCGACAGGCGGCCCGACTTCAGCGCGTCGAACACCATGTAGGCGGTCATCAGCTTGCTCATCGACGAAGGCGGCATGCGTTCGTCGGCATTTTTCGATGCCAACTCAGCCCCGGTTTGGACGTCGATCAGCAGATATTCGCGTGCGGCGATATCCACCGTCACGGCGGCCGGGGCGGTCGTGGGGCCGAAAGCGGCCAGCACCAGGGCCGCGCGCAGCCATTGCCGCGCACGGCGCCAAGCGAACCGAATTGGGGCTTGATGTGTCATGAAACAGTCTCCGTCGAGATCAGGCCGTCGGACATTCGTGTCTTGGCAGGGAATTGTGGACGCCTGATGGCTGCACGGTACCGGCCGCCGGCCGCGATCAATAGCGAACGATCACAGCGTCGTCGTAACCATACGACTTGATCGTCGCCAACAGCTCCTCGGCCGCCGAGGCGTCCTGAAGCGGGCCCAGGCGTACGCGGTAAAGCTGCCGGTTCCCGACCGTCGTGGCGACAATGAACGAATTGCCGAAGTCCTTCAGCTGCTGTTCCAGACGGACAGCATTGTCTTGTTCGCCAAAGGCGCCGGCCTGAATGTAAACCCCGGTTCCGGCCGGCAATGCGACCGGCGCACTGGCCACGTTGGCCGGTTGGGACGCGACAGGCGGAAGAGCCGTCCGCCGCGGCGGGGCCGGTCGTGCGGCGGCCGGCGCGCCCGGCGGCACATCGAGCGATTGCGCACTGACGGCGGCACGCGGCGCTGCGGCGACCTTGGGCATGTCGCCGGGGCTGCGGGCGATCAAGAGATTCTTTAACGCCAAACTTTCGACCGCGTCGATCTCCACCCGCACGCGCGCCGTGCCGGCTTCATAGAAGCCCAGCAACTGCGCGGCGCGGCGCGAGACGTCGAGAATCCGCTTGCTCTTGAACGGCCCGCGGTCGTTGACCCGCAGCTTGACGGCGCGCCCGTTGTTCAAGTTGGTGACGTTGATGACGCTGGGCATGGGTAGCGTCGGGTGGGCGGCGGTCAACGCGTTCATGTCGTACCGCTCGCCATTGGCGGTACGCTTACCGTGAAAGTCAGGCCCGTACCACGAGGCGACACCTTCCTCGGCATAAGCATAATCCTCGGACGGGTAATACCACGCGCCATCAACCTGATAGGGCGTGCCAACCTTGTAGGACGCATCAGGTGGCAGGTCGGGCCCGGCGGCGGTCGGGACCGGCGTCGACGGTGCTCGGCCGGTGCTGCAGGACGCCAGCCAGAGCGAGGCCGCAACCAGCGACACCGCCGCCCGCGCCATAGGGGGCGCAAGGCGGCGGCCGCGCACCAAGCGCTCAAGGACTCGCATTTTGTGGGGTCTCTGTTTGGCTAAACCACAATCGGTTGTAGTGTAATCAATGGGTTGACCGTTGGCAACCGCACCCGGCGCATGCGCCTAGCCGCCGGCGGCCTGCGTTTCGGCCACCAGGATCAACGTTCGCGAGGCGTAGCCATCGGGCGGCAGGCCTTGGGCCATTTGGAACGCCCGGACGGCGGCGCGGCTGGCCGCACCCAACACCCCATCGGCTTCGCCACTCAAATGGCCCAGTTTGGCGAGTGCGGTCTGAAGCCGGGTGACTTCGTTACGCGACAGCGGTTCGCCCGGGGGCATCGCGGCGACCAAAGGGCCCGCACCGGCCAGACGGTCGGCAAGGTGACCAACCGCGAGCGCATAGAAGGTCGCGCGGTTCCATTTCAGGATCGTGCGATAGTTCTCGTAGACCAGGAACGCAGGCCCCTCGATCCCGGCCGGCAGCACCAATGCGGCATCGACCGTCACACTCGGCAAGGTGCCTCCATTGGCGGCCCGCACGCCGAGCGCATGCCACGCCGCCAGCGGCTTGACGATGTCGGCGGCCGCTGTATCGACGCTGGCTAATCCGGCATCGAATCCGTCGGGAAGCTTCACCTCGCGGCCCCAGGTCCGCGCTCCATCCCAGCCCAGGGCGCGCAGATAGTTCGCCGCCGACCCCAGGGCATCGGGTACGCTGCCCCACAAGTCGATCCGTCCGTCGCCGCTTTCATCCACCGCGTGCTTGATGAACGTCGAGGGCATGAACTGCGTCTGCCCCATGGCGCCGGCCCACGAGCCGATCATGGACGACGGGGTGGCATGGCCACGATCGAGCAGCGAGAGCACATCGAACAGCTCTTGCCGAAAAAACTGGCTGCGCCGGCCATCGTAAGCCAGCGTACTGAGTGCTGCGACCACGCGATAACTTCCCAGTTGCGTGCCGTAGTTGGTTTCCAGCCCCCAGAAGGCCACCAGGAAGCGGCGTGGGACGCCGTAACGGCGCTCCAGTGCGTCGAATAACGACGCATGGCGGGCCAGCAAGGCGCGACCGTCACGCACGCGCCGGTCGGTCACCGCGGCCTT
>JANRJB010000208.1:0-5433 GCA_033764265.1 Rhodospirillaceae bacterium | reverse complement strand
TCGACCGTGTTGCCGTCGGGGTCGGCGATGTACATCGACGGGCCGGTGCCGTCGGCGCCGAAGCGCGGCGCCACCTCGCCGGGGGTCACGCCGTGGGCGCGCAGATGCGCGGCGATGGCGGCGGCGTCGAACGGCTCGATGCGCAGGCACAGGTGATCCATGTTGCGCCCGCCGGCTTCGGGCCGGGCGGCCGGGCCCGCGCCCAGCTTGCGGCCCAGGGTCGACGACAGGTCGACCAGGTCGATCAGCGCCGCGCCGGCGCGCAGCTGGGTCAGGCCGAGGTCGCCGCGCTCGCGGGCGACGGTGCAGCCCAGCACATCGCAATAGAACGCCCTGGCGCGCGCCATGTCGGCGACGCGCAGAACGACGTGATCGAGGCCCAGAATGCGGAACACGGGCGACGCCTCCGGTGTGCGGCGCCGATTGAACACGGCACGCGGAAACTTATGTGTTACAATAAATGCTGCCGATCTCGGATGGCAACCGATGATGGATCGCCGCTCGTTTCTCGCCTGTTTCGCACCGCGCCGCATGGCCGCGGCGGCGTGCGCGCTCGGCCTTGGCGCGGCCGCGACGCCGGCGCTGGCCCAGGAAATCCCCCAGTTCGGCATTCCCATCCCGTGGTTCCGCAGCCGGGCCGAGAAGCTCGCCCGCGCGGCGTGCGAGAACAACCTGCCGGAATGCCGCGCCGACGTGCGCCGTCAGCTCGAGGCGGAAAAGCAGGTGTCGCTGGTCACGCCCTGGATTCTGCTCTGCGTAGCGGTACTGGGCGTGCTGTTGATCCTGCGCAAGCGCGAGAAGGATCGCGCCCGCCAGCGCGAGGAGGCGCGCCGCAAGCACGTGCCCGGGGCTTTCAAGACCCTCGACCAGACCCGCGCCGACCGCCAGACCGAACCCGGAGACGACCGGTTCTGAGGCGCAAAATCTCCGCGTGGCTTGTGCCGCGCCGCAGCAAAACCGTCCCGCTATTGCGGCGTCTCGACCAGTTCGTGCAGCTCGTTCGAGGTGCCGCGGATGACGCCGATGCGCCGGCCGTTGTAGGGCCGGCCCTGGGCGACCTTGGCGCCGGCCACCAGCGGCACCGGCACCGCGTCGAGCTTGGCGACCTCAAACGTCACCATGGCGGTACCCGGCGGCAGGTCGCCCGCGCGCACGCTGCGCATGGTGGTGCCGGGCGGATACTGGTCGATCTCGATCAGGAACGGCCCGCCGACGTCCACCGTCGACAGCGGATGCTTGGTCTCGGGGTCGAAGCCACGAATCTTGTTGAGCGCGGTCATGCGCACCGGCTGCGGCTCGCCCACCTTGTTTTTCAGTACGTCGCGATAAAAGCCGATCAGCTCGGCCATGTCGCGCCCGCCGTTGATCACGATGAACGGCCGGTCGACGAACGACTTGGCGGTGCCCAGCCCCATCGCCTCGTCCTTGATGGTGGTCAGGTACAGGAACTCGTTGGCCGGGCCCATCACCTGCATCGCCTTGATGCTGTCGTTGCTCGACAGCCCGCGCGGCGTGCCGACCACCTCGAACGGCGAGCCCTTCAGGCTTTCGTGCACGGCATCGACATCGGTGACCAGAAGCTCGGTCGAGTTCCAGCCGTAGGTGTGCAAGGGCTTGTAGTCGGGGTAGGGGTCGACCACGACGAAGCGCAGGTAGCAGTTGGCGCCGCTTTCGGGCTGCATGATCATGTAGGCGCGGCCCGCCACCTTGGGCGCGCCCCAGACCTCGGCCAGGTCCTGCGGCACCTGGCCGCGTTCCACCACCTTGTAGCCGAGATACTTGGCGTAGGCGCTTTCGACCGGCGCCAGGTCGGTGACGGTCATGGTGACGGCGACGATCGGTCCCAGCATGGCGAACGCTCCCTGCAACGGTCGACAGCGCGACTTTGCCCGCAGGCTTTGAGCTAGGCCAGCTTTTCTTGCAGGAACGCCGCCGCCCGCGCCGCGCCCACGCCGTCGATGCCGTGTTGCAGGCCGGGGATGACATGGCTTTCGACCGGCACGGCGTTGGCCTTCAAGGCCGTGACGATGCCCGCCATGGCCTCGACCGGCACCACCGGATCGTCGGCGCCGTGCACCAGCAGCACCGGCGGCCGCGCGACGATGTCGCGGCCCAGGCGGTCGGCGCCGACCAGCGCGCCCGAGAATCCCACGACGCCGGCCAGCGCCGGTTTGCGGCGCAGGGCGACGTGCAGCGCCATCATGGTGCCTTGGGAAAAGCCGACCAGCGCCAGCTTGGCGGCCGGCAGCTGATGGCGCGCGAGCACGTTTTCCAGGAACGGGTGAAGGTGCGCGGCGGCGGCTTCGGCGCCGGCGAAAAACTCCTGGTCGAGTTCCGCCGCGCCGGCCGCGGTGCGCAACATGTCGGGCGCGTAGCGGGCCAGGCTGAACCACTGCTTGCCGCCGAAGAAGCCGCCTTCCCACGCAAACGGCGCGTGCGGCGAATAGAACACCGCATCGGGCAGCCCTTGCGCGAAGTACGGCGCCAGGCCGATCAGGTCGTCGCCGTTGGAGCCGTAGCCGTGCAGAAAGACCACCGCCTGGCGCGCCGCGCGGCCCGAGGCGGGCGGCGTCATGGGGCTTGCATCGAGGGACATGCCGTATGTCCAAGGCTGCTTTGCGGATCAGAACTCAAAGGCGTAGGCTAGTCGCGCGCGCAGGGCAAGCGCGGCGGTCGCGGGTGTGCGCGGCGGTCGCGGTGCCGAACAAGGAGACGCATGACCGACCGCACCGCCGTGCTGTTCGCCAATGCGGCGTTCTACACCGCCTTCTACAATCGCGACATCAAGGCGATGGAACGCGTCTGGTCGAAGGACCGGCCGGTCTCGTGCATCCACCCCGGCTGGCCGGCGCTGATCGGCCGCGACGACGTGCTGCGTAGCTGGCGCGGCATCCTCGGCAACACCAACGCGCCCAAGATCAAGTGCCGCGGCGAGTCGGTGGAAATTTACGGCGACACCGCCGTGATCATCTGCGTCGAGGATCTGGCCGATCAGCAGTACCTGATCGCGACCAACGTGTTTGTTCGCGCCGGGTCGGTGTGGGCGATGGTCCATCACCAGGCCGGGCCGGCCAATATCGACCCGACGTCGTTCGGCGAGGATGAAGACGACGAGCCCGACGGCCCCGTCAACTGAGCAAGGACGAATTAGGCCGCGTCGTCGGCGGTTTCGTCGAACTCGCTATCGGCGGGCGGCAGCGGCGCCACCCGCGGTACGATCTGCAGGAACGCCGGCACCGAATCGCCGAAGCCGATCACATCGGACCGCGGCTCGCGCGGCTCTCGTTCGGCGCGCGGTTCGCGCGGCTCTCGTTCGGCGCGCGGTTCGCGCGACCGGCGCGCACGGGGCCGTTCGCGCGGCGGTTCGGGTGCGTGGTCGGGTTCCGGCAGGTCGGCGTCTGGCTCGGGTTGCATGGCCAGCGCAACCGGCGCGGGCTCGGCGTGCACCGGATCGCGGCGCGGGGCGCGTTCGGCGCGCGGCGCACGGTCGTCGCGCCGCGGCCGGTCGGATCGCTTGCGGCCGCGTCCGCGGCGATGATCCTCGCCGTCGTCGGCCGCGGCCTCGGCGCCGGTCAACGCCAGGTCGGCGATGGCGGCTTCCTGCAGCACCGGGATCGGCCCCTTGATCAGCCGCTCGATCGCCTGAACCGACTTGATCTCGGCCGGCGTGGCGATGGTGACGGCATGGCCCTGGCGGCCGGCGCGGCCGGTGCGGCCGATGCGGTGGACGTAGTCCTCGGCGTTGAACGGCACGTCGAAGTTGATGACGTGCGACACCCCGGTGATGTCGAGCCCGCGGGCGGCCACGTCGGAGCAGACGAGCAGGTCGGCCTCGCCGGCCTTGAACTTGGCCAGCATCTCCATGCGTTTGGACTGGGGCATGTCGCCGTGCAGCATGACGGCGTTGAAACCGTGCTTGATCAGCGATTGGAACAGCACGTCGACTTCTTTTTTGCGGTTGCAGAAGACGAAGGCGTTCTCCAGATGCTCGGCGCGGATCAGCCGGCGCAGGCACTCGCGCTTGTCGGCCGGCCGAACGGTCACGATCGCCTGGACCACGGTCGAGGCGGTGGTGGCCGGCGGCGTCGCCTGAATTTCCTTGGGGTTCATCAGGAACTTGTCGGCCAGCCGGCGGATTTCGGCGTTCATGGTGGCCGAGAAGAACAGCGTCTGGCGGATTTTCGGCAACAGCGAGACGATTTTCTCGACGTCGGGGATGAACCCCATGTCGAGCATGCGGTCGGCCTCGTCGATCACCAGGATCTTCACGTCGTTGAGGATGATGCGGCCACGCTCGAAGTGGTCCATCAACCGTCCGGGCGTGGCGATCAGCACGTCGACGCCGCGTTCCAGCGTCTTTTCCTGGTCGCCCATCGACTCGCCGCCGATCAACAGCGCCATTTCCAGCTTGTGGTACTTGCCGTACTTGACGAAGTTGTCGGCCACCTGGGCGGCCAGTTCGCGGGTCGGCGCCAGGATCAGCGAGCGCGGCATGCGCGCCCGCGCCCGGCCGCCGGCCAGGATCTCGATCATCGGCAGGGTGAAGCCGGCGGTCTTGCCGGTGCCGGTCTGGGCAATGCCCATCACGTCGCGCCCCATCAGGACCATCGGGATGGCCTGTTCCTGAATGGGCGTCGGGATCGTATAACCGGCGTCGACAACGGCTCGCAGCGTGTCGGGCGAAAGTCCGAGGTCTTCGAAACTCATGTCACCGAATCAGCGCCGCCTGTGGCGGCTGCATGGCGTGTGGCGTCCGGCCGGGGGCCCGGTCGGCTCGTGCGGCGGCATCATAGGCACTGCGGCCTTGCAGTCAACGCGCAAGGCACGGCGGCCGAAAGGTTACGAACGTGTTCTCCAAGCCCAGGGAATCCATGGCGAAAAGGTCTCTGATCCTGCTGCCCGGCCTGCTCTGCGACGCGGCCTTGTGGGCCCATCAGGCCGCCCACTTGGGCGACTTGTGCGTTGTCACGGTGGCCGACCTGACCCAGGACGACGGCATCGCCGCCATGGCCGAGCGCGTGCTGGCCGCGGCGCCGCGGTCGTTCTGCCTGGCCGGGCTGTCGATGGGCGGTTACGTCGCGCAGGAGATCATGCGCCAGGCGCCGCAGCGGGTGGAGCGGCTGGCGCTTTTGGACACCAACGCCCGCGCCGACACGGCCGAGCAGGTGAAGACCCGCCGGGAGCTGATCCGCCTGTCACAGGTGGGCAAGTTCAAGGGCGTGACGCCGCGCCTGTTGCCCAACCTGATCCACCCTAGCCGCATGGACGACCCCGCGGTCGCGGGCGTGGTGCTGGCCATGGCCGAGCGGGTCGGGCAGGAGGCGTTCGCCCGTCAGCAGGCCGCCATCATGGGCCGGGTCGATGGCCGCGGCGACCTGGCCGCGATCCGCGTGCCGACCCTGGTGCTGTGCGGCCGGCAGGACCTGCTGTCGC
>JANRJB010000320.1:0-2342 GCA_033764265.1 Rhodospirillaceae bacterium | reverse complement strand
GGGTGGAATCGGATGAACTCCGCGATGTGGCCGGCGGCGCGCTGGCGTGCCCGCCAGGCCGCGAGCCCCGCAGCCAACGAATCGCCATCGCGCGCCAGCGGCCCGCCATAGCCGTGCGGGGTCCAGAGATCGGTGTGCGGCGTGCCGGGAATGGCGCGCACCCCGGCGCCATGGATGAAGTCCGCCGTGGACAGACGGTCGATGGGCGCGGGCCGGTTGTGCAGGGCGACAAACGCGGGATCGAAATAGATGTCGGCGGCCAGCGCGTCGAACGTCAGACCGAAACGCAACGTGGGCGCGGCGCCGCTCATGCCGGGGCCTTGGTCGCGCTCACCAGCCAGTTGATGACCTCGCGGCTGCGCCCGGCGTAGGACACGCGCGAGGTTTCGATGCCGACATCTTGGAATCCGGCGAACAGGGCTTGCACCTCCGCCATGTCGGCGAAGTGCACCCGGCCGATGCCCGCCAGCGGGCCTTCGGTCATGGCGGTGAAGGTGCCGGGTTCCACTTCCTGCCCCAGTCCATCGCCCCAGGTGCCGCGCGCGAATAGCCGCGAGAACAGTTTGCCACCCGGCTTGAGCACACGGTGGAGGTGTTCGACCACGGCGCGCTGGCCGGCGGCGGTGAAGCAGACCAGGCAGCCGATATCGAGAACCGCGTCGAACTGATCGGCGGCATAATGGTCGGACAGCCGGTTCACGTCGCCGACCTTGAGGTCGGCGGCCAGGCCCTCGGCCGCCAGCCGTTCCGCGCAGCGCGCGATGGCCACCGCCGATCCGTCGATCGCCGACACCGAGAACCCCTCACGCGCCAGGTACCAGACGTTGGCGCCGGGGCCGCAGCCGATCTCCAGGATGCGCACGGCCTTGCGGTCGGGCGCGGCGTAGTAGTTGCGGGCGACGAAGCGGATCAGATCCTCGGGCGGATAGCGGCCCCAGGCGCTGGCGGTGAAAACATCGTCCCAGAGATTTTCCCACTGCGTGTCCACTGCGCCTGGCCCCTTCGCATCAGTCGAACGGATCGATCAGATCGTCGGCGGCGTACGCACGCGGGCTCGGCCGGCCGAGATAGGACCAGTAGAGCATCGGCGTGACACCATGACCGGGGCGCTTGGCGCCCAGATTAGCCGTGCTGAACGCCTCGCCGGCGCGGATCGGCGCCAGCGCCACCAGGCTCTTGCGCGCCACCACCCGCGTCGGCCGCTCCGCGGCGGCCGGCAGCTTGCGCCCATCGCCGAATGCCAGTTCGACGGTACGGATCGCCGCGACCATTTCCGCCAGTTCGGCTGTCGTCAGCGAGGCAGCGTGGTCGGGCCCCGGCAGCGCGCGGTCGATGGTGAAATGCTTCTCGATCATCGCCGCGCCGCGAGCGACGGCGGCAATGGCCACCGCAATGCCGAGCGAGTGGTCCGACAGCCCGACCGCAAGCCCGAACGTTTCGGCCAGCGTGTCCATGGCGCGCAGATTGATGCTGTTCGGCGGCGCCGGGTAGTCGGAGGTGCAGTGCAACAGTGTGACGTTGGCGCGCAGCGCCGTCCGCCCGGCGGGGGAGGCCAGCGCGTTCTCGAACGCGGCCGGCGAGGGCTTCTTGTCGGGCGGCGACGCGTAACCGAAGGCAAGCACCGCCAGCGCGGCGCGCACGTCGTCGAGGTCCGCCATTCCGGTGGACAGGACGATCGGCTTGCCGGAACGGGCCAGCTGCAGCAGCAGCGGCCCATTGGTCAGTTCGCCCGAGGCGACCTTGAGTCGTTTCACCGCGGGCGCGCCGATCAGGAACGCGGCGCTGACCGGATCGAACGGCGTGGACATGAATTCGATGCCGGCCGCGGCGCACGCGTCCATCAGCGCGCGTTGGTCGGGTTCGGACAGCTCCAGCGCCTTGAGCATGGCGAACTGGCTGCCCGCATCGCCGGTGTTGCGCGCCTGGTAGTCAGCCTTGGGCGCGGTCCGGGTGACTTCCAGTTCGGTGCGGAAACTCTGGAACTTGACGGCGTCGGCCCCGGCGGTGGCGGCGGCGCGCACCATCGCCATGGCACGTTCTGTGCTGCCGTTATGATTCACGCCGGCTTCGGCGACGATGAAGGTGCGGGGCGGCACGTGGTGCGCGATTTGCTGCGGATCGCGCGAGTATGCGATGGTGCGGGCGAAATTGGAACCGAGCGGGGCCACCCGCGATGCCGCCATCCGCCAAGACCATCGCCGTCGTCACCGGCAGCCGGGCCGATTACGGCCACCTGGTGCCGGTGATGCGTGCGATCGCCGCCGAACCGGGGCTGCGCTTGCAGGTCGTCGCCACCGGCCAGCACTTTGGCGAGAAATTCGGCGATACCTGGCGCGAGATCG
>JANRJB010000311.1:0-5818 GCA_033764265.1 Rhodospirillaceae bacterium | reverse complement strand
GACCGCGCCAAGGCGATCATGGCCGCCAAGGGCGTCGACCCCGCGAAGAACCTGCCGATGGATCAGGTGTTCGCGCTGTTCGAGGGCGACCCGATCATCCAGGCCCGCAATCACACCTGGCTGAACGCGCAGAACCTGATGTGGCACAACCTGCGCCGTGAGTTCCACGGCAACTACGACGCCTACATGGCCGAGATGGAAGCCGCCGACACCGCCGGCCCGGGCAAACTGGAACTGAACCCGGGCATGGAAATCCCCGACTACACGCGGCATGCCATTCATATTCAGCCGGGCGGCTATGTCGGCGATGCGTTCGCCGGACACATGTATCACTACGGCACCAACAACTTTTATTCCGGCCGCAATTACCAGGACGATTTGCACGTCCGTTACGCCGGCAACGTGCCGGCGCCGGCCGACGGCAAGGTGCGCCGCATCCTCGATATGGGCTGCGGCACCGGCCAGCTGACGGTGGCGCTGGCCCAGCGCTTCCCCGACGCCGAGGTGTGGGGCATCGACGTCGGCGGCCCGATGGTGCGCTACGCCCATATGCGCGCGGTCGACCTTGGGGTGGGTGCGAACTTCCGCCAGGCGCTGGCGGAGGACACCCGGTTCCCCGATGGGCACTTCGACATCGTCACCAGCTACATCCTGCATCACGAGGTGACGGAGGAAGCGTCCAAGCAGATCATCCGCGAGGCCTATCGCGTCACCCGCGCCGGCGGCGTGTACTACCCGATCGACTTCAACACCGCAGGCAACCGCGATCGGTCGGGGCCCTACGGCCAGTTGCGCAACTGGACGTCGCATCGCTGGAACCACGAACGCTGGCTGTTCGAGTACAACAAGATCGATCACGCTGCGGAAATGCGCGCGGCCGGCTTCGAGGTGAACGAAAAAGGCCCGCCCTCGGGCTTCGGTGGCGGCAAGCAGAACGTGCTGGGCGTCAAGCGCGCGTGACCGTGATTTGCGGTCGGCGCGAGCCGCGCGTCGGTCCCAATGGCTCCGGCGAAAACCGGCCAGGCTAACGCCGTCCGCGCCGTCAGCAGGGCGCTGCACCTGTTGCGCACGCTCAACGCACGCAACGGCGCGTCGCTCAATGCCCTGGCCAAGGCGGCCGGCCTCAATCGGGGCACGGCCTATCGGCTGCTGTTGACCTTCGAACGCGACGGCTATGTCGAGAAAGACGCCGACGCCGGCGCCTATTGGCTGACCGACCGGGTGCTGGGCCTGAGCGACGGACACACGGCCGACGGCTGGCTACGCACGGCCGCGCCCGACATCCTGAATGCGCTGAGCCGACGCATCCTGTGGCCGGTATCGCTGGCCCTGCCGGCGGAAGCGGCCATGGTCATCAAGTACGCCACGGATGTCGGCAATCCGCTGGCCGTCGAGCGCATGCCGTCGGGCGCGCGCATGCCGATGGCCGGCAGCGCCGCCGGGCGCTGCTACCTGGCGTTCTGTGCGCCCGCGCGCCGCGAACTCCTGGTCGACCTGGTGGGCCGGTTGTCGGCCGAACCGCGCGACGCGGTGGCACGCGATGCCCGCGTGTTCGGCAAAATCCTGTCGGACGCCCGCAAGCGGGGCTTCGCCGCGCTGGACGGCACCCACCGGGTCAGCAATCTGGCTGTGCCGGTGCTTGCCGGTGACGAGGTCGTCGCGGCTTTGGTGATGCGCTATTTCACGCGGGCGATGACCGCCGAGGCCGCCGCCCGCACGTTCCTCGAGCCGCTGACCGATGCCGCACGGCTGTTGGGCGCGGCCGCGACCGGCGGCGCGCGCGGGAGCTGAGTTTGCGGGCCAGGCCCGCGGACGGGACGCGATCAGCCGATCGCCGAGTTCCGATCGAGCCCGGTGCGCCAGGCCTTGGTCGACTTGCAATGCGGGCAGATGCGTTCACCCGACCACTGGCTGTTGAAGGTCGCGTCGCAATTCAGGCAGCGGCGCACCTTGGTCGGCTCGCGCAACGGGCCGTCGGTGGCCGTATTCTCGTGATTTGACATGACAAATTCGCTCCGGCAAAGCGCCCGCCGCGACGGCGACCGAGCGAAAGTTGGGCCGCGTTGTTGATTGACGGGGCGGACAATACCATATCTACTCGGTCGACAATCGACTTTCAGCCTGCCTTGGGCTGAGTGCGCGGCGCGCCGCGCGTCAAGACACCCTGAATGTGATTGGACGAACCTGCGATCCGGCACAGGCGCTGCGCCTGCGGCCAAACCCGGGGTGTTGTATTGAGCCGGCTGAAATACAAGTCCTACTTTTCCACCAAGCTGTCCCGCATGGATGTCGAGGGCTGGATCATCCGCAATACCCGCGGCCGTTGGCAGCTCGAAGCCGAAAGCCAGTCCGACGACATGGCCCGGGTGACGTATCGGGCCTCGTTCACCGACGCCGCCGACAAGGCGGCGTGTGACCGGGAATTCACGCCGATCGCCGCCAACACCGGACTTGGCATGTGGATGCGGCTGCGCGGCTTGTTCGCGGCCCGCTGACGCCGCGAGGCCATCGGTCGCGGCCTGGCGGTGCAAGGTTGCGTCCGGCCGCGGTGACTGTGTTTTCGCCCTTTCCAAGGAAGGAGCTTGCCGGTGGGTTACAGTGACGATCCCGACGCCGCCCGCGAGTCGCGCCGGCGCAATTCCGGCACCGGCAGCGGCGAACCCGCCTATCTTCAAGTCCGCCGACGCATCGAACAGGCCAACGCCCGCAAGGATGAACGCCTGCGCGCGCTGCGCCTGGCCAAGACCCAAGCGGAAGCCGAAACCGAGCGCGCGGCCGCGCCGGTCGCCGCCAAGCCACGCGGGCCGGCGGCATGACGCGATCAGCGCGCCGCCGCGCCAACACGTGCGCCTGGGCGGTGGCTGCGCCGATGCTGATAGCCGTGATCTCCTCAACCTGGGCCGCCGAGACTGATGTCGTGCGCGACACCTACCTTGCCGGCGCCGCGGCAGCCGAGACATGCGCCGGACGCAAGCTGTCGATGATCGAGGAATTGCGCCTGGAGCAGCTGATTCGGGCCGACTCGCCGACACCGCGCGACGGTCGCAGGTTTGCTGTCCAGCCCGTGCAAACGGCCGGGCCCGTAACGATCGATTGCAACGATGCCGACGTGCGCGACCGCGCCCGCCTGTTCGTCGAAACCGTGGTTCCGATTCTTCAGGCGCCGGTGATGCGGCGATGACCTGTGCGTCCGCCTTCGGGTCGTCATGCTGGCGCGGCGCTGCGATGGCAGCGTGGCTCGGCGTCGCATGGATGGCGACGGCTCACGCCCAAACCGCCGTCCCGCGCGCAGACACCCGCTCGGTCGTCGACCCGCAAGCCCCGGCCAGCGAAAGCGGCGCCAGCAAATACACTGCAAGCGAGATCCGCGCCCTGATCGAGGCGCGCGGCTATCACCCGGTAACCCGGCTGAGGCTCGACTCCGCCGGCACCTGGCATGCGTTGGCCGAGCAATACGGCAAGACCATCGAGGTCAGTGTCGACCAGCGCGGCAATCTGTCGGTTGCGCGCGAGCGCAATTGAGACCGTTCGGGCTCGGCCTCGCCCGGGCCGCGATTGACAGCCGCCGGCACCCCCATAAGGTCGCGGGCCATCGCCGCGCCGGAGCGTTTACCGGCGCGATCGTCGTGGAGCGGGAGCACCCTCATGGCCTGGGTCTATCTGATCGTCGCCGGTGTATTGGAGGTGGTGTGGGCCTTCGCCATGAAGCAGTCCGATGGCTTCACCCGGCCGGCGGCCAGCGCGGTCACCTTGACCGCCATGATCGCCAGCTTCGCGCTGCTGGCGTTGGCGATGAAATCGCTGCCGCTCGGCACCGCCTACGCCATTTGGACCGGCATCGGTGCGCTGGGCGCGTTCGTGCTGGGGGTGGTGCTGTTGGGCGAATCGGCCAGCGCGCTGCGTGTCGGCAGCGCGGCGCTGATCGTGGCGGGGCTGATCGGCCTGAAGGTCTCCGGCTGACGCCCCGCGGCGACCGGCCAACCTAAATTCATCCCTCTGCATTCATGCCTGCGAATCCAAGTCGTTGACCCGTCACGTTTTCTTTGCCGGGTGTGCGGCCGGGGCGCATACTTTGCCCCGCCACAATCAAGACGGGCCCTGGCCCCGTTCGCAGGAGAACCGACCGTGACCGCCAAGACCTCGCCGAAAGACTTCGGCCGGACCACCTTCACCGCGCCATACATCAAGGTCGACACCGACCAGACCGTGCTGTTGGGCAATCCGGTTCTGGACAACATGATGACGGCGATGATCTCCATGAGCGCGGAGATGTGGGCGCAGACGAAGCGTGCACGCATCACCGAGGTATTGCTTGAAAAACATGGCCGCGTCACCGCCGCGATGATCGAGGCCTACGTGCCGACGCCCGAGGAAGAAGCGCGCTGGGCGGCCGAGCGCGACCGCTTCATTCAGCGCACCTTCGGCGCCTTCGCGACCAATGGCGGCCCGGTTGTGCCGTTCGCCCAGAGCTGAGCCGGCAGGAAAAAGGGAGACGACAACCATGTTCGATCGCCGCACACTGTTTGGCGCCGCCGCCACCGCCGCCGCGTTCGTGGGCGCCTTGACCGGCCGCAAGACCGCCGCCGCCGTTCCCGACGGCAAGGACGTCCAGCCGCGCGGCGCCATGGGCCGCTACGAACGCCTGCCGACCCAGAACCTGGACGGCGTGCAGGATTTCCTGACCGGCTTCCGCGGCTGGGTGAACGGCGATCTGAGCCGCGCCGCGATGGAACGCGCCAAGGCGGTGCTGAAGGCCAACGGCATCGACCCCAACGCCGAGATGCCGATCGCCGAGGTGGTGGCGCTTTTGGAGAAAGACCCGATCCTGGCCACCAGCACGCGCACCTGGTTGTCGACCCAGCAGATGATGTGGAAGACGCTGCAGGACGAGTTCCATGGCAATGCCGACAAGTATCTGGCCGAGATGGAGGCCGCGGACACCAAGGGGCCGGGGACGCTGGAACTGAACCCCGACATGAAGATTCCCGACTACGCTGCCCACGAAATCCATATCCAGCCGGGCGGCTACGTCGGCGACCCGTTCGCCGGACACATCTACCTGTACGGCACCGCCAACTTCTTCACCGGTCGCAATTACCAGGACGAAGTGCAGGCCGAGTATGCCCGCGCCCTGCCCTTGCCGAAGGACGGCAAGGTCGCGCGCATCCTGGATCAGGGTTGCAGCTGCGGACAGACCGCGGTGGCGATCAAGGAACGCTTCCCCGACGCCGAAGTGTGGGGCATCGACGTCGGCGCGCCGATGGTGCGTTACGCCCACATGCGCGCGGTCGACCTGGGGGTCGCGGTCAATTTCGCCCAGCGGCTGGCCGAGGACAGCAAGTTCCCCGATCACCACTTCGACATCGTCACCAACAACATCATGTTCCACGAAGTACCGGCGGCGAAGGCCAAGGAAATCGTCAAGGAATCCTTCCGCGTGCTGCGGCCCGGCGGCGTGTTCTATCCGATCGACTTCTACACTGGCGCGCCGGTGCCGAAGAACGCCTACGGCCTGTACCGGCAGTGGTGGGACCACCGTTGGAACAACGAGGTGTGGCGGCTGGAGTACGCCGCGCTCGACTTCGCCGGCGCCATGCGCGAGGCCGGATTCATCGTCGACGAAAAGGGCCCGCCCGCCGGCATGGGCCGTTCGCGCAACAACATCATGGGCACCAAACCGGCCTGAGCCCGGGAAGAGTTTCCTTTGCGTTCGTATCGTTCAGTTGATGTCCAAGACAACCGAGTGGGAGGCAAATCATGATCGTTGACCGTCGCAAGATGTTGCTCGCGTCCGCGGCCGGCATGGCCGCCGCGCTGC
>JANRJB010000303.1:0-6655 GCA_033764265.1 Rhodospirillaceae bacterium | reverse complement strand
TTTTCCTTCAGGCCGCCGATCGGCAGCACGCGCCCGCGCAGGGTGATCTCGCCGGTCATGGCGACGTCCTTGCGCACGGCGATGCCGGTCAGGGCCGAGACGATCGAGGTGCACATCGCCACGCCGGCCGAGGGGCCGTCCTTGGGCGTGGCGCCCTCGGGCACGTGCAGGTGGATGTCGTTCTTCTCGAAGGTCTTGGGCTTGATGCCGAAGGCAAGCGCCCGGCTGCGCACGAACGAGCGCGCGGCCTGGATCGATTCCTTCATCACCTCGCCCAACTGGCCGGTCAGCGTGATGGCGCCCTTGCCCGGCATCACCACCGCCTCGATCGACAGGATCTCGCCGCCGACCTCGGTCCACGCCAGGCCGGTGGTCATGCCGATCATGTCCTCGCGTTCGACCTCGCCGTAACGGTACTTGCGCACGCCGGCGAACTTCTTCAGCGACTTGCGGGTGATGTGCACCCGGGCAAGCTTGCGCAGGATGATTTCCTTAGTCGACTTGCGCGCCAGGCTGGCCAGTTCGCGCTCCAGGTTGCGCACGCCGGCTTCGCGCGTGTAGTAGCGGATCAGGTCGCGCAGCGCGTCGTCCGATACGCCCCATTCGGCCTGTTTCAGGCCGTGGGCCTCGTACTGCTTCGGGATCAGGTGGCGCCTGGCGATCTCGACCTTTTCGTCCTCGGTGTAGCCCGAGACGCGGATGATCTCCATGCGGTCAAGCAGCGGCTGCGGCATGCGCAGCGTGTTGGCCGTGGTGATGAACAGCACGTCCGACAGGTCGTAGTCCACCTCCAGGTAGTGGTCCTGGAAGGTGTGGTTCTGTTCGGGGTCGAGCACTTCCAGCAGCGCCGACGACGGGTCGCCGCGCCAGTCCGCGCCCAGCTTGTCGACCTCGTCCAGCAGGAACAGCGGGTTCGAGGTTTTCGCCTTGCGCATGCCCTGGATGATCTTGCCGGGCATGGAGCCGATGTAGGTGCGCCGGTGGCCGCGGATTTCCGCCTCGTCGCGCACGCCGCCCAACGACACGCGCACGAACTGCCGGCCGGTGGCCGAGGCGATCGAGCGGCCGAGCGAGGTCTTGCCGACGCCGGGCGGACCGACCAGGCACAGGATCGGGCCCTTCAGCTTCTTGGTGCGGGCCTGCACCGCCAGGTACTCGACGATGCGCTCTTTCACCTTTTCCAGCCCGTAGTGATCCTTGTCGAGCTGGGCCTGGGCCGCCTTCAGGTCGTTCTTGACCTTCGAGCGCTTGCTCCACGGGATCGAGGTCAGCCAGTCGAGGTAGTTGCGCACCACCGTCGCCTCGGCCGACATCGGGCTCATGTTCTTCAGCTTCTTGAGCTCGGCGAGCGCCTTCTCCTTGGCCTCCTTGCTCATGCGCAGCTTGTTGATCTTGGCTTCCAGCTCGGCGGATTCGTCGCGGCCTTCCTCGTTTTCGCCCAACTCGCGCTGGATCGCCTTCATCTGTTCGTTGAGGTAGTACTCGCGCTGGGTCTTCTCCATCTGGCGCTTGACCCGGTTGCGGATGCGCCGTTCGACCTGCAGCACGCTGATCTCGGATTCCATGAATCCGTAGACCTTCTCCAGCCGCTCGGCGATGCCCTTGGTCTCCAGCAGATCCTGCTTCTCGGAGATTTTCAGGGTCAGGTGCGAGGCGACCGTGTCGGCCAGCTTCGAGGGATTGTCGATCTGGTTGACCGACACCAGCACCTCGGGCGGGATTTTCTTGTTGAGCTTGATGTACTGCTCGAACTGGGTGACCACCGAGCGCGACAGCGCCTCGAGTTCCTTGTCCTCCTCGGTCGGCTCGTCGATCAGGTCGGCGAACGCCTCGAAGAAGGCGGGATTGTCCTTGTAGCCGGAGATGCGGGCGCGCTGGCCGCCCTCGACCAGCACCTTGACGGTGCCGTCGGGCAGCTTGAGCAGCTGCAGCACGGTCGAAACCGTGCCGACGTCGTAGATGTCGCGCGTGGTCGGATCGTCCTGGGTGGCGTCCTTCTGCGCGACCAGCAGGATCTGCTTGTCATCGGCCATGACGTCTTCCAGCGCGCGCACGGATTTCTCGCGGCCGACGAACAGCGGCACGATCATGTGCGGGAACACCACGATGTCCCTGAGCGGCAGAACCGGATACGACTGGCTTTTGACAACGTCCGACACGTGACACCTCGTTCGATCCGGCGTCCGCCCGACCGGGCAAATCCGGACTCAACCTGTTTCAGGGCCGCGCCCGGGCAGCGTTCCGGCGCGGGAATGGCGCAGAGGACCCGTCGATCAGCGGGGTCTTAGGCCGACGTTCCGACATCACCGCGGCTCTCGGCGGTGTAGATGTACAACGGCTTGGCGCGGCCCTCGGCCACTTCGCCATTCACGACCACTTCCTCGACGCCGTCGAGGCCCGGAAGATCGAACATGGTGTCGAGCAGAATGCCTTCCATGATCGACCGCAGGCCACGGGCGCCGGTCTTGCGGCCGATCGCCTTGCGCGCCACCGTCTTCAGCGCATCCTCGGTAAATGTAAGGTGCACATTTTCCATGTCAAACAGCCTGGCGTACTGCTTGGCGAGCGCGTTCTTGGGGGTGGTGAGGATGTCGACCAGGGCCTTCTCGTCCAGGTCTTCCAGGGTGGCGATCACCGGCAGGCGTCCGACGAACTCGGGGATCAGGCCGTACTTGAGCAGATCCTCGGGCTCGACCTCTTTCAGGATCTGGCCGGTCTGACGCTCGTCCGAGGCCTTCACGTCGGCGCCGAAGCCGATCGAGGTGCCGCGCCCGCGCTGCGAGATGATCTTTTCCAGCCCGGCGAACGCGCCGCCGCAGATGAACAGGATGTTGGTGGTGTCGACCTGCAGGAATTCCTGCTGCGGATGCTTGCGCCCGCCTTGCGGCGGCACCGAGGCGACCGTGCCTTCCATGATCTTGAGCAGCGCCTGCTGCACGCCCTCGCCCGAGACGTCGCGGGTGATCGACGGGTTGTCGGACTTGCGCGAGATCTTGTCGATCTCGTCGATATAGACGATGCCGCGCTGGGCCCGCTCGACGTTGTAGTCGGCGGCCTGCAGCAGTTTCAGGATGATGTTCTCCACGTCCTCGCCGACGTAACCGGCCTCGGTCAGGGTCGTCGCATCGGCCATGGTGAACGGCACGTCCAGGATGCGCGCCAGCGTCTGGGCCAGCAGCGTCTTGCCGCAGCCGGTCGGGCCGATCAGCAGGATGTTCGACTTCGAGACTTCGATCTCGGCGTTCTTGCCGGTGTTGGACAGCCGCTTGTAATGGTTGTGGACGGCCACCGACAGCACCTTCTTGGCGTAATCCTGGCCGATCACATAGTCGTCGAGCACCTTGCGGATATCGCGCGGCGTTGGCACGCCCTCGCGCGATTTCACCAGGTTGGTCTTGTTTTCCTCGCGGATGATGTCCATGCACAGTTCGACGCATTCATCGCAGATGAATACGGTCGGACCGGCAATCAGCTTGCGCACTTCGTGCTGGCTCTTGCCGCAGAACGAGCAATACAGCGTATTCTTTGAATCGCCGCTCGACGCCTTGGTCATCGCCTATGTCTCCCGGCGGTTCGCCCCGGACCGTGGACGGCCCGGCAGAACCACTAGATATCGTATGTTAGCCGACAGCATCGGCCCAACACAACCCGAAGCCTGGATTGGCCCCACTCCACTCTAGGGCGGATTGCTGATCGGAAAGTTAACCATCGTCAACGCCGGCCGCGGGCGCGCGGTTGCGGCCCCGACCCCGCCGGGCGTCAGGCCTTCGTCCCCTCGGCGTCGTCGAGCTTGGGACGGCGCGTGACGACCTGGTCGATTAGGCCGAACGACTTGGCCTCCTCGGGGTCCATGAAGTTGTCGCGGTCCATCGCCTTCTCGATCTCGTCGATCGTGCGGCCGGTGTGGTTGACGTAGATTTGATTGAGGCGCGCGCGCAGCCGCAGCACCTCGCGCGCCTGGATCTCGATGTCGGCGGCCTGCCCCTGGAACCCGCCCGACGGCTGGTGGATCATCACCCGGGAGTTGGGCAACGCGAAACGCTTGTCCTTGGCGCCGGCGGTCAGGAGCAGCGAGCCCATCGACGCGGCGAAGCCGACGCACATGGTGGACACGTCGCAGCGGATGTACTGCATGGTGTCGTAGATCGCCATGCCCGAAGTCACCACGCCGCCCGGCGAGTTGATGTAGAACGAGATGTCCTTCTTGGGGTTTTCCGACTCCAGGAACAGCATCTGGGCGCAGATCAGCGACGCGACCATGTCGTTGACGCCGCCGGTCAGGAAAATGATGCGCTCCTTCAACAGCCGCGAGTAAATATCGAACGCCCGCTCGCCGCGATTGGTCTGCTCGATAACCATGGGCACGAGCGTGTTGTTGTAAACCTCTACCGGATCACGATCCCGCATCATCCACCTGTTTCAGGCCGCCTTCGCGACGGCACGCATCGCCTACATGTACTGCGCCTACGAGAATGCGCAAGCCGGCTCCGGCTGATTTCGCAGCCCGGCTATTTCGAAGTCACCTCGGGATCGGCCTTCAACTCGTCCAAGGTCACGGTCTTGGTCGAGACCTTGGCCAGTTCGATGATGAAATCCACCACCTTGTCCTCGAACACCGGGGCTTTCAGGCCTTCCAGTGCCTGCGGATTGTTGCGGTAGTAGTTGAGCACCACCTGCTCCTGGCCTGGGAAGCGGCGCGCCTCGGCAACCGCGGCCTTGCTGAGTTCTTCCGGCGTGACCTGGATGTTGTTTTTCTGGCCGACGTCGGACAACAACAGCCCCAGGCGCACGCGGCGCTCGGCGATGGAACGATATTCCGTCCGCAGCTCGTCGTCGGACTTACCGGCATCTTCCGGGTCGAGCTGGTTGTCGGCCTTGGCCTGCTCGATCTGCTTCCAGATGGCGTCGAATTCGGCGTCGACCATGCCCTGGGGCACGTCGAACGCGTGGCCGCCAGCCAGCTTGTCGAGCAGCTGACGCTTCAGCCGCATGCGGGTCAGTTGGTCGTGGTTGCGCTGCACGGCGTTGCGGGTGGCGGTGCGCAAGGCGTCGAGATTGGCTTCGCCCAGCCTCTGCGCCAAGGCGTCATCGAGCGCCGGAACCTCGATGGTGCGCAGTTCGTACACCCGTACCTTGAAATCCGCGTTCTTGCCGGCCAGTTCGGCGTTGCCGTAATCGGCGGGGAACGTGACCTTCACGTTCACCGTGTCGTTGGCCATGGCGCCGATCAGCTGGTCCTCGAAGCCCGGCACGTAGCGACCGGCGCCGATTTCGATCATCGCCCGCTTGCCGGAACCGCCCTCGAACGGCTTGCCGTCGATCGACCCTTCGTAATCGGCAACGACCACGTCGCCCGTCGCGGCCTTGCGGTTCTCCTCGACGATCTTGGTGGTCCGGCTGGCCTTGCGGATGTTCTCGAGGGCTTCGTCGACCTCGGCTTCGGACACCGGAGCGACCCACTTTTCCAGCGCCATCGCGGCGAAGTCGGCGGACTGGATGTCGGGCAGCACTTCCAACTTGACCGCGATCTCGAGGTCCTTGCCTTCGCCGAACTCGACCACTTCGACCTTGGGCTGCATGGCCGGCTTGAGCGACTTCTCGGTGATCGCCGCGCGCAGCGTTTCGTCGATGGTGCGCTCCAGCACTTCGCCCATCACCGACGAACCGAAGCGCTTCTTGAGCAGCGCCATCGGCACCTTGCCGGGCCGGAATCCGGGCAGGCGCACCTGCTGGCCGACCTCGTTCAGGCGCACGGTCATGCGCTCCTCGATCGCGGCGGCGGCCACGACGACGTTGAACTCCCGCTTCAGGCCGGCGGTGCCCTTCTCGATGATCTGCATTGAAATTCACTCGCTTCCGAACTTGCGTGGCGCGTCCCCAACGGCGCGCTTGCGCTTCAGCCTTGTGTCGTCGTCGATCCCCAGGACCGCCGCGACCGTACGGCCGGCCGGCGTGGTGCGGGTGAAGGGACTTGAACCCCTACGGCCTTACGGCCACGAGGACCTAAACCTCGCGTGTCTACCAGTTCCACCACACCCGCAGGACCGTCGGGCGCGGCACCCGGGATTGACGCCCTGCCTTAAGGCGAACCACGGAAATAGGCAAGTGAGCCCGCCGCGCCGGATCGCGCGCGGCGGCGCGCGGAAGCCGCTGCCCGGCCGGGTTCATGTTGAATCTATTGTTCTTTTGAAATCAATTGTTTGAGAACAACAGATAATGTATCAGGCAAATCTTCGGCAATCAGCGCGGGGCCAGCCGCTTCGGCGCAGCGGCCGTGCAGCCAGACCGCCATCGCCGCGGCTTCCCAGGCCGGACAGCCTTGCGCCAGCAAACCCAGCACAAACCCGGCCAGCACGTCGCCGCTGCCGCCGGTGGCGAGCCAGGCCGAACCGGTGGCGTTGATGGCGGCCCGCCCCCCGGGCGCGGCGATGACCGTGTCGGCGCCCTTTACCACCACCACCGCGCGGGCCGCGTCGGCGGCGGCCCGGGCCCGGGCCAGCTTGCCGGGCACGCGTTCGACCATACGGCCGAACAGGCGGGCGAATTCGCCCTCGTGCGGGGTCAGGACCGTCGGCGCGGCGCGCGCCCGCGTCGCCGCCAGCAGGATTTCGGGCTTGGCGGCAAAACTGGTGAGTGCGTCGGCATCGAGCACCAC
>JANRJB010000254.1:0-14731 GCA_033764265.1 Rhodospirillaceae bacterium | reverse complement strand
TTCGCAAGGCCTACGTCGACATCCCCGCCGGTCAGGTGCACTACCGCTTCGTGCCAGGACCCGGGATCCCGCTGGTGATGTACCATCGCGCGCCGGCGACGTCGGCATCGTTCGTGCGCATGATGGAGTTGATGGCCGGCGAGCGCGGGCTTTACGCGTTCGACCTGCCGGGTTTCGGAAACTCCTTCGCGCCGCCAGGCAACCCCACCGCCGTTGATTACGCCAATTGGCTATGCCAGGCGCTGGACGCCTTGGCCCTGTCGCGCGTGCACATCTTCGCTCATCACACCGGCACCCATTTCGCGACAGAACTGGCGGCGCTCTATCCGGACCGTGTCGCGACGCTCATTCTGAACGGCATCGCCTACCTGACCGCGGAGGAGCGCGCCAAATTCTCCGCGACGGTCGCCCCGGCGGATCCCCCCGACGCCGCCGGCACCTACATGGCAGCGCAATTCAGCCGCATCGCCGGCTTGTTGCCGGCGTTCGATCCGATGTTGTTCCACGAAGAGATGGTCGGGTCATTTCAGTCGCACTTTCATCGCCACAAGTCTTTCGCCGCGATCTGGGGCCAGGATTATCCCGCCGCGTTGAAGCGCGTCCGTTGCCCGATCCTGGCCACCTGTGCCGAGAATGAGTTCTGGCGCCCGTACTTCGACCGCGTGTTTATCGACCGACCCGATGCCAAGCGGATGCTGCTGGGGCCGGCCAAGTTCTACACGCCGGAACTGGACGCCCCCGCAACGGTGGCCGCGATACGCGAATTTCTGGCTGAAATGGGCCGATGACTGCCGTTCAGCACGTCGCGCGGCGGGTGTCGTTGGCGAGTGTACGCGCCGGCGGCAGATAGATCGTCGCCGTGGTGCCTTCGCCGACGCTGCTGGACAACGTCAGGCGCCCGCCGTGCAACTTCACCAGCTGCTCCGCCAGCGGCAGTCCCAGCCCGGTTCCGGGCGTGCGTTGCCGCTCGGCTTCGCGGCTCTGCACGAAAGGCTTCAGCACTTCGGCCAGCTCGCCGGCGGCGATGCCAATGGCGGTTTCCGAGACCGTGATCACCTCGCCTCCGTCGGCGGCTCGCTTGACCTCGACCGACACGCATCCGCCGGCGGGGGTGAACTTGATGGCGTTCGACAGCAGGTTGACCAGGGCCTGGGTCAGGCGGCGCGGGTCGACATGCAGGCTCGGGGCGTCGGCGGCGACCGTCGCGCTGATGGTTAGTTGCGCGCCACCGGGCGCGTTACGCGACAAGAGCATGGCCTGATCGACGACGGCGTGGGCTGCGGTGGGTTCGAGCTCCAGGTCGACTTGTCCGCTCTCGATCTTCGACAGGTCCAGAATGTCGTCGATGATCGCCACCAGATGCCGTCCGCTGGTGTGGATCGCCTGGGCGAATTCCAGATATTGCGGGTTGCCTACGGGGCCTTTGAACTGGCTGTGAATCATCTCGGCGAACCCAACGATGGCGTTGAGCGGCGTGCGCAGTTCATGACTCATGTTCGCCAGGAAGCGCGACTTCGCGCGGCTGGCAGCATCGGCCTTGACCGCCAGATCGATGTTCTGCAAGCGCAGGCGGATGCTCTCCACCAAGATGCGATGGGCGTTGTGGCCCGAGGCCAAGAGCGCGGCGACATAGATCACCGTGTAGGCAACCAGCAACGGCCCGTTCGGCCAGGACCACGTGGCGAAAACGATCAAGGGTGGCCCCGCAATCATGACCAGGTAGCCGGTCAAAGCCGCCGGGATCGAGAACAGCACGAAGGCGCCGCCGCCGGCCATGCCGGCGAGCACGAACCCCACCAGCATGCGCACGTCGTCGCCGCCCGGGGCCACGAGCATTAAGGCGCCATACGTGCCCCACAGCGCGCCGAACGCCACGGCCCACAAGGTCGCCCGCGTGATCGTGCGGTCAGATACCGTCAGCGGCCGCGGACTGCGGCGATGCCGCCACCAGGTCCACAGCTGCCATGCTGCCGCCGCTTGGAACAAAATCTGAAAGCCGATCAGGTGGGCGTGCGGCGCCGTTGGCCAATACAGGACAGCGAGCAGCAGCGAGTTGAGGCTGTGCGTCGCCGCCGCGACGGGCTGCTGCCGCGCCATGGCCAACAGGCGTTCAATGTTGAGTTCTACCGCCGTCGCCGGCGAGGTGTCCGGCCCCCAGCCCAGCGCGTGCCACTTGGCCATGTCGGCCCACGAATTGTTGACGTCTTGAATGCGCAAGATACCAGCGGTCGGGCGTGAGCCACACTCAATTTCGGCGTTAACGTTGCGATGCGCGAGTGTATCCGAGGGCGCACAATTTAAGGATGTGGTCGCGTAATTCATTGACCCTTGGCCTTTCGTGGCGATGATGCGCCAGTCACGAATGGGGAGGTGAACAATGCTCAAGCGCATTCTTGGTGCGGCCGGGATGGCCGCGGTGGCGATGTCGGCGCCGGCACAGGCCACCAACTCGAAGATGGAACTGGCCGCGGTGCTGCGCGACCTGATGGCCTGGATGCCCGGCAGTTACTCCAGCGCACCACAGGTGTTTTTTGAGAACGAAGTCGGCCCGCCGCCCGACGGCGTGCACGAGAACTTCCACCGCGTCTTCGCCAAGATCGACGCGCCGCACTTGGGCGAGCACGTCATGTACACGCAAATCCGCATCGAGGGCGACGAGGGGACTTTGTACTCGGGTCAGCAGGTGCTGTTCATCATCTCGATCGACGAAAAGCACCAGGCCGTCAACGTCGCGGGCCGGCGCATCAAGGACCCCGAGAATTACGTCGACGCGCATTTGCATCCCGAGATGTGGTCGACCATCGCGCCGGACCCCGATTACGGTGGCAATTGCGACTTCCGCTGGCGGCGCTCCGGCGCGCAACTGAAAGGCGTGCTCAACGACGGCACCTGCACCATGGTGTCGAAGCGCTCTGGCACGCAGCTGACCTGGGACGCCGAGTGGATTTTGACTCCCGGCGAGTTGTGGATTTACGACAATGGTTACCTGGCCGACGGCTCGCTGTTCCAGGGCCGCGCCGACAAAACACATCTGCGCATGTACAAGTCGCGCGACTTCGAGTGTTTCGCCAGCTACCGCCCGGCCAAGGGCGACCCGGTGGTCAACAATGGCTTCGTCATGCATGACCGCGGTGACGTTCACACACTCGTAGTCAAGGGCTTGAAGCAGCCGGTGCACCTGCACCTTATGCGCAGCATGTGGCCGTCGGACTCGGGGCGCAACTACGCTGATTTGCTGCGCCTGGAACTGTACCAGGGCGAGCCCGATCCGTTGGCGAAGGATCGCAAGATGATCGGTTATTCCTGGGCCGGCGCGGCCAGCGATCGCACCGGGTTTGATGCTGGTGCGTGGAGCGCGCGTTGCAAACTGAAGTGATCGCCGCCTAGACCGCGGTGCCGCCGACGGTCAGCCGGTCGATCTTCAGGGTCGGCTGGCCGATGCCGACCGGTACGCCCTGGCCGTCCTTGCCGCAGGTGCCGATGCCGGGGTCGAGCTCCAGGTCGTTGCCGATCATCGAGATGCGCGTCATCACGTCGGGACCGTTGCCGATCAGCGTCGCGCCCTTCACGGCGGGGCCGACCTTGCCGTTCTCGATCAGGTAAGCCTCGGTCGCCGAGAATGTGAACTTGCCCGAGGTGATGTCGACCTGGCCGCCGCCGAAGTTCACGGCATACACGCCTTTTTTCACCGACCGGATGATCTCATTCGGATCATGCGGTCCGGCCAGCATGAAGGTGTTGGTCATGCGCGGCATGGGATGGTGGGCATGTGACTGCCGTCGGCCATTGCCGGTCGGTTTCATGCCCATCAGCCGCGCGTTCATGCGGTCTTGCAGGTATCCGGTCAGGATGCCGTCCTCGATCAGCACCGTGCGCGAGGTGGGCGTGCCCTCGTCGTCCACGGTCAGCGATCCGCGCCGATCGGGGAACGTCCCGTCGTCGACCACGGTCACGCCCTTGGCGGCGACACGCTGGCCCATCCGCTCGGAAAAGGCCGAGGTCTTCTTGCGGTTGAAGTCGCCCTCGAGCCCATGGCCGACCGCTTCGTGCAGCAGCACGCCGGGCCAACCCGGGCCCAACACCACGGTCATCTCGCCGCCTGGCGCATCGACGGAGTCGAGGTTGACGAGCGCCTGCCGCAGGGCGTCGTCCACCGCGGCCTTCCAGCGCGCGGGCTCGAGAAATCCGTCATAGGTGAGCCGACCGCCCATGCCGGTGTTGCCGGTTTCCATGCGCTTGCCGTCGCTGACGACGATGGCGACGTTCAGCCGCACCAGCGGGCGGACGTCGGATGCGGTGCGTCCGTCGGCGCGCACGATGTGCACCGCTTGCCACGACCCCGCCAACGACACTGACACCTGCTTGACGCGCGGGTCCTTCTTGCGGGCGTAGGCATCGATGGCCTGCAGCGTCTCCACCTTGGTCTCGAACGGCACTAGGGGCAGCGGGTTGGCGTCCGTATAGAGTTGCGCGTTGGTGCCGTGCGGCGGGTCGGCCATGGTGCCGCCACGGCCGGCACGGACGGCCTTGACCGTTTTCGCAGCCCGGGCGATGGCGTCCTCGCTCAGGATCGAGGAGTGGGCGAACCCTGTGGTCTCGCCCGCCACGGCGCGCAAGCCGAAACCCTGGCCGGTATCGAAGTTCGCGCTCTTGATGCGCCCGTCATCCAGGACCACGCTTTCCGCTTGGGTATACTCCAGGAACAGTTCGCCATCGTCGCAGCCCTTCAGCGCGTCGCCGACCAGCCCCGCCACCTTGCGGCGGTCCATGCCGGTTTTCTCGAAGAACAGGGTCTCGGCGACTTTGGAATCGGCCATGAAGGAAGCTCCGGTCTATTCGGCGGGGGCCGGCGTCAGACGGGCCGGGGACGGGGCACGCGCGACGACGTGGACATGGTGCAACAGCGCAACCGCGAGCGCAAAGACGATCTGCGCGCCGGTTTGGTGCAGAAGCGCGAGCCATAACGGCACCACCATGAGCACAGTGGCGATTCCCAATACGGCCTGCAGCACCACCATATGCATCAGCGATGTCGCCAGTTTCCTGGTCAGGCCCCGGACACCGGCGCGGCGCGCGGCCGCGAACAGCACAACGATCAATACCACCAGCGTGAACGCCAGGACGCGGTGATTGAACTGGACCGTCAAGTGATTCTCGAACCAGTTCACGTACCATGGCGTCATCGTGTACATGCCGCCGGGTATCAACGCGCCCTCCATCAGCGGGAAGGTGTTGAAGCCTTTTCCGGCGTCGATGCCGGCGACGAAGGCGCCGGACGTGACCACTACGAGCGCGAAGGCAGCCACCGCGGCCGCCCAGGGCCGAACCGCGGCCACGCCTGCGTCGGCGGGCGGGTCGGCGCTGCGCACCAGACCCAGCCCCACCCAGAGGATCAGTCCAAAGCAGACGAACGCCGTCAGCAAATGCGCTGCCAGCCGGTACTGGCTGACATCGGGGTTGTCGACCAGGCCGCTAGCCACCATGAACCAGCCCAGCACGCCTTGCGCGCCGCCGAGCGCGAACAGTCCGGCCAGTTTCCAGAATAGAGGCGGGTTGACATGGCCTTTGGCCACGAACCAGACGAACGGCACGAAGAACACCACGCCGATCAGACGGCCCCACAGGCGGTGGATGTACTCCAACCAGTAGATTTGCTGGAAATCGGCCAATTCCATCCACGAGTTCTTCTTGATGAACTCGGGTGACTGTTGGTAAGCGGCAAACTCCTCTTGCCACTGGGTCTCGTTCAGGGGCGGCAGAATGGTGAGCGGCTTCCATTCGACCATCGACAGACCCGATTCCGTCAGCCGCGTCGCACCACCCAGAATGACCATGACGAACACCATGGCGGCACAAGCGAATAGCCAGCGCGCCATGGCGCGGGCAGCGGTGGGGGTGGGCGGGGTGGCGGCCAACATGGGACAACGGGTTCCACGCAAAGTGCCGGTCAATCGGCGCCCACGATGTAGGCCAATCTGCCTGCGCCGACAATAGAGGTGGCCGAATGGCCGGCCGGCTCCGGCGAATGGCCCGAAACTGCGGCTTTTTATTCTTCGGCGAAGAGGATAAGACGACGCACCGTGTCGCCGTCCGCCGTGCCCGCCGTGCCCGAACAATTCCCGCCGATTTGGTCCGTCATCGTGCCTGTGCGCGATGAAGCCGGCAACATCGCGCCCCTTGCAGCCGAGATCGACACCGCCATGGCCGTGCATGGCCCGTACGAACTCATCGTGGTCGACGATGGCTCGCGCGACGGAACGGCGGCGGAACTGATGACAGTGGCGTCAGCCCTTCCGAACCTGCACGTGCAGACCCATCGCCGTTCCTGCGGACAAAGCCAAGCGTTGATCACTGGCGCAATCGCGGCGCGCGGAGTTTGGATCATCACCCTGGACGGCGATGGCCAAAACGATCCGGTCGACATCGCAAAGCTGATGGCGGCCTTGTCCGCGCAGAGCGATGCGCAGCGCGCACGGACGATGGTGATCGGACGGCGAGCACGCCGCAAGGACGGCGGGCTCAAGACATGGGCGTCAGCGGTCGCGTGGGCGGCGCGGGCGGTCGTGTTGGCCGACGCCACGCCCGACGCAGGGTGCGGCCTCAAGCTGCTCTCGCGCGAATTGTTCCTCGCGTTGCCGCGGTTCGACGCGCTTCACCGGTTCATGCCGGTGCTGGTGCGTCGCGCTGGTGGCGTGGTGGTCTCGGTGGATGTGGCGCATCGCCCGCGCCGTCATGGCAGGTCGAAATACGGTATCGTCAAACGCGGGCTGGTCGGCGTGGTCGACCTGTTGGGTGTGTGGTGGCTGGTCCGCCGCCACACACTTCCACCGCAGTCCTGAATTCATTCTCAGCGGAGTTGCTCATGTCCTGGTTCGTCGGTTGGTTCGCCGCGTTCAATCTGTGGAAGTTCATTGGGCTTGCCGGCCAGGCAATCTTCGGGTCGCGCTTTTTCGTGCAGTGGCTGGCCAGCGAGCGCGCCCGCCGCAGCGTCATGCCGATGGCATTCTGGTATCTCAGCCTGACCGGCGGGCTGTTGACCCTGGCCTACGCCGTCTACATTCAGGAGCCGGTGTTCGTCATCGCCCAGTTGGGCGGCAGCCTGATCTACGCGCGCAACATCTGGATGCTGCACCGCCCACGACAGTCAGAGTCAGACCTACCCGTCCTCGTCCCGGCTGGTTACGACAGGTAGCCAGCGTTTACCCGCCCGCGGCCGCGACGGCACGGCGGGCCATCACCCCGATCAAGTGGGCGCGGTAGTCGGCGGCGGCATGCAGGTCGCTGTTGAGTCCGCCCGACTCAACCGCGATGCCGTTCAACGCCGCCGGCGAGAAGTTGGACGACAGTGCGTCTTCCATTACCGACAGGCGAAAAACGCGCGGGCCGGCTCCGGTCACGGCCACGCGCACGCCGTCTTTGAACTTGGCGACGAACACCCCTACCAAGGCATAACGCGAGGCAGGATTGGGGAACTTGGCGTAGGCGGCCGCTTCGGGCACCTTGAAGTGGACCGAGGTCACGATCTCGTCGCGGGCAAGCGCGGTCTCGAACAGACCCTTGAAGAACGAATCCGAGGAGATGGTGCGTCGCTCGGTGACGATGTCGGCGTTCAGGGCCACCACGGCGGCCGGATAATCCGCGGCCGGATCGGCGTTGGCGATCGACCCGCCAATGGTGCCGCGGTTCCGGACGTGCGGATCGCCGATGCCGCCGGCCAGCGCCGCCAGCCCCGGCAGACGCTTTTTCAGGATCGGCGAAGCCGCCACGACGGCGTGGGTGGTCATGGCGCCGATCATGATCTTGTCTTTCATGATCTGAACTTCGCCCAGATTGCGCACGCCACCCAGGTCGATCACCACCGACGGCTGGCGCAAGCGCTGCTTCAGGGTGGGGATCAGCGTCTGGCCGCCGGCCAGCAGTACCGCTTCGTTTGACCCGGCCAGGGCTGCCTTGGCTTCGACCACGTTGGCGGGCCGCACGTATTGAAAATCGTACATGGCCGCGCCTCTAGTGCTTTTTCGCGTGGTGGATGGCCCGCCACACTGCTTGCGGCGTGGCCGGCATGTCGACGTGCGTCACGCCGAATTCCGCCAGCGCGTTGACGATGGCGTTGATCACCGCCGGCGGCGAACCGATCGCGCCAGCCTCGCCGCAACCTTTTACGCCCAGCGGGTTGTGGGTGCACGGTGTCGGTTGATCGGTGGTTTCCACCTTGAACATCGGCAAGTCGTCGGCCCGCGGCATGGCGTAATCCATGTAGCTGCCGGTGACGAGTTGGCCATCGCGGTCGTAGACGCAATGCTCCAACAGCGCTTGGCCGATGCCCTGGGCCAGTCCGCCATGCACCTGGCCTTCGACGATCATCGGATTGATGATCTTGCCGAAGTCGTCCGCAGCGCAAAAATTGACGATGGTCACGGCGCCCGTATCGGAATCGATCTCGACTTCGCAGACGTAAACGCCGGCCGGATAAGTGAAGTTCTTGGGGTCGTAAAACGCCGTTTCTTCCAGGCCGGGTTCGATCGTCTCAAGTGGAAAATTGTGCGGCACGTAGGCCTGGAACGCCACGTCGGCAAAAGTCTTCTGCCGGTCGGTGCCCGCCACCTTGAAAGCGCCGTTCGCGAACTCGATGTCCTGTTCCGACACCTCCAGCATGTGCGCGGCGATTTTCTTGCCCTTGGCGATGATCTTGTCGCCGGCCTTGTCGAGCGCCGAGCCCCCCACGGCGAGCGACCGCGAGCCGTAGGTGCCCATGCCGAACGGAATTTTCGCGGTGTCGCCGTGCACCACCTCGACCATGTCGAACGGAACGCCCAGCTTGTCCGAGACCAGCTGCGCGAACGTTGTTTCGTGGCCCTGGCCGTGGCTGTGCGAGCCGGTCAGCACCGTCACCGAACCGGTCGGATTGACGCGGATGGTGCCGCATTCGTACCCGCCGGCGCGTGAACCCAATGCACCCGCCACGTTCGAGGGCGCGATGCCGCAGGCCTCGATGTAGCTGGCGATGCCGATGCCGCGCAGTTTGCCGCGGGCTTTCGCGGCCGATCTGCGCGCCGGAAAACCGCCGTAGTCGGCGGCCGCCAGCGCCATGTCGAGGGTGCGTTCGTAATTGCCGGTGTCGTAGGTCAGCGCCACCGGTGTCTGGTAGGGGAACTGGCTCGGCTTGATGAAGTTCAGCCGACGCAACTCGGCCGGGTCACGGCCGGTCTGGGCGGCGGCGAGGTCGATGACGCGCTCCAACAGGTAAGTCGCTTCCGGTCGTCCGGCGCCGCGATAGGCGTCCACCGGCACCGTATTGGTGAACACCGCCTTCACGCCGACCGAGATGGCGGGTGTGGTGTAGTTGCCCGCCAACAGAGTGCCGTGCAGGTAGGTCGGAATCACGCTGGCGAAGGTGGACAGGTACGCTCCCATGTTGGCCAGCGTGCGCACGCGCAGGGCTGTGAACCGGCCGTCAGCATCCAGCGCCAACTCGACGCGGGTTTTGTGGTCGCGCCCCTGAGCGTCCGACACGAACGCCTCGGAACGGTCGGAGGTCCATTTGACCGGCCGGCCCAGCTGCGCCGCCGCCCAAGTCACCACCGCCTCCTCGGCGTAATGGTAAATCTTGCTGCCGAAGCCGCCGCCCACGTCGGGCGCGACCACGCGGATTTTGTGCTCCGGCGCCTGGAGGACAAACGCGCCCATCAACAGCCGGATGACATGCGGATTCTGGTTCGAGGTGAAAAGGGTGTGCTCGCCGGTGGCGACGTTGTAATCGCCGATGTAACACCGCGGCTCGATGGCGTTGGGCGCGAGCCGATTGTTGACAAGGTCAAGCGTGGCCACGTGCGCGGCCTTGGCTATCGCCGCGTCTGTGGCGGCGGCATCGCCCAGGTGCCAGTCGTAGCAGAGATTTGTCGGTGCGGCGGCGTGAATCGCGGCCGCGCCGGCGATCGCCTGTTCCATGTCGACCACGGCCGGCAACACGTCGTAGTTCACATCGATCAATTCGGCGGCGTCGCGCGCCTGCGCCAGTGTCTCGGCGATCACCGCGACGACCGGGTCGCCGACATGGTTGACCTTGCCCTCGGCAAGTACCGGATGCTTGGGCTCGCACATCGGCGAGCCGTCTTGGTTGTGGATCAGCCAGCCGCACGGCAGGCCGCCGAGCGCGGTCAACTCCGCCGCAGTGATCACCATCACCACGCCCGGCGCCGACTTGGCTTTGGTTGCGTCGATCCTGCTGATTCGGGCATGGGCGTGCGGCGAGCGCACGAAGGCGCAATAGGTCTGCCCCGGCAGGTTGATGTCGTCGGTATAGCGGCCGCGACCGCGCACGAAGCGCAGATCCTCGACACGCCTGACGGACGCGCCGATACCGGTGGGCGAGGGTTGGTGGGTCATCGACGCCCGCTCCTTATCCCTGGCGCAGCGCCGCGGCGCCGGCCTGGACTGCCTTGATGATGTTGGCGTAGCCCGTGCACCGGCAAAGGTTGCCTTCAAGTTCGCGCCGTACGGTGGACTCGTCGGGATCGGGATGGCGGCGCACCAGATCCACCGCAGCCATGATCATGCCCGGCGTGCAAAAGCCGCACTGCAGGCCGTGATGGTCGCGAAAGGCCTGCTGCATCGGGTGCAGCGCGGCGCCGGGCGCCAGGCCTTCAATCGTGGTGACGGTACCGCCGTCGACCTGTAGCGCGAGGAGCGTGCAACTTTTCACCGCCACGCCGTTCACGTGCACCACGCACGCGCCGCACTGACTGGTGTCGCAACCGACGTGCGTTCCGGTCAGGCCGAGCTTCTCGCGCAGCACCTGCACGAGCAGAGTGCGGCCTTCGACATCGGCCGTCACGGCCTTGCCGTTGACCGTCAGGTTGACCTGCGGCATCGCAATTCCCTCCCCGGCCCCTCGCGGCGGGCGCAAGCCTATCAAGGCCAACCGGGCCCGGCCAGCACGTGATTGATGGAAGGCTGCGGTCGATGGCCGCAGCGAAGCCAGTAAGTACATGAAAATAAACAGTTATCCGGCAATGTCCGGCATGGCAGGATTTGAAGGTTGATTGTCATTGCTGACAAACCGGCATCACCGCAATGTCCGGGCGCAAGCTGCGGGTCGATCGCGCCGTCATGTCACGCCAAAACTGCAGTCCGCACCGTGCTGCAAGGGGTAACCGAGATGACCGTCAAGAAGCGCAAGGCCGTCGGGCCGACCGAGACCGATATCCACGCACACATTGCCGCCGGGCCGCACACCGTGGCGATCGTCATCTACCCCGAGATCGGCCCTTACGATGTGGCGGCCGCCGCCGAGGTGTTCTCCACCACCAACGGACAGGTCCGGCGCGAGCGCGGCATCAATCACGATGTGTACCGCTTCGAAACCATCTCGTCGGTGCCGGGTCCCGTCACGGCGGAAATGGGCTTGAAGCTGATGCCCGACCGTACCGTTGCCGACCCTGCTCCGCAGATCGATACGCTGCTGATCTCCGGCAGTTGCTGGGAGCCGATGCAGTCCGCGCTTGCCGACGCGGCGCTGATCGGCTGGTTGAAAGTGAATGCGCCGAAGGCCCGGCGCATCGTGTCGATGTGCACGGGCGCATTCCTGATGGCTCAGGCCGGCCTGGTCAAACGGTCGATCACCACGCATTGGGCGCAGTGCGACCGGCTGCGCGAGTTGTTTCCGCACCTCGACGTGCGCGCCGACAATATTTACGTGAAGGAAGGCAACGTCTATTCGTCGTCCGGCTCGACGGCGGCCATGGACCTGATGCTGGCGCTGGTCGAGGAAGACCTGGGCCGCGCAACCGCCATGAACGTGGCCCGAAGGCTTGTCATGTTCCTCAAGCGGCCGGGCGGCCAGGCGCAATTCTCGGCGGCGCTGCTGGCGCAGGCTGCTGAAACCGATAGTCTGCGCGAACTGGTGGGTTGGATCGCCGAACACTTGGCCGGGGACCTTTCGGTCGAGACGCTGGCCGCGCGCGCCGGCATGAGCCCGCGCAACTTCGCGCGCGTCTTTCAGGCCGAAACGAAATTCACGCCCGCCAAATACGTCGAGCGCGCGCGGCTCGAACACGCCCGCCGTCTGATCGAGGATACTGAGCTGCCGCTGGCCACGGTCGCTCGCCGCAGCGGGTTTAACGACCAGCAGATGCGCCGTGCCTTCGCCCGTTGGCTCGGCGTCAACCCGGCCGACTATGTGGAACGCTTTCGGACATCCGCCCTTAATGGTGACGGCGCACCCACGGCACGGCGCACCCGCCAACCCGAACAGGATCGGCCATGGTTGCCGTGATCGAACACGCGGCCGGTCGAATTCTGGATCTGGCCTGCCGGCGCTGGGTCGCGCGCGTGCTGATGGTCGCCGCGTTGGCCGCCGCCGCCGCGTTGGCGCCAGCCTGTTCGCCGACGGGCAATCCGATGTCCTATCCGATCATTCACCGGTAACGCGTCAGGCCCAGACCCCAGGCCGTCCGGCGTCGCCCGGGGTTGCGGCCGGATCGGGGAAGCGGCGCACCACTTGAAACGTGAGCGCACCGGTCAACCCGAGGGCGGCATTGATCTCGGCGAAACGCCCCGGCAGTTCGCGGGCGAGGGACTCCGGAACCGGCTGCTTGGTGCGCACCATCAGGTCGAAGCTGCGGGCATCCTTGCGGAACATGCCGTCAAGCTGCATTTCGCCCAGGCGAGATAAATTCAGGTTGATCAGGAACCGCGTGCCACCGGTTTTGGATTTTTTCTTTGTCGCCTCGTCGTCGCCCGCGTCCTCGCGCCGTGTGACCAGGGCGATCCGGTCGATCTTGCCATCCATCGCCCATGGCAACGGCAGCGTGCGCCATTCGCCGCCATCGGCCGAGGCACGCCTGGCCAGTTCGCCGACTTCGCCGGAAATCTGCGCCGCCAGTTGCGCGCCACGCGGGCCTGCCCGTTCCAGGCCGCGCAGGGCCGCGTCGCCCGGCCAGGCGCGCGGATCGCCGCCGCGCAAGGCGTGCATGAACGACATCATGGCCAGCGCGGTGCGCGGTCCGCCATCGGGCACGGCCGCGGCCAGGCTGGCCGCCGTTTGCGGGTCGACGCGTTGCAGCAAACTCAGGGCCTCGGTCAGGCTTGACCAGCCGCCGCCGGGGGCGAGCGGCAGCGCCAGCGGGCCACCGGCCAAGGCGAACACCGGTGCCATCGGCCGCGCAGGCGTGCTGGCGGTGACCTCGACCGTGACCGACGCGCCGACGACCAGATTCGCGCGCACGTTCAGCTGAAGGTCGCCCGCATCGGTCCGCACGACCGGTGCGCCCGTGGCGGACAGAGACACCACTTGGCCGGTGAGCACCGCAAGCGTCGGCGCGGATTGAACTGAAACCGGCGGTGTCGGCGTGGGCGGCGGCAGCCCTTGCGGCCCGGGCAGCTTGACCTCGACCGGATCGATCATCGCCGGCGAGACATTCTGAGTTTGAGGCAATGCCAACGGTGCGGTCTGCGCCGGGCCGATCGCGGCGGGCTGCGTCACGGTGATGGTGGGTGCCGCTGCAACCGGGTTCGTCGGCGGTATGGTGACCGGTGTCGCCTGGGTTGGGGATTGCAGGGTCGGTGCGACCACCCCCGCCAACGGGGGACTGGTCGCGCCGGCCGCTGGGGCAGGCACGAAGCCCGGCACGGCGGGCACCGGCGTGGGCGATGCGACCATCCCCTGCGGCAGGGGACTGGTCGCGGCCGCTGGGTTGGCCTGAGGATTTGGCGTGGGCGTTGCGGGCGGAGCTAGCAAGGTCTGGACCGCGACGACGCGGATGGCGAGTTCGGCCCCGGTCTGAAAGGGACTTGCCGCCGGTGCGGCGGTCACCAGCGCCGAAAGGGGTGCCACTTGGGTCAGGGGAATCGCGCCGGTAGGAGTCCAGGCCTGTCCGGGCGGGAGCGTCGCCACCGGGATTTGCGGCATGGGGCGTTGCGACGACGGCACATCCTTTGCGACCTGAGCCTCGGCCGATATGGACCGCGCCGCGCGTTCCGCCGCGACCGGCTCGCCGTCGATCGCCACGACCTTGGCGGTGACCTGGGTGGCGTTGGCCCGTACCACTTCAAGGGTAAGTCTCACGCCGGGTTCGACCGGCACCGATACGCGCACCGCCACCTCGCCCGCCGGAGTGCGCACGACGACCGTTCTGGTCGGGCGCGCCGGCGCAGTGTCGGCGGCGGGGGCTTCAGCATCGGTGCGCGCGACCACTTCGACTTCGACCACGCTGCCCGGCGGCAGGCGCGCAAGCTCTGCTGGCGGCTGCGGCACGACCACGGTTGGCGTCTGCCCCGCCGCCGCCACGGTCAACAGGGCTTGCGCTGCGGTCGGCGGGATCGTGGTCATGGCGACAGAAAAGCCTGGTTACCCGGACAATAGCCGGTCGGCGATGGCCTCGAGGTCCATCGCGGCTTCGGAACTCGGCGAGCGGGTCAGGATCGGGGTCTGGTTGCGGATCGCTTCGCGCACCCGCGCGTCGCGTCGCACAATCCCGGCCAGCGGCGGAGCGATTTTCAGAAAGCCGTTGCAGGCTTTGAACAGCGTCTGATAGGTGCGTTCGCCCTCGCGGGTCGAGTTCGAGGCGTTGACGATGATGCGAATGTCGCTGGCCGCGCGTTCCATCACGCTGACCTTGATGAACGCATAGGCGTCGGTCAGCGAGGTCGGCTCGTCGGATGTGACGACAATGATGGTGTCTGCCGCGCGCGCCAATTGGCGGATCGACTTCTCGACGCCGGCGCCCAGGTC
>JANRJB010000252.1:0-8650 GCA_033764265.1 Rhodospirillaceae bacterium | reverse complement strand
CATCCTCAAGCAGATGGGCGACCTCTATCGCCGGCTGCGCAACACCCTGCGCTATCTGCTCGGCAATCTCGACGGCTTCACCGAGGCCGAGCGCGTCGCGCCGGCCGAGATGCCCGAGCTCGAGCGCTACATCCTGCACCGACTGGCCGAACTCGACGCGCGCCTCCGCCACGCCTGCACCAGCTACGACTTCCACGGACTGTGCGGCGAACTGCACAATTTCTGCGCCGTCGACCTGTCGGCGTTCTACTTCGACGTCCGCAAGGACGTGCTGTACTGCGACGCGCCGGCCTCGGCGCGGCGGCGCGCCTGCCGCACGGTGCTGGAGGCGCTCTACGACTGCCTGGTCAAGTGGTTGGCGCCGTTCATCTGCTTCACCGCCGAGGAAGCCTGGCTGGCGCGCCATCCGGGCGAAACGTCCTCGGTGCATCTGCAGCAATTCCCGGCGATCCCGGCGTCGTGGCGCAACGACGCGCTGGCCGCCAAGTGGGACAAGGTGCGCAGCCTGCGCCGCGTCATCACCGGGGCGATCGAGGTCGAACGCGCCGCCAAGCGGATCGGCGCGTCGCTGCAGGCCCATCCGCGCGTCTACGCGCCCGCGGACCTGCTGGCGGACATTGCCGACGTGGCGATGGAGGACGTGGCGATCACCTCGGCGATCACCCTGATCGCCGGCGCGCCACCGGCCGGCGCCTATGCCTTGCCCGAGGTGGCGGGCGTGGGCGTGGCGATCGACCTGGCCGAAGGCGCGAAATGCCAGCGCTGCTGGAAAGTGCTGCCCGATGTCGGCACCCACCGCCATCCGGCGGTGTGCGCGCGCTGCGACGAGGCGGTGTCCGCGCTGCCCGCGCGCGCCGCCTGAGCGGTCGCCGCCCCATGGTGCGTTTCGGACTTCTTGTCGCCGCGGCCGTGCTGGTCGTCGACCAGGCGTCCAAGTACCTGATCGTCGAGGGCCTGCTGCGGCCCGATGGCGTCACACAAACGCCGTTTTTCACCGACACGGTGATCGAGCTGTTGCCGGTGTTCAACCTGATCATGGCGTGGAACCGCGGGGTCAGCTTCTCGCTGTTCAGCGCCGAGAGCGCGGTCGGCCAATGGGTGCTGGTGGGTGTGCAATTGGCCATCACCGCTGGTCTGGTGTGGTGGATGCGCAAGCTCGACACCCGCATGCTGGTGGTCGGCGCCGGCATGATCGTCGGCGGCGCGCTCGGCAACATCATCGACCGTGTGCGATTTGGCGCCGTCGCCGACTTCTTCGATTTCCATGTCGGCGGCTGGCACTTCGCCACCTTCAACGTCGCCGACGCCTGTATCACCCTGGGGGTGGCGGCCTGGTTGCTTGACGCTTTCGTCCGCAGGCCGCACCATCCACCCCCGACCGTCAATGGATCGCCGCATGCCTAAGTTTCGTCACCTCCTGACCGTTGCCGCCGCGGGCCTGGCGCTGGCCGGGTGCGAGGATACCAAGCGCGCGCTCGGCATCGAGAAGTCGGTGCCAGACGAGTTCGCCGTGGTCTCGCGCGCGCCGCTGGTCATGCCGCCCGACTTCAACTTGCGTCCGCCGGCGCCCGGCGCCGAACGTCCGCAGGAGGGCACTTCGGAAGAGCAGGCGATGACCGCGGTGTTCGGCCGCGACCGCGCCGCCAGGCTCAAGGCCCGCGGTTTTTCGGAGGGCGAGGTGGCATTCCTCGACCTGGCCGGGGCCAGCACGGCCTCACCCGATATCCGTCGCACCATCGATCGCGAAACCTCGGCGTTCGCCGCCGAGGAGAAATCCTTCACCGACCGGCTGATCTTCTGGAGCGAGACCACGCCGCCGGACTCGACCCCGATCGATCCGGTGGCCGAACAGAAGCGCCTGAGCGAAAATCAGGCGCTCGGCAAGAAACCCAACGACGGCCCGATCCCGGTGATCCGCAAGGGCGGCAAGGTGCTCGGGGTGTTTTAGGCTAGTTCCTTGGTACCGTTCGTAGACGTCCGGCTTTGGCGACGGCGACAAAACGCGTGCGGACTTCAGAAAACAACGCCGGCCCCAACATTCCGTATTCCCATGTTAAGGGACGACGGCCGGGAACTGGACGCACGTCGAATCCCGGCCACAGAGCCTGGTTGGCTTCGTCGCAAATAATCCAAGCTGGCTGTTCGTCAAGGCCCAGGCGACGCTGGACGTTACGTGGGATTTTGATCGCAACATCCCCCGGACCCGGCGCCCGATGCGTAATGGGGACCACGACGATTGCCATCGCTCCCGAGGTCGCGGTCTGGTGGGTCAACACAATCGCGGCGGGTCGGTCCTTGCTCTCCTCGATGCCGCGTCGATGCTCTCTGAACCAGACGTAGTTGAACCGAATCACCGATCCAACGCGTGGCGGTGGAACAACCACGGCGGTCAGCCAGTCGAGGGCCTCATTTGCCGTACTCAGCGCGTTCGATCAATTCGAGAAGCTCGTCGGAAATCCCCTCGGCGCCGAAGCTTCGGCGTTCCAGGCTTCGCATGAACGCATACCGTTCGGCGGAGACCAAGTAATGCGTTTCCCGCCCGTGCTTCTCGATGGCCACGGGCTCCTTGATCGCCCGCTCGGCCCACTTGCCGAATTGTTTCTGGAATGCGGTTGCCGTGACGCGCACCATGGTCGACTCCTCGCAGGGTCAACCGAAATATACGGAAAATCCGGAAAATCCGCAATCCTCAGGCGGGCTGCACAATCTGCTGCAGGGCACCCGAGCCCGGGTTGCGCACGATCAGCGAGCCGACGCGGCCCAGGCCCGGTACATCCAGCTCCATGCGGGGGGCGAACACTTCGCAGCGCAGGGCGGCGCAGGCGGCCTCGGCGGCGGCCAGGTCTTTCACCACGAACACCTGGGCGATGTAGCCGATATTGGGCGGCACCGCGGCCGGCACCAGATCGTGGCAGGGATAGTTGATCGGCTGGCTCAGCGCGATCTTGCCGAACATGTGGTTGCCCTGGATGAACTTGACGGCGGTCTTGGCTTTCTCGGGCAACCGCAGGAAATGGTTCTGCTGCGGGCTCGCCATGATCTCGTCGATCAGGATGCCCGACTTCAGCACGGTCTGATAGAACTCGGCCGCCTTCTTGACGTTGCGCGCGCAATGCGAGCTGGTCACCACCGGCGTGTAGCCGGTCGGCGTGCGGCCGTGGGCCTGCACGTAGGCGCGCATCTGGCCGACGCGGGTAGCGGGGTCGGTCGAGGTCAGCTCCACCAGGTTGATCGCCACGCTGTCGGGGCCATCGAAGATCACCTCGGTGGGCGCGCCGGCCGATGACGACAGGTTGTAGTGCATCGGCTCGGACCAGAACTTGTAACCCATCGCCGCCAGCTTCTTGGAATCGGCATGGATGTCGTCGGTGTAGAAGTTGAGGTTGACCAGGCCGAAGGCGCGCGGCGCGTCGTTGGGGCGGATACGCTTGCGCTGCTTGGCGTCGAACTGCAGCAGCAGCACGCGCCCGACCGGCACGCCCGGAAGCTCCAGGAACACCGCTTCGGCGCGCGATCCCGGCGGCAGGCGCCACAGTTTCTCGAAGCTCTCGCCCGCCCAGGTCTCCTGCGGGTGCGCCGTCAGGCCGATGGTGTCGCGGTAGAACGCGAGCGACTTGGCCATGTCCTCGACGCCGATGACGGCGACGCTGAGCGGACTTCCTTCGGGGGCCACGATCTCGCCCATGCTGCAAACTCCTTGATTGCTCGGCTGGCTCAGTCACATCAGGCCGTCGGTGTGTAGCCGAACGTAACCGCCGATGCGAGTGTTGGCGCGCACGCCGTCGGACAACAGGTCGGCCAGCATCTGCCAGTTGTGAATCATCCCCGGCCAGATTTCGAGCCGCACGGCCACGCCTGCCCGCCCGGCCGCAGCACCCAAGGCGCGCGCGTCGTCGAGCAGCACCTCGCGGCTGCCGGCCTGGATCAACAGCGGCGGTAAGCCGGACAGTTCGCCATGGATCGGCGAGGCGAGCGGATCGCCGGCATCGGCGCCCGCCAAATATATCGCCGCGGCCTCGCGCAGGCCCTGGCGGCTACCGATCGGGTCTTCGGCCTTGTTGGTGTCATAGGTCGCGCCGGTGCAGGCCAGATCGACCCACGGCGACAGGCACACGCCGGCGGCCGGGCGCGGCAAACCGGCGGCGCGGGCCTCGAGCATTGTCGTGACAACCAGATTGCCGCCGGCGGAATCACCTGCGAACACGATGCGCTCGGCCGGAACGCCCTGACCGATCAGCCAGCGATACGCCGCGGCGCAGTCCCTGACGGCGGCGGGGAAGGGGTGTTCGGGCGCAAGCCGGTAATCGACCAGCAGCACCCGCGCGCCGGCGTCGCGGCCGATGTCGGCGGCGGCGCGCCGGTGCGATGTGATCCCGCCCACCGAGAACCCGCCGCCGTGGAAGTACAGGACCACGGGAACGCGCACCGCGGCTTGGTCCGACCAGGGCCCGTCGATCCATGCCGCCGGCACGCCGCCGGCGTCGACCGGCGTGATGCGCGCGCCCTCGGGCAGCGGAAACGAGCCGCCGAAACGGTCGAACAGCGCGCGGAAGTCGGCGATGGTGGCCTTGGAACCTTCGCTGCGCAGTTTGTCGATGTAGCCGATGGCGCGCTGAACCTCGCCGCCGACGTCGACGTGGGGCAGGTTCGGAATCTCGACCACCGGCGGGCCCGCTTCGCCGCGTTCGATGCGCCGGTAGGCCAATCCGAACAAGGCCGTCGCGAACAGCAGGTAGGCGATGCTGAACACGGTCGCGACACTGGAGACCACCAGCGCCCAGCCGCCGGTCGCGGACTCCGCGCTGTAACCCAACGCCGTGCCGAGGGCATCGACCATCGCCGAGGACGCCGCCGACAAGATCCCGGCCGCCAGCGCGACCAAGGCATGCAGCACGGTCAGGCGGCCGGCGCAGCCGCGCGTCAGCACGATGGCCTGGCACAGCGTGATCGGCGTGTCCGCCGCCGCGTACGCCAACGCCACCGACAGCCGTGTAAGACCGTAAAATACCGCCACGCCCACCGGCACGGCCAACACGACGGTGGCCACCTTGGCGCCCTGCTCAGAGCCGTTCGTCGCGATCACCGCCAGGCCCGCGAACACGACCAACGCGCCGACCGCGCCCATGCCGAGGATCGCCAGCGCCAGCTTGACGTTGAGCCCCACCAGCCGCCATTCGGCATTGCCGAACACCAGCAACGGCCGGCGGGCGATGTCGGCCGGCCCGAACACCACCAGCCGATACCAGGCCACTGTCAGCGGCGCGAACACGATCAACGCCGCGGCGCTGACGCCGGCGATCCAGCCGTTGGCGTTCATGATGTCGATGCCGGCCAGAGTGCCGCCGATATCGGCCAGGACCAGCAGGCCGACCGGCGCCGAGGCATAGCGCAGCGCCACCATCCGGTGGACCCAGCACAGCCCCAGCACGGCGCGCAGCGTGGCCCAGATCGGCAGAGCGGTGGCGGGGTTATTCGCTGGAACGCTCATGAGCGGCGGCTGAATGAATTGTGCGACAGGTTGGCGTTTTCGTCGGGCACCGGCCCTGGGAACTCGGATAGTCTGACCGCCGCGTTGAAGTCTAGCGCGAAGGCCGCCGCCGCGATCGCAAATTCTTCGATTGCGACCGCGCCGTCCTCGGCTAACCTTCGCGCGCCGCCATAGGCCCGATCGTCCCGATGAGTTTCACAGCGCCACGGATGTCCGCCACCATGACCGAAGTCCTCCGCCGGGTGAAAGCCCTGCTCGTCGCCGCGCTGGTTTCGTTTGCCTCGACCGGCGCCGGCCCCGCTGCCGCCGCGGTCGCCGTGTTCGGCGCGGAATCGTTCATGCTCAAGAACGGCATGGAGGTGGTGGTGATCCCCAATCACCGCGCGCCGGTGGTCACGCACATGGTCTGGTATCGGGTCGGCGCCATCGACGAGCCGCCGGGCAAGTCGGGCATCGCCCACTTTCTCGAGCACCTGATGTTCAAGGGCACGCCCAAATACCCGGCCGGCGCGATGAACGAGGTGGTGGCGCGCAACGGCGGCGACCAGAACGCCTTCACCTCGTACGACTACACCGCCTATTACCAGAACATCGCCGTCGACCGGTTGCCGCTGATGATGGAGATCGAGGCCGACCGCATGCGCAACCTGATCCTGAGCGAGGAGGACGTGTCGACCGAACGCGACGTGATCATCGAGGAGCGGCGCATGCGCGTGTCGAACCGGCCCGAGGCGATCCTGGGCGAACGGCTCGACGCCGCGATGTGGATGACCCACCGCTACGGGATTCCAGTCTTGGGCTGGGCCGAGGAAATGGCCGATCTTCAGCGCGCCGACGCGCTCGCCTTCTACAAGCGGTTCTACAGCCCGGAAAACGCCATCCTGGTGGTGGCGGGCGACATGACCGCGGCCAAACTCAAACCGCTTGCCGAGAAGCATTACGGGTCGATTAAGCGCGGCGGCGAACCGTACCAGCGCAAGCTCGCCGCGCCGCTGCCGGCGCCCGCGGCGGTGCAGGTGACCTACCGCGATCCGCGCGTGCGCCAGCCGCGCTGGTCGCGCCAACTGGTCGCGCCCAGCTTCAACGCCGGCGAGCGCGCCGACGTGGAACCTTTGTTGGTTTTCTCCGAAATCGCCGGCGGCGGGGCGACCTCGAAGTTGTACCGCGCGCTGGTGGTCGAGCGGAAAATCGCCGCCGGGGCGGGATCATTCTACAATCCCAACATGTTCAGCTACGGCACCTATTCGATGTGGGTCACGCCCAATCCGGGCGTCGAGATCGCGGCCGCCGAGCAGGCGCTGGATCAGGAACTGGACAAGATCCTGGCCGACGGCGGCATCACCGACGATGACGTGGCCAAGGCCAAGCAGCGCATGACCACCTCGCTCGCCTACGCCAAGGATTCGCCGTTCGGCGCCGCCCAGCAAGTCGGCATGCTGCGCGCCATCGGCATCCCGTTGGAGGTAATCGAAAGCGCCGAGGCGCGCCTGAACGCGGTCACCGCCGACCAGGTGCGCGCCGCCGCCACCCGCCTGTTCGCAACCGGGGCGTCGGGCACCGCCATCCTGCTGCCGGCCCAGGTGACGCAATGACGGCCGCAAGACCGATGGTCGCAAGACCCCTGCGCGTGCTGGTCACGGCGGCGTGCCTGTGGATCGGCTGGGCCGCTGGCGCGTCGGCCATCGACGTCCAGGAAGTAAAAAGCCCCGGCGGCATCACCGCCTACCTGAGCGAGGACCACACCAACCCGATCATCGCGCTGTCGATCTTCTTCCACGGCGGCGCGGCGCTGGACCCGCCCGCCACACGGGGCCTGTCGTCCATGGCCGTCGCGCTGTTGGACGAGGGCGCGGGCCCGCGCGACAGCTTCGCCTTCCAGACCGAGCTGGAAGACCTGTCGATCCGCTGGCGTTTCGGCGCAGACCAGGACGCCATCATCGGGGCGGTCACCACCACGACGCAGAATTCCGCCGTGGCGTTCGAGCTGTTGCGCGACGCGCTGACCCAGCCACGCTTCGATGCCGAGCCGATCGAGCGCATCCGCCGGCAGATCCTGGTGGGGCTCAAGGCCGATGCCGAGAACCCCAACCGCATCGCCGGCGACGCACTGATGGCCGCGCTGTACCCGGGGCACCCCTACGGCGCGAACGACAACGGCACGCCCGAAACGGTCGCGGCCATCACCGCCGACGATCTTCGGGGTTGGGCCAGGCGGCACCTGGCGCGCGACCGGCTGATCGTGGCCGCGGTCGGCGACATCACGCCCGCCGACCTGGGCCGGGCGCTCGATTCCATCTTCGGCGGCCTGCCGGCCACCACCGGCGCCGCGTGGAAGCTGCCCGAGGCGACGATTCCGGCCGAGGCGCAACTGATCCGTGTCGACAAGGATCTGCCGCAGACGGTTATCTACATCGGCCAGGAAGGCATCAAACGCAGCGACCCCGACTGGTACGCCGCGCTGGTGGTCGATTACGTTTTCGGCTCGGGTTCGTTCCGCTCGCGGCTGATGAACGAGATCCGCGAAAAGCGCGGGCTAGCCTACTCGGCGTTTTCCTCGCTGCAGCCGCGCGACGCCGGCGCCATCGTCATGGCCGGCGCCGGCACGCGCTCCGACGCCGCCGAACAAAGCCTGGCGGTGTTCCGCGAGGAATGGCGCAAGCTGCACGACGGCGGGCTGACGCAGGCGGAGCTGGACGACGCCAAGGCGTATTTGACCGGCGCCTGGCCGCTGCGCTTCACCGGCGCGCAACGTATCGCCGACACCTTGATCGCCGTGCAGCGCGACAAGCTGGGGCGCGACTACCTCGACCGCCGCAACGCGTTCATCGAGAAGATCACCCTCGACGACGCCAACCGGGTCGCCCGGCGCATCTACAATCCCGATACGCTGAAGATCGTCGTGGTCGGGCCCGATGCCGGCGCCAAACCGGCCGCGTCCGCCGATCCGAAAACCTGAGCCTTATCCCACGGGAGACCCGACCCCATGCCCATGGACATCGGAATTTTCCTGCCCATCGCCAAGGGCGGGTTCATCATGTCGCGCAACGTGCCGCCGACCTGGCCGAGCTGGCAGCTGAACCGCGACGTGACCCTGAAGTGCGAGGCGCTGGGCTTCGACTTCGCACTGTCGATGGTCAAATTCCGCGGCTTCGGCGGCGAAAC
>JANRJB010000196.1:0-1853 GCA_033764265.1 Rhodospirillaceae bacterium | reverse complement strand
GGCCTGGCCCGGCGTCGGCCACGACAAGAAGGTGCCGCCGCTGTTCGAGCTCAAGTCCGGCCGCACCTACGTCGTGGAGATGTTCAACTCGACGCCGCACTGGCATCCCATGCACCTGCACGGCCACACCTTCCGCGTGCTACGCGCGACGAAAACCAAGTACCGGCCGTTCTGGGCCGACACGGTGCTGGTCGGCCCCGACGAGCGCGTCGAGATCGCCTTCGTCGCCGGCGAATCCGGCGACTGGATGTTCCATTGCCACATCATCGAGCACCAGGAGACCGGGATGATGGGGTACCTGCGGGTGGGTTGAGGCTCAGGCCGACAGCCGCCTGACCGCCTGCCGATAAGCCTCGGCGATACGCTCGCCGTCGCGGTGCCGGCCGTCGCGCACCACCCATTGGCCGCCGACCATCACGTGGCGGACCGTCTGGGCGTTGCCCGAGAACACGTAGGAGTCGACCAGGCGCTCGCCCTCGCGCCCCGCGAGCAGCGGGTGGTCGGGGTCGAGCACCACCAGGTCGGCGCGCCGGCCCTGGCCGAGGGCGCCGATCGGGCGGGCGCAGGCCTGGGCGCCGCCTGTCAGCGCGCGCTGGTGCAGCCCGGCGCCGGTGGCGGCGCCTGGGCCGGTCGCCCAGCCCTGGGCCGCCACGTTGCGCCGGCGCGTGACCAGGCGTTGCCCGTATTCCAGCCAGCGCAGCTCCTCGACCGGGCTCACCGATATATGGCTGTCGGACCCGATGCCGTAGCGCCCGTTGGCCGCCAGGTAGGCCACGAGCGGAAACAGCCCGTCGCCCAGATTGGCCTCGGTGGTCGGGCATAGGCCCGCCACGGCCCCGCTGGCGGCGAGCGCGGCGGTTTCCTGGCCGGTCATGTGGGTGGCATGGACGAGGCACCAGCGCGGTCCCACGGGGGCGTGCTGCAGCAGCCAGTCGACCGGGCGCTGGGCCGACCAGGCCAGGCAGTCCTCGACCTCCTTGGTCTGCTCGGCGATGTGGATGTGAATGGGCGCGTCCTGGTCGATCGCGTCCAGGCCGACCACCGCCTCGCGCAGCGTCTCGGGCGGGACGGCGCGCAGCGAATGCGGCGCAATGCCCACGCGGATCTGCGGATCGTCGCGATAGGCGCGCTCCAGCGTGGCCACCAGGCGCAGATAGTCGTCGACCGTGTGCAGGAAGCGGCGCTGGCCGTCGCCCGCGGGCTTGCCGCCGAAGCCACCGGATACATAAAGCACGGGCAGCAGCGTCTGGCCGATCCCAGCCGTGCGCGCCGCCTCGGCCACGGCGCGCGACATCTCGGCCGGGTCGGCATAGGGCCGGCCGTCGACGTCGTGATGCAGGTAGTGGAACTCGGCGACGGCGGTGTAGCCGCTGCACAGCATTTCGGCATAGAGCTGGGTGGCGATGGCGCGCAGGTCGTCGGGCTCCAGCTTGCCGACGAAGCGGTACATCACCTCGCGCCAGGTCCAGAAGCTGTCCTCCACTCCTCCCGGGGCCGATCCCACGGTTTCCGTCAAACCAGCCATGGCGCGCTGGAAGGCATGGCTATGCAGATTCGGCATGCCGGGGATCGCGACGCCGTCGACACGGGCGGCGCCGTCGGGCCGGGAATCGGCGGAAATCGCGGCGAAATTGCCGGCCGGGTCGATGTCCAGGCGCACGTTCCTGGCCCAGCCGTTCGGCAATAGGGCGTTGGCGAAAAACAGGGTATTCATTTGCCGCCGGGTCCGGGGGATGGAAGAATCCGCCGGTGGAACGGCGGTAGGCTAGTCAGGAGAGCGATGGTGCGTTGGGATTCGCTGTGGGTCAACGTGTCGGCGGCAACGATGGTGCCTCCGGAGGCCGCGGGGCGTG
>JANRJB010000229.1:0-2692 GCA_033764265.1 Rhodospirillaceae bacterium | reverse complement strand
GGCCGCGCACCGCGCCCTGGGTGGCCGCGCGCGAGCGGCCCTGCAGGATCACGCTGGCGATGGTGTCCTTGTCGACGGCGTGGTTGAGCGCGCGGCGCACGCGCACGTCGTTCAACGGGTTGACCGCGCGCCGCGACCCCGCGCCGATAACGAATGCCAGCGAAATCACGTCGTGCGGGCTGCGTTCGTGCAGCCGGCCGCCCGCCTGTTCGATGGTCGGCTGTTCGTCCGGGCCCATGCCGATGGCGACATCGATCTGGCCGGTGACCAGCGCCTGCAGGCGCGAGGTCATTTCCGGCAGGTCGAGAATCTCCAGCCCGGCCAATTGGGGGGGCCGCCAGGAGTGCGGATTCGGCGCATAGACGATCTTGGCCGCACCCCAGTCGGTGAGTTTGAACGGGCCGGTGCCGACCGGCGCGCGGGCGAAGCCGTCCGGGCCCAGCGTGCGCCACAGGCCGGGCTCGACGATGTAGAGGCACGAAATCTCGCGCGGCAGGATGGCGTTGGGGTAGGCGGTGGTCACTTCCACGGTCAGCGGGTCGATCGCGCGCGCGGCCGTCACGCTTTCCAGCTGGCGCTGCACCGGGCTGCCGGCGGCCTCGGGCGTGCGCAGCCAGTCCAGGTTGTCGGCCACATCCTGGGCGGTCAGGGTCCGGCCGGTGGAAAATTTCGCGCCCTCGCGCAGCTTGAAATGCCAGGTCGTCGGGCTGGTCGCCTGCCAGGCCACCGCCAGCTCGGGCGCCAGTTCGGTCGCCTCGCTGAAGGTGGTCAGCGCCTCGAACATCGGCGACCAGGTGTAAGTGGCGAACACGCTGACCGAGCGGCGCGGGTCCGCGCCGCCGGGCGGAAACGTGGTCACGCCGACGCGCAACACGTTGCCGCGTGCGCGGGCTTGCGCCTGCGCCGCGATGGGCAGGCCAGCCGTGCCGGCCAGTGCCGCAGTTCCCGCAAGGAGTGTTCGTCGCTTCATGGCTCCATCTTAGGGGTGGATGGTGATGCCGCAAGGCCTGGTGGCGGCGGAAAGGATTGGGTCGGTGCGGCGCATTCATTACAGTGGCGATGATGCAGGGGAAGCGGCACGTGCGCATTTTGTGTTTGGCGATCTGTTTGTGTTTCGGGATCGGCGCGGCCGTCGCCGAGACCGCGCTGCGCGTGGCCGTGGTCGGCCTGCCGCGCACGCAGGGGCATCCGTACGCGGTGTCCAATCTGCCGGCGATCTATGTTTTCACCGCGATCTACGACGCGCTGACCTTCGTCGACGGCGAGGGGCGGGTCACGCCCTGGCTGGCCACCGCCTGGCGCCAGACATCGCCGACCACGTGGGAGTTCGACTTGCGCGACGGCGTGACCTTTTCCAACGGCGAACCGTTCGACGCCGCGGCCGTGGTCGCCTCGGTCGACTATCTCACGTCGCCGGCCGCGCGCGGCGATACCTCGGCCTCCGAGCTGTCCAGTCTGGCCGGCGCTCGCGCGCTCGACCGGCTGACGGTGGAAATCGCCACCAACGTCCCCAACCCGGTGCTGCATCGCGAGGTGTCGGCGCTGCGCATCATCGCGCCGCGCCACTGGGCAACGGTCGGCCCCGATGGTTATGCCCGCGCGCCGGTCGGCACCGGTCCGTTCAGGGCCGAGCGGTGGGAGGCCGCGCGCATTTCGCTGGCGGCGTTCTCGGGTTCGTGGCGACCGCCGAGAGTGGACCGGCTGGAATTCCGCGCGCTGCCGGAAATGTCCTCCCGCGTGCAGGGCCTGTTGTCGGGGCAGATCGACATGGCGTTTGCGCTGCGCGTGGACGAACAGCCGCTGTTGGAGGCGGCCGGGCACCGGCTGCAGGCCAATCGCGGCACCGGCGTATTCACCATCGCGCTCAATGTCGAACAGGACGCGCGCTTTCAGGACGTGCGCGTGCGCCAGGCGCTCAATCTCGCCATCGACCGCGCCGGCATTTCGCGCAACCTGCTGGCGGGCAAGATCGCACCGGCCAGCCAGTTCACCCCGCCCAACGCCACCGGCTACGACCCCGACTTGAAGCCGTATCCGTACGATCCGGATCGCGCCCGCGCGTTGTTGGCCGAGGCCGGATATCCCGACGGCTTCTCGTTCGTGTTCGAAGGCGTGATGGGCGGCGCGGTCTCCGATGGCGCGCTGTTCCAGCAGATTGCCGCCGACCTGGCCAAGGTCGGCGTGCGCATGGACATCCGACCGATCCTGCTGCACCAGCTCAGCGCATTCATGCACAGCGACGGCGGCTGGTCGGGCTCCGCCTTCGGCACCGACTACGGCACCGCGCCGTCGCTCGACAGCCTGCGCTCGCTCAAACTCCACTCGTGCCTGCACGCATTCAAATGGTTCTGCGACGCCGAAGGCCTGCCGCTGCTGCAGCGCGCGCTGGCCGCGCCGACCGAAGCCGAGCGCACGGCGCTGACCCGGCAGGTGTTCCGTCGCTACTACGACCTGTACCCGGCCATCTTGTTGTGGGATATCGTCTACTTCGACGGCATCCGCAATGAAGTGGGCGAGGTGCCGGCGGTGGGCACCTGGATCGTCTATGACCGGATCGAAAAGCGGGCCGAGTGACGCGGGCGTGCGCGCGATTCCTGCCCCCCTCACCCAACTTTCGTTAAGCGCGCGACAGGCGCGCGCCAACCTCAAGTATCCCTCTCCCCCCATTCGTGCGAATGGGGGGAGAGGGCAG
>JANRJB010000224.1:0-16054 GCA_033764265.1 Rhodospirillaceae bacterium | reverse complement strand
CCAGCGGGATCGCCGGCGAGAATGCGCCGGTTCCCAATCCCTCGTCGCCCGGCGCGCAGGCCTGTCCGGCCGGGACCCTGTTCACGTAGCGCAAGGTGTCGGCGAAGCAGGCGGTCTGGTAGTCGGCCGTGAGCGCGCGCGGAACCTCAAGCGCGATGAAAACCACGGCCAGTGCGATCGCCACGATCATCGGCCAACGCCGTACCGCCCAGGCAAAGCCGGCCTGGCGGGCAAGCGCGACCGCGCCAATCAGAAGTAGCGGCATTGTGAGATAGAACCATCCGTAGCGCACGCGGTTCAGGCTCTCCAGCAACGGCCCGGCGCCGAGCCAGCCGCCCACGGCCACGGTGCCGGCGTCGAACCACAGCAACAGCAGCAGGATGGTCTGGAGTCCGAGCGCCAGATTGTCGGGCCTGCGGGCAAAGTGCCGCGCGGCCCAGATCAGCAGGGCGAGATCGACGACCGCGAGCGCGAGCAGCGCCCAGGACATCGAGGCTACGCAGCGGCCGGCTGTGCGGCCGTGCGTCCGGCCGGTGCGGGAATGAAACGGAAACCCGCCGCCAGCAGGCCGTAGTTGAAGATCGGCTCGCCCAGATTGCCAAGGATCTGGCCCCAGTAGAAGCCGGGCACGGCGCCCGAGGCGGCGCAGGCGAACATCACCACGCACGCCACCGCCAGCCACGGGAACTTGTGGCGCACCCACATCATGAACCCGATAATCATCAGGATCACGTTGACCGAGATTGCCGGCAGCGGCGACGGACTGGTTTGCGGGGCGAGCGGGGTTGTGCCCGCGCACACCTGGTCGGTCGGCACGTTGATGACGAAGCGCAGCGTGTCGCCGTAGCAGGCGGGCTGGAACTGCACCTGCCAGATGTAAGGCACGTCGATCACCATGAAGTAGACGGCCAGCAGGCAGAACAGCGCCATGACCCACTTGGGCCTGGCCCAGGCGAAGCCGGCGTGTCGGGCCAGCGCGCCGGCGACGATGACCAGCAGCGGCAACATCTGCCAGTGCCAGTAGAAACGCAGATAAGTCATGCCGGACAGGATGGGGCCCTCGCCGACCCAATTGCCGGCGGCGATGGCGAAGTTGTCCAACCACAGAAAGACCAGCGGGATCAGGATCAACAGCGAGGTGGACCCGGGTCGTTCGCGCCACAGCTTGACGGCGTAGACCAGCGCCACCAGGCACATCAGCGCGATGATCAGATATCCGACGGTGATCATGATGCAGCCCCCCTGCCCTCAACCGTGCCGATGGTACGTGCGAATGCGGCGTTGGGCGCGGCACTCCGGCATGCCCGACCGCCGTGCGGTACGCCGGCCAACGAAAAAGGGCAGCCCTGGTTCAGGCCGCCCTTTCGATCTCACGCCGCGCGGGATGTTCAGGCGGCGACGTCCTCGGTGCCCGCGGGCTTTTCCGGCACCGGACCTGAGTCCAGGCCCTTAGCGGCGGTATCGCGGTCGATCAGCTCGATCATGGCCATCGGTGCGGCGTCGCCGGTGCGGAAACCAGCCTTGACAACCCGGGTGTAGCCGCCCTTGCGGTCCTTGTAGCGGTCGGCCAGCGTCGAAAACAGTTTCTGGATGACCGCGTCATCGCCCAGTTTCGAAGCCGCCATGCGGCGGGCATGCAGCGTGCCGCGCTTGGCCAAGGTGATCAGGCGCTCGGCATAAGGCCGCAGGGTCTTGGCCTTGGGCAGCGTGGTTTTGATCTGCTCGTGCTTGAACAGGGCATTGGCCATGTTGGCCAGCAGGGCGCGGCGATGGCTCGACGTACGGTTGAGCTTGCGCTGCTTGAGACGATGCTTCACGGGCGCTCTCCTTCTTTCACCTTGGTTTCGCGCACGAAACCGATTGCGGGTCCCGCCGGCCGTGGCGCGACAAGTCGCGCCGGGAACCTTCGGGGCGGGCCACCACGGCCCTGATCGACTCCTCAGCCCTATTCCTTGCCTGCCCTTTTCAGGGGAGGGCGAAGAACAAGGCTTCGGACTCTAGAACGGCTCCTCGAGCTTCTTGGCCATTTCCTCGATGTTCTCGGGCGGCCAGCCGGTCACTTCCATGCCCAGGTGCAGGCCCATTTGCGCCAGCACTTCCTTGATCTCGTTCAGCGACTTGCGGCCGAAGTTCGGGGTGCGCAGCATTTCCGCTTCGGTCTTCTGCACCAGGTCGCCGATGTAGATGATGTTGTCGTTCTTCAGGCAGTTGGCCGAGCGGACCGACAACTCAAGCTCGTCCACCTTGCGCAGCAGGTTCTTGTTGAACGGCAGGTCGTCCTCGATGCGTTCGGCGACCTGGGCCTGCGGTTCCTCGAAGTTGATGAACAGGCGCAGCTGATCCTGCAGGATGCGCGCGGCCAGCGCGACGGCGTCGTCGGGCTTCACCGCGCCGTTGGTCTCCACCGTCATCGACAGCTTGTCGTAGTCGATCGACTGGCCGACGCGGGTGTTGTCGACCTTGTACGACACGCGACGCACCGGCGAGAAGATCGAGTCGATCGGCACGACGCCGATCGGATCGTCTTCCTTGCGGTTCGACGAGGCCGGAACGTAGCCCTTGCCGTTGTTGACCTCGAGCTCGATCGCCAGCGACGCACCCTCGTCCAGGTGGCAGATGATCAGGTCGGGGTTCATGATCTCGATGTCGGCCGGGGTCTGGATCTGCGCGGCGGTGACCGCGCCCGGGCCCTTGGCCTTCAGCGTCATGCGCTTGGGACCCTCGGCATGCATGGCCAGCGCCAGCTGCTTGAGATTGAGGATCAGGTCGGTGACGTCCTCGCGCACGCCGGGGATCGACGAGAATTCGTGCAGCACCCCGTCGATACGGATCGACGTGACGGCCGCCCCCTGCAGCGAGGACAGCATCACGCGACGCAACGCGTTGCCCAGCGTGACTCCGAAGCCGCGCTCGAGCGGTTCGGCCACGACCGTGGCCAGACGGCGCTGATCCTCGCCGAGCTCGACGTTGAGCTTGGAGGGTTTGATCATTTCCTGCCAGTTTCTTTGGATCACGGGTTGATTCCGTCTATTGCCTGTTGCGACACGGCAGCGCCCACGCGGCGCGGCCCCGGGTAAAACGCCTTCGACGCGCGAAGACGATGCTGAAAGGTCTAGACGCGGCGCCGCTTGCGCGGCCGGCAGCCGTTGTGCGGCACCGGCGTGACGTCCTGGATCGAGGTGACCATGAAGCCGACCGCCTGCAAAGCGCGCAGAGCGGATTCACGGCCCGTACCCGGCCCCTTGACCAGGACCGACAGCGTCTTCATGCCGTGCTCCATCGCCTTCTTGCCGGCGCTTTCGGCGGCGATCTGCGCGGCGTACGGCGTCGACTTGCGCGAACCCTTGAAGCCCATCGTGCCGGCCGACGACCACGCGATCGAGTTGCCCTGCACATCGGTGATGGTGATCATCGTGTTGTTGAACGTCGCGTTGACGTGCGCGATGCCCGAACTGATGTTCTTGCGTTCCTTCTTGCGCGCGCGCGTTCCGCCGGCGGCGGGTGCGTTCGCGGCGGCGGGTGCGGTCTCGGCCGCGGGAGCTGGCTTTGCCATGGCGATATCCGTGCGTTCGTGGTCCTGGGGGGATCGTGCCGGCCTTTGGTTCTGGCCGCGCTTACTTGGTCACTTTTTTCTTGCCGGCGATCGGCTTGGCCGGGCCCTTGCGGGTGCGCGCATTGGTGTGCGTGCGCTGGCCGCGCACCGGCAGGCCCTTGCGATGGCGCAGGCCGCGATAGCAGCCAAGATCCATCAGGCGCTTGATGTTCATCGCCACTTCGCGGCGCAGGTCGCCCTCGACCACGTAATCCTTGTCGATCAGGTCGCGGATGCGGATGACCTCGTCCTCGGTCAACTGGTTGACGCGCCGCGCCTTGTCGATGTTGGCCTTCGCGCAAATGTCGCGCGCATTGGTCGGCCCGATGCCGTAGATGTAGCGCAGCGCGATCACCACACGCTTGGCCGTTGGTAAGTTGACTCCAGCGATACGTGCCAAGGCCCGTACTCCTTCGTTACGCGTTCAGTTGTGAGGTGAGTGCTGCGGGGATCCCGGAAAAGCGCGCCATTATAGGCACTTAGACCCCCGAGTCAACTCGGCCTCACACACCCAAAACCCTTTCCAGATCGGCACTTACAGCATCCATGTCGCGGTCGCCGTCCACCGCCCGCAACAGGCCACGCGCCTCGTAAAACGGCAGTAGCGGCGCGGTTTGCGCGTGGTATGCCGCCAGCCGCTGCTTGACGGTGGCTTCGGTGTCGTCGGCGCGCCGCTTGAATTCGGAGCCGCCGCAGACATCGCACACGCCGTCCTTTTTCGGCCGCTTGTAGCGGTCGTGATAGCCCTCGCCGCACTTGGCGCAGGTGAAGCGCCCGGTGATGCGATCGATCAGCCGCGCATCCGGCACCCGCACCTCGATCACCCCGTCCAGCTTCAGGCCTTTCGACCTCAACAGGGTATCGAGCGCCTCGGCCTGCGGAATGGTGCGCGGAAAGCCGTCGAGGATGAAACCGTTGCCGCAGTCGGGCTGGTCGATCCGCTCGGCGATCATCGCCACCATCAACTCGTCGGACACCAGTTGGCCGGCGTCCATGACCGCCTTGGCCTTGCGGCCGACCTCGGTGCCCGCCGCGACCGCGGCGCGCAGCATGTCCCCGGTCGAGAGCTGGACGATGCGGTACTTGTCCTGCAATCGCTTGGCCTGGGTTCCCTTGCCGCCGCCGGGAGGCCCCAACAGGATGACGCGCTTGCCGGCCATTTCACTTCTTGCCCCGCAACCGCGATTTCTTCAGCAGGCCCTCGTACTGATGCGCCAGCAAATGCGCCTGAATCTGCTGCATCGTGTTGATCGTGACGTTGACCACAATCATCAGGCTGGTGCCGCCGAAGTAAAACGGCACGCTGAGGCGCGTGATCAGAAATTCAGGGATCAGGCAGACGATGATCAAGTAAATGCCGCCCACCACGGTCAGGCGCGTGAGCACGAAATCGAGATACTCGGCGGTCGGCTTACCCGGCCGGATGCCCGGCACGAAGCCACCGTACTTGCGCAGGTTTTCCGCGGTCTCCTGCGGATTGAATACCACCGCGGTGTAGAAGAATGCGAAGAAGATGATCATCGCCGAATAGAGGAACAGGTACAGCGGCTGGCCGCGACCCAAGAGCACGCCGATGGTCGCCATGATGCCGCCGTCGGAGCCGTCGGCCGTGCCCTGAAGGCCGGCCAGCGTGAGCGGCATCAGCAGGAGCGAGCTGGCGAAAATGGGCGGGATGACGCCGGCGGTGTTGATCTTGAGCGGCATGTGCGAGCTTTCGCCGCCGAACATCCGCGCGCCCACCTGCCGCTTGGGGTACTGCACCAGGATGCGACGCTGGGCCGTTTCGATGAACACGATGAAGGCGATGACCGCGACCGCGCCCAGGGCCAGCAGCACGATGATGACCGGCGACAGCGCGCCGGTGCGACCCAGCTCCAGCGTGCCGCCAATGGCGCCAGGCAGCCCCGCCACGATTCCGGCGAAGATCAGCACCGAAATGCCCTGACCGATGCCGCGCTCGCTGATCTGCTCGCCGAGCCACACCAGGAACATGGTGCCGCCGACCAGGGTGACGACCGTCGTGAACTTGAAGAACAGGCCGGGATTGATCACTGCCGGCGCGCCCGACGCGCCGGTCGCGGACTCGAGGCCCGAGGCGATGCCAAGCGCCTGCAAGGCCGTGATCAGCACGGTCAGATAGCGCGTGTATTGGTTCATCTTGATGCGGCCGGTCACGCCCTCTTTCTTCATCTGCTCGAGGGTGGGACTGACCGAAGACATCAACTGAATGATGATCGACGCCGAGATGTACGGCATGATGTTGAGCGCGAAGATGCTCATGCGCGACAAGGCGCCGCCGGCGAACACGTCGAACAGGCCCAGCACCCCGCCGCTTTGCGACTGGATGATTTCCGCCATCACCGTCGGGTCGATGCCCGGCAGCGTGATGAACGAGCCGATGCGATAGATGATCAGCGCACCCAGCACGAACCAGATGCGCTTCTTGAGCTCGGTGGCCTTCGACAGCACGCCGAAGTTCACGTTCGCTGCGATCTGATCCGCCGCTGACGCCATGATGCCTTCATTCCTTCACGAACCGGCCGACCTGATCCGTCACACTCATGTACGGATCATTCGGCGCGGATTGCGCGACCCGTTCTCAGCTCTTCGCGGCCGGCTTCTTGGCGCGGTCCTTCTTGGGACGATCCTTGGGGCCCGGCTGCGGTTGCGGCCGGGCGACGATGGTGATGCTGCCGCCGGCGGCCTCGATGGCCGCGCGGGCCGGCGCCGAAGCGCCGTCGACGACAAATGCCAGCTTGGATTTGAGCGCGCCGGGGCCCAGCACGCGCACGCCGTCGAGCACACGCCGAATCAGGCCGGCCTTGACCAGGGCGGCGGCGTCGACCGTGCCGGCGGGATCGAGTTGCCCGGCATCGACCGCGGCCTGCAGGCGGGCCAGGCTGACCTCGGCATAGTCGAGCCGCGCGAGCGAGGTGAAGCCGCGCTTCGGGGTGCGGCGGTACAGCGGCATCTGGCCGCCTTCGAAACCGTTGACCGATACGCCAGTGCGCGCCTTCTGGCCCTTCACGCCGCGGCCCGAGGTCTTGCCCAAGCCGGAGCCGATGCCGCGCCCCAGCACTTTGCGCCGATGGGTGGCGCCTTCGCGATTGCGCAGTTCGTTGAGCTTCATAACGCCGTCCTCGATCCCGCTGCGGCGGCCCGCGCGGGCCCGCCGATGTTCAGATAATGTGCCGTGGGGCCATGCGCCATCAGGCGCTTTCCACCACGACGACCAGGTGCTTGACGCGATTGATCATACCGCGCACGGCCGGAGTGTCCTCCAGCGTACGAACGCGGCCGATCTTGTTCAGGCCCAAGCCGACCAGCGTGTCGCGCTGGTTCTTGTAGCGCCCGGCGCCGCTGTGAACCTGCTTCACGGTCACGGTTTTCTTGCTGGCCATGGCTTAGGCCTCCTTGCCTGCGTCCTTGGCGGCTTCGTCGCCGCGACGGCCCAGGATTTCGGCGACCTTTTTGCTGCGCTTGGCGGCGACCGCGCGTGGCGAGGTCATGATCTGCAACGCCGAGAACGTCGCCTTGACCATGTTGTGCGGATTGTTGCTGCCCACGCTTTTGGCGACGATGTCCTGGATGCCCATGGTCTCGAACACCGCGCGCATCGGACCGCCGGCGATGATGCCGGTGCCTGGCGGGGCGGCGCGCAGAATCACCTTGCCGGCGCCGAAGCGGCCGCGCAGGTCGTGATGCAGGGTACGCCCCTCGCGCAGCGGCACGCGGATCATGCCGCGCTTGGCCTGATCGGTGGCTTTGCGGATGGCTTCCGGGACCTCGCGCGCTTTGCCCGAGCCGTAGCCGACGCGGCCCTTGCCGTCGCCGACCACGACCAGAGCGGCGAACGCGAACCGCCGGCCGCCCTTCACCACCTTGGCGACGCGGTTGATATGCACAAGCTTGTCGATGAACTCTTCGTCGCGGTCGCCGCGGTCCGAGCGATCGCGATCACGATCGCGGTCGCGATCGCGACCGCGGCCCCGGCCGCGGTCCTTGCGTTCTTCACCCTGTGGCATCCGAGCCATGTGCGCGTTCCTTCCTGCGCTTTGCGTGCGTTGTTGCGGGCCGGCGCGATCAGAACGCCAGGCCGGCTTCGCGGGCGGCGTCGGCCAACGCCTTGACGCGCCCGTGGTAGAGGTAGCTCCCGCGATCGAACACCACCGTCTTCACGCCGGCGGCCACCGCCCGCGCGGCGATCAGCTTGCCGACGGCGCCGGCCGCGACCTTGTTGCCGCCGCTCTTCACTTCGGCGCGGACGTCCTTATCCACGGTCGAGGCCGCGGCCAGGGTCTTGCCGTCGTTGTCGCTGACGATCTGGGCGTAGATGTGCCGGCCCGAACGGAACACGGTCAGGCGGGGGCGGCCGCCGGCGGTGCGGCTGATCTTGGTGCGGATGCGCGCCCGACGGCGCGCGGCCTGGAAAGTCTTGCTGGTCATGAGCGTGGGTCCTGCGGCGAATGGTCGGCGTCGGTCCTGCGTTACTTCTTCTTGCCTTCTTTGCGCAGGATGACTTCATCGGAATACTTGATGCCCTTGCCCTTGTAGGGCTCGGGCGGCTTCTTGGCGCGGATTTCGGCGGCGATCTGCCCAACGCGCTGGGCGTCGGCGCCGGAAATCTCGATCTGGGTGGCCGACGGAGTCTTCACCTCGATGCCGGCCGGGATTTCGATGGCCACATCGTGGGACAGCCCGATGTTCAGGTTCAGTTTCTTGCCTTGCGCCTGGGCCTTGAAGCCGACGCCGGAAATATCGAGCGTCTTCTTGTAGCCCTGCGACACGCCGCGAACCATGTTGTTGATCAGCGCGCGCGTGGTGCCCCACTGGGCGCGCGCACGCTTGGTCTCGCCGCGCGGGGTGACGACGATTTTGCCGTCGCTCACGGCGGTGTCGACATCGGGCAGCGCCTCGAGCTTCAGTTCGCCCAGCTTGCCCTTGACGGTCAGCAGGCGGCCAGCCTGCGTCACCGTGACGCCGGAGGGGATGGCCACCGGATACTTGCCTACGCGCGACATGACATCAATTCCTTGATCGGCAGATCAAACACCAACAGTCCTCAGAACACCTGGCACAGCACTTCGCCGCCGACATTGGCCTGGCGCGCCTCGTGGTCCGACATCACGCCGCGCGGCGTCGACAGGATCGAGATACCCAGGCCGTTGTAGACCTTCGGCAGATCCTTGATCTTGGCGTAGACACGCCGGCCAGGCTTCGAGACGCGGGTGATGCGGCTGATGACCGGCTCGCCCTCGTTGTACTTCAGTTCGATGCGCAGCTCGTCGATGCCGGTGCGCACCGGCTTGCGCTCGAAGCCGCGGATGTAGCCCTCGCGCTCCAGCACCCGCAGCAGGTTCTCGCGCAGCTTCGACGCGGGCGCGTTGATGTGCGCCTGCTTGGCCTGCTGACCATTGCGGATTCTTGTCAGCAAATCGCCGATCGGATCGGAAAGAGACACGGACGGTCCTCCTTACCAGCTCGACTTGACCATGCCGGGGATCTGGCCCTTCGAGGCCAGTTCACGCAGCTTGTTGCGAGCCATCTTGAATTTCCGGTAGACGGCGCGCGGCCGCCCGGTGAGTTCGCAGCGGTTGCGGATGCGCACCCGCGAGGAATTGCGCGGGATCTGCGCCAGCTTCAGCACGGCGGCGAAGCGATCCTCGGGCGTGGTCTCGCGATCCATGATGATCGCTTTCAGCTTGGCGCGGCGGTTGCCCATCTGTTTGGACATCCGCTCCCGTTTCCGGTTGCGCCACACGACACTGGTTTTCGCCATGGAAAGCGCTCCTTGACTCAGTTCTTCTGGAACGGCACCGAGAAACCTTCGAGCAGCGCCATCGCTTCCTCGTCGGTTCGGGCCGTCGTGCAAATGGTGATGTTCATGCCGCGCACCTTGTCGACCTTGTCGTAGTCGATCTCGGGAAACACGATCTGTTCTTTCAGGCCGATGTTGTAGTTGCCGGCGCCATCGAAGGCCCTGGGCGGCAGGCCGCGGAAGTCGCGCACGCGCGGCAGGGCGATGTTCACCAACCGGTCCAGGAACTCGTACATCCGGGCCTGACGCAGGGTCACCGAACAGCCGACCGGCTGGCCCTCGCGCAGCTTGAAATTGGCGATGGCCTTGCGGGCGCGCGTCACGACCGGCTTCTGGCCGGCGATCGCCGTCAGGTTCTCGACCGCGGCGTCGATCTTCTTGCGATCCTGCGACGCTTCGCCGACGCCCATATTGATGACGATCTTGGTCAGGCGCGGCACCGCCATCGGGTTCTTGTAGCCGAACTTGGCGACCAGCGCTGGCCGGACCGAGGTATCGTAGTGTTCACGCAAACGCGCCATGGCGCATCATCCTTAGCCGTTGTGGGCCCAGTATTAGTCGATCATCTCGCCCGAACGACGGGCCACCCGCACCTTCTTGCCGTCACCGAGAACCTTGAAGCCGATGCGGGTCGGCTTGTTCTCTTTCGGATCGAGATAGGCGACGTTGGAGACGTGGATCGAAGCTTCCTTCTCGACAATCCCGCCGGCGGCCGTGGTCGACGGCCGGGTGTGGCGCTTGACCACGTTGACGCCCTGCACCACGACGCGGTTTTCGCGCGGCAGCGCCTTCACCACCTCGCCAGTCTTGCCCTTGTCGCGGCCGGCGATGACGACGACTTTGTCGCCCTTCTTGATCTTCAGCTTGGCCATCACAGCACCTCGGGGGCGAGCGAAATGATCTTCATGAACTTCTTCGAGCGCAGTTCGCGCGTGACCGGTCCGAAGATGCGCGTGCCGATCGGCTCGCCCTGATTGTTGATCAGCACCGCCGCATTGCGGTCGAAACGGATCGCGGTACCGTCGGGACGACGCAGTTCCTTGGCGGTCCGCACAATCACGGCGCGGTGCACGTCGCCCTTTTTCACGCGGCCACGCGGGATGGCGTCCTTCACCGATACGACGATGACGTCGCCGACCGAGGCGTACTTGCGCTTGGAGCCGCCCAGCACCTTGATGCACATCACGCGGCGGGCGCCCGAGTTGTCGGCGACTTCGAGATTTGATTGCTGCTGGATCATGACACGCGGTCCTTCGCCGGAACTGCCCCGGTTACTCGGCCTGCTCCTGGACGAGTTCCCACTTCTTGGTCTTCGAGATCGGCCGGCATTCGCGAATCCGCACGGTATCGCCGATCTTGCCGGCGTTGGCGGGGTCGTGCGCGGCGTATTTCTTGCTGCGGCGGATGAACTTCTTGTAGATCGGGTGCATGTAGCGGCGCTCGACGCGGACAATCACCGTCTTGTCCTGCTTGTCGCTCACCACGACACCCTGAAGAATGCGTTTCGGCATGACTTGTTTTCCTTGTTCCGGCGCCGGCGCTTACGACGCCTGACGGCGCTCGCCCAGCACCGTCTTGATCTGAGCGATCTCGCGGCGCACCAAGCGCACGCGCGCGGTGTTGGTCAGCTGGCCCGAGGCCCGCTGGAAGCGCAGGTTGAACTGTTCCTTCTTGAGCTCGCCAAGGCGGCCGTTGAGCTCGTCGTTGGTCTTGGCCTTGATGTCTGCAGCTTTCGCCATCGTCGTGTTCCTTGCCCGATTCCGTCCGGTTAGCCGATACGGGCCACAAACTTGGTCTTGATCGGCAACTTGGCCGCGGCCAGCGCAAAGCCTTCGCGCGCGATCGCTTCCGTCACGCCATCGACCTCGAACATCACGCGGCCGGGCGCCACGCGGCACACCCAATACTCCGGCGTGCCCTTGCCTGAACCCATGCGCACTTCGGCGGGTTTGCGCGACACCGGCACGTCGGGAAAAATGCGGATCCACACACGGCCCTGCCGCTTCAGGAAGCGCGTCAGCGCGCGGCGCGCGGCCTCGATCTGGCGCGCGGTCACGCGATCGGGCTCCAGCGCCTTCAGCCCGAAGTTGCCGAAGTTGAGCGCGCTGCCGCCCTTAGTGGCGCCCTTGATGCGCCCTTTGAAGGCCTTGCGGTACTTGGTTCGTTTCGGTGACTGCATGTTCGTGATCCGTTGTTCGCGGCCGTTTGGCGTACGCCGTTACGGGCGCGGCCCCTGGTCGGCGCTCCGCTTGTCCTGGGCCATCGGGTCGTGTTCCATGATCTCGCCCTTGAACACCCACACTTTCACGCCGCAGGTGCCGTAGGTGGTTTTGGCGGTACCCTCGCCGTAGTCGATGTCGGCGCGCAGGGTGTGCAACGGCACCCGTCCTTCGCGGTACCATTCCAGACGGGCGATTTCGGCGCCGCCCAGGCGTCCCGAGCAGTTGATGCGGATGCCTTCGGCGCCCAGTCGCATGGCGGCCTGCACGGCGCGCTTCATGGCGCGGCGGAACGCCACCCGACGCTCCAGCTGCTGGGCGATGTTTTCGGCCACCAGGGTCGCGTCGAGTTCCGGCTTGCGGATTTCGACGATGTTCAGGCTGACCTCGTTGCCCGTCATCTTCTGCAGTTCCTTGCGGATCAGCTCGATGTCGGCGCCCTTCTTGCCGATCACCACACCCGGCCGGGCGGTGTGAATGGTCACGCGCGCTTTCTTGGCCGGACGCTCGATGACGATGCGCGACACGCCGGCCTGCGCCAGCCGCTCGCGCAGGTAGCCGCGAATCTTGATGTCCTCGTGCAGCATCTTCGCGTAATCGCCGCGACCGGCGACCCAACGGCTGTCCCAGGTGCGATTAATGCCGAGCCGCAGCCCGACCGGACTGACCTTCTGGCCCATTACGCACTCTCCTTCTTCGAGTCTTCGGCTTTCTCGCGCACGATGATGGTCAGGCTCGAGAACGGCTTCTCGACTCGACCGGCGCGGCCGCGGGCACGCGCGTGGAAACGCTTCATCACAAGGGCCTTGCCGACGAACGCCTCGGACACGACCAGACGGTCGACTTCCAGCTGATGGTTGTTCTCGGCGTTGGCGATGGCCGACTGCAGCACGCGCCTGACGTCGCGCGCCACGCGGCGCGGGTTGAACGACAGCTCGGCCAGCGCGGTCTCGGCGCTCTTGCCGCGAATGGTCTCGGCCACCAGGTTCAGCTTGCGCGGGCTGACACGAATGGCGCTGGAGAAAGCGCGGGCCTCTGACTCGCCGACGCGGCGGGGGTTGGCTGGCTTGCCCATGGGTTAAGCCTTCCTCGCGGCCGCGGCCGGGGACGGCGTGCCGCCTACGGCGGCCTTCTTGTCGCCGGTGTGGCCGTGGAACGTGCGGGTGGGCGCGAACTCGCCCAGCTTGTGGCCGATCATGTTCTCTGTCACCAGCACCGGCACGTGCTTGTGGCCGTTGTGCACGCCGAACGTGAGCCCGACGAATTGCGGCAGGATGGTCGAGCGCCGCGACCACGTCTTGATCACTTCGTTGCGGCCCGACGAGCGAACGGTTTCCGCCTTCTTGAGCAGAAAACCGTCCACGAACGGACCCTTCCAAACCGAGCGCGACACGTGCGTCCTCCGTTCCCTTAGACCTTGCTCTTCGCCTGATGGCGGCTGCGCATGATCAACCGTTGAGTCTTTTTGTTGGTGCGGGTGCGCTTACCCTTGGTCGGCTTGCCCCACGGGGTCACCGGGTGACGACCGCCCGAGCTCTTGCCTTCGCCACCACCCAGGGGGTGATCGACCGGGTTCATGGAAACGCCGCGATTGTGCGGCCGGAATCCAAGCCAGCGCATGCGGCCCGCTTTGCCGAATTTAATGTTCTGGTTGTCCGGGTTCGACACCGCACCAACCGTGGCGATGCATTCCGCGCGCACCAGACGCAGCTCGCCCGATGCCAGGCGCAACTGAGCGTAACCCGCGTCCTTGCCGATCAGCTGCACGTAACAGCCGGCCGAGCGCGCGATCTGGCCGCCGCGACCGGCCTTGAGCTCCACGTTATGGACAATGGTGCCCACCGGCATGTTCTTGAGCGGCATGGCGTTGCCGGGCTTGATGTCTGCCTGGTCGGCGGCGATCACCTGGTCACCCGCCTTCAGGCGCTGGGGCGCCAGAATGTAGGACTTCTCGCCGTCCGGATACGCGATCAGGGCGATGAAGGCGGTGCGGTTGGGGTCGTATTCCAGCCGCTCGACCGTGCCGACCACGCCGCGCTTGGCGCGCTTTAAGTCGATGGTGCGGTAACGGTGCTTGTGGCCACCGCCACGGAAGCGCGAGGTGATGCGCCCGGCGTTGTTGCGCCCGCCGGTCGCAGACTGGCCTTCGGTCAGCGCCTTAACGGGCTTGCCCTTGTACAGTTCGGCCCGGTCGACCAGGACGGTGCCGCGCAGCGACGGCGTGACCGGATTGTAGGTTTTCAATGCCATGGCGTCAGAGCCCCGTGGTCACGTCGATCGACTGGCCCTCGGCCAACGTCACGATCGCTTTCTTTGAATCGCTGCGCCGGCCGACGCGGCCGCGAAACATCTTCTTCTTGCCTTTCGACACCAGCGTGTTGACGCCGGTGACGTTGACCTTGAACAGCGCCTCGACCGCCTTCTTGATCTCGGGCTTGGTGGCCGACAGCGGCACGCGGAACATCACCTGGTTGTGCTGCGACACCATGGTCGCTTTTTCGGTGATGAGCGGCGCCTTGATCAGATCGTACATTTCGGGCGTGATCACGGCCTTGGCGTCCGGTTTGCTCATGACAAGCGCTCCTGCAGGCCGGCAACGGCCGCCTTGGTCAGCACCAGGGTGTCGCGGCGCAGGATGTCGTAGACGTTGACGCCTTGCGTCGGCAGCACGTCGATGCCCTTGATGTTGCGCGCGGCGCGGGCAAAGCCCTCGTCCAGGGTCTTGCCGTCGACAATCAAGGCCGAATCCCAGCCAAGTTTCCGGATACGGCCAGCCAGCGCCTTGGTCTTGGCGTCACCCAGCTTGGCTTCATCCAGAACCACCAGCTTGCCGTCCTTGGCTTTGGCGGTCAGCGCCGACTTCAGGCCCAGGCGGCGGATTGCCTTGGGCAGGGCGTGGGCGTGGCTGCGCACGACCGGCCCGAAGATCACCGCGCCGCCGCGGAACTGCGGCGAGCGCAGCGAGCCCTGGCGGGCGCGGCCCGAACCCTTCTGCGCAAACGGCTTCTTGGTGGTGCCGCTGATCTCGCTGATGCCCTTGGTCTTGTGGGTGCCAGCGCGGCGCTTGGCCAGTTGCCAGCGCACGACGCGATGCAGGATGTCGGGACGGACCTCGACGCCGAAAATGGCGTCCGGCAGGTCGATCGAACCGACGCTCTTCTTGTCGAGGCTGATGACGTCGCACTTCATGGCGGCTTAGCCCTTCTGCTCGGCGGCGGCCGGCGCGTCGGACGCGCCTTTGGCCCTGAGGCCGGCGGGGACGGGCGCCTTGGCCGGCACCTTGTGCTTGATCGCGTCGCGCACTTCGACGATGCCGCCTTCCAGGCCGGGCACCGCGCCCTTGACGAACACGAAGCCCATGGCGTCGTCGACCGAGACCACTTCCAGGTTCTGAACGGTCACCTGCTCGGTGCCGAGATGGCCGGCCATTTTCTTGCCGCGGAACACCTTGCCGGGATCCTGACGCTGGCCGACCGAGCCGTGCGACCGGTGTACGACCGACACGCCGTGGGTAGCTTCGAGGCCGCGAAAGTTCCAACGCTTCATCGCGCCCGCGAAACCCTTGCCGACCGAGATGCCGGTCACGTCGACGTACTGCCCCGGCACGAAGTGCGAGGCCGCCAGTTCGGCTCCGATCTCGACCAGGTTTTTTTCATCGACGCGGAACTCGGTCAGTTTGCGCTTGGGTTCGATCTTGACCTTGGCGTACTGGCCGCGCAGCGGCTTGGTCACGCGGCTGGCCTTGCGGCTGCCGATGCCCAGCTGCACCGCGGTGTAGCCGTCCTTCTCCTTGGTCCGCTGGGCCACCACCTGCACGCCGTTCACGTCGAGCACCGTGACCGGGACTTGGTTGCCTTCGGTATTGAACAGGCGGGTCATGCCCACCTTCTTCGCGACGAGACCCGTGCGCATGGGTGCACCTTAAAGCTTGATTTCGACGTCGACGCCGGCGGCGAGGTCGAGCTTCATCAGCGCATCCACGGTCTGCGGCGTCGGATCGACGATGTCCAGCAGACGGCGGTGAGTGCGAATCTCGAACTGTTCGCGCGACTTCTTGTCGACGTGCGGCGAGCGGTTGACGGTGAATTTCTCGATCCGCGTCGGCAGCGGAATCGGCCCGCGAACCTGGGCGCCGGTGCGCTTGGCGGTGCCGACGATCTCCTTGGTCGACTGGTCGAGCACACGGTGATCGAACGCCTTCAGGCGGATCCGGATATTCTGGTTCTCAATCATGGGCCTGTTCCAACTGCAGCCGGTACGAAAAGCGGCGGCGCCCGTTCGCTGCGGGCGCCGCTTTTTCTGTCAGACTTACTCGACGATCTTCGCCACGACGCCCGATCCGACGGTGCGGCCGCCTTCGCGGATGGCGAAACGAAGGCCCTCGTCCATGGCGATCGGGGCGATCAGGTTCACCTGCATCGAGAT
>JANRJB010000223.1:0-4718 GCA_033764265.1 Rhodospirillaceae bacterium | reverse complement strand
TCACGATGTAGGCGAGACGGTACTTGTAGACATGCCGTGACGGCGGAACCGGGTCGGACAGACGCCAAACCACGATATCTGCGATGGCGCCGTCCTCGTACGTCAGTCGCCGGCGGATCACGAGTCTCGCCTGCATGATGGCGTACTATGCCATAACTGCCGCCAGGCGTTCAACCGGGCGGGGCGTCGCGATGCCGCGATGCCGCGATGCTCCGGGCACCACGCGCGCTTGTCACCCTGGACAAGCGCGCCGGCGCGGCGCGGGCGATGACTGTGACAGTTGGCGATATGTTGGAGAAAAGAGATCGAATAAACCTGATCTGAGTATATCTATATTACAGCTCTACAAATAAAAGGATTGAAGTCTGAATACTCCTTGCAGATTTACTTTAACCTATTGATATCCAACAATTTTTTGCGCTCTTCCCCTGTGAATCTCCTGCGTTAACAGGTGCGCCGCGCAACCCGCTGAAAAGCCACGTGGAATCGCGTTCGCCCGATATTTCGGCGCAGCAAAGCTGATCGGCGAAAAGGGTTATTCGGCCGCCGCGTCGGCCGCGGCATCGACCCGGGCCGCCTCGGCCTCGGCGGCTTCGGCGGCGGCGGCCTGGCGGGCGCTGAGGACCAGGGGTTCCCAGCCGCCGGGTCCGAGCGCTTCCAACGGCTGGAAGCGGATCTTGTAGGACATCTTGGCGCTGTCGGCGATCCAGTAGCCCAGGTAGACGTATGGCAGGCCCAGCCGGCGGGCGTGTTCGATCAGCCACAAGACCACGTAGTTGCCGAGCCCGCGGCGCGCGCCGCCGGCCTCGAAGAAACTGTAGACCGCCGACAGGCCGTCGGAGGTGCGGTCGGTCAGGCACACCGCGGCCAGCGCGCCCATCTTGTCGCGGAACTCGACGATGTAGGTGTCGATCGGGCTGTCCTCGACCATCGCCGAGTATTCGTAGAAGCCCATCAGCGCCATGTCCGAGCCGGTGTGGCGACTTTGCTGGTAGCGCGCGAACAGGTCGTACTGCTCGGCGGTCGCCTTGGCCGGCACCTTGACGGCCAAGAGGTCGGCGTTGTCGCGCCAGGTGCGGGCGAAGGTGCGCTTGCGGTTGAACGCGGCCACCCGCACACGCACCGCCACGCACGCCCGGCAGCCGGGGCACGACGGGGCATAGGCGATCGAGTGGCTGCGGCGGAAGCCGGCGCGGGCCAAGCCTTCGTGCGCCCGCTCGGCGCCGGGGCCCGATAGCTCCGTCACGATCTTGCGTTCCAGCCGCTCGGGCAGGTACGGGCACGGCAGCGGCGCGGTGGTGAAGAAGAACTGCGGCCGTTTAAGCGGTGTCTGGTCCATAAGCAGCCGGGATCAATCGTGCCGCGCGGGCCGACCCATATCGGCAGGCGCGCGGGCTAGCATGTCGGTTGCGTGAACCGTTGGCAAGCCGGGCCGGCAGGGTCGGACATCAACCGCCGCCGCCGGGGCTGGGTGCGTTCAGCGTCTCGCCGCGGTCGTCGGTCACCGGCGCGGCCTGGTTGTTGCGCTCCAGGAAGCGGGGCAAGCGGTCGAACTCGTCGCCTTGCAGGTTCTCGCCCTTGAGCAGCACGATCGAGACGCGCCGGTTGCGCGGGGATCGCGGCTGGCTGGGGTCGAGCGGTTCGCGGTCCGAGGCGCCGGTCACCTTGGTGATCTGGTTATCCTCCAGCGTGCCTTCCAAGAGCGCGCGCCGGGTGGCCAGGGCGCGGTCCGACGACAGTTCCCAGTTGGTGTAGCCGGTGGGATCGACATAGCCCGACGGATCGGTGTGCCCGGTGATACTGATCTTGTTGGGCATCTTCTTGATGACCAGCGCGATCTGGGCCAGCAATTGCTTGGCGCGCGGGTACAGGTTGGCGCTGCCGGGCGCGAACATATCGACGCGGTCCTGGTCGATGATCTGGATGCGCAGGCCCTCGGGCGTGTTGTCGATCAAGAGCGACGAGGCCAGCGGCGCCAATTCTGGAATACCGCTGATGGCTTTCTTCAGTTCGGTGGCAGCCTGCTCGAACTGTCGCTGCTCGCGCGCTTCGAAGGCGCGTTCCAGTTCTTCCTGGTCGATCGAGCCTTCGGCCGGGTCCGAGTTGTCCTCGCCGCCGGCGCCGATCGACGGCGGCGGCAGCACCACGGCCGAAGCGGACCCGGTACGCGACTGGCTGGCGCCTTCGCCCAAGGTCTGGCCGCCCAGCATGCCGCCGGCGCCGCTTTCGCGGGTCGAGGCGGCGATCGGCGTGAAGTAGTCGGCGATACCGTTGAGCTGCTCCTCGGTCACGGCGTTGAGCAGCCACAGCAGCAGGAAGAACGCCATCATCGCGGTGACGAAGTCGGCGTAGGCCACCTTCCAGGCGCCGCCGTGGTGGCCTTCGCCGCCCTTCTTGATGCGCTTGATGATGGTGACGCCACCACCGTTCTTGCCGAAGTCGGGACGTTCCGCCATGCAGGTCAGTCCAGAAAGTGGAACCCGGAGTAGAAAACGCCGGGCGAATTCAACCGCCGAGTCTAAGCCGTTCACCCGCCCGGCTCAAGAACCAGCGCCCGCGCGTCGCGCGGCGCTTGGGGCGCGATCCGCAGATAGTTGCCATCGCGCCAGTCGACCAGCAAATCCTCAACATTCGGTGAAAGCGGATGGCCCGACTGCCCGCCGGCCAGGCTGAACTGCGAGCGATTCAGGTCGGCCAGATCGTAGACCGCGCGGTAGCCGGCGCCGTGGCGGTGGCGGAAGGGCGCGGCCGAGGATGATGCCGACGGACTGCCGCGATTGACCGTGAAGTTGTCGCCGTCGGTGGCGATGGCGAACGACCCCAGCTCGCGCAGGCCCGGGATCATCGGGAAGATCGGGTGGGCGAAGCGGGCGATGTGCACCTCGCCCCAGCGCCAGCCGGCCGGGTCGTCGCCGCGATTGGCGCGCAGCCAGGCCAGCGCCTCGCGCCAGGCGAGGTTGGCCTGGTCGGCGCAGCTTTCGGGGGCGGTGGTGCGCACGTCGTCGCACCAGGCGGTGTCGGTCGTCAGGATGGCGCGGATCAGGGCCGGGCGCTCGCCGCGAAATTCCGCGAACACCTCGCCCAGGTCGTCGGCCAGCACCGCCGCTTTCAGTTTTTCCAGCCAGAGCGTGAACAAGAGCGGTTCGATGCGGTCGCGCACCGCGCTGCCGTCCCAGGCGGCAAGCCGCATCGCCAGATCGCGATCCTGGTCGGCGACGGGCGCGAGCAGGCCCAGCATCAGCGGCGTCAGGTCGCGCGCCATCAACGAGACCGAGTCATGTTGCAGGCGCGCGGTTTCGGCCAACGTGACGCCGGCGCGATCGGCGATGGTGTCGGCGATGCGCTGGGCGCGGTAGCCTTCGGGCCAGTCGGCGGCGATCAGGTGCGGGTAGTCGGGCCCGACGATGCGGTTGTTGGCGTTGATCAGCACGCCGTCGGCGGGGTCGATCCGGCGCGGCAATTCGGCGAACGGCACCCAGCCGCGCCAATCGCACGCGCCGCTCGCGCCGTCGGCCGGGGCCTGCCCGTCGCACCCGGCGGCGCGCATAGGCATGCGCCCGGCCGCCAGATAGCCGATCGACCCTTCGGTGTCGGCGGCCATCACGTTCTGCTGCGGGGCATGGAAATCCTCGGCCGCGGCCATGAACGCCGCCACCGTCTCGGCGCGCGCCATGCGGTAGATGCCGGAACTCGATTTGTCGTCCGGCGCGAACAGCGTGGCCGACAACGCGATGATCGCGTCGGGGCCGCCGGCGGACGCGCGTTCGGCGGGCTCGAGCAGGTCGCTGATCACCGGACCGTGGCGCGTGGCGCGCACCGTCAGGGTTTCGGGCTCGCCGAAGCGCACGTTGATGGTTTCCGCGCGGGTTTCGAACGCGCGGGGGCCGTCAGGGGTAATGTACTGCCCATCGCCGGCGGGGGCTTCGACGAACAGATCCTGGGTGTCGCCGTGGGTGGTGGTGAACCCCCACGCCAGCTTGCCGTTGTGGCCGAGCAGGTGGAACGGCACGCCCGGTACGGTCGCGCCGGTCAACGTGACGCCCGGATATGACAGCACGGCCAGATACCACAGGTTCGGCGCGCTGAAATTCAGATGCGGATCGTTGGCCAGGATGGCGCCGCGGGTGGCGGTGCGCGTGGGCGCGATCGCCCAGATGTTCGAGGCCAGCGTCGGCGGCGCCGCCGCCCACACCAGCCGCGACAGTTCGCGCGCCAGTCGCTCGTTGACCGCCACGGTCGCCGGGCCGATGCGCGACGCATCCGGAAACAGCCGCATGGCCCGATCCGGACCGAGGCGCGCATTCAACTGCGCGCGCAACAATTCCTCGCCCCAGTTGCCCGACAGCTGAAGCCCCATCAGCTTCTGCCAGACCAGCGAGTCCGCCGGCCGCCACGGCTCGGGGTCGATCATCAGCATCTGAAATTCCGGCGGCAGCGGTCCGCCGTCGGACAAGAACGCATTCACTCCGGCGGCGTAACGCTCGACCGCCTCGCGCGCCCCCGGATCCAGCGCGGCCACCGCGTCTTCGGCCAGGCGGTACAGCCCGAGCGTACGCATGAACCGGTCGGTGCCGAGGCCCGGCCGGCCGATCACTTCCGCCAGCCGGCCCTGGCCGGTGCGGCGCATCAACTCCATCTGGAACAGCCGGTCCTGGGCATGCACGAAGCCCAGCGCGAAATAGGCATCGGCGTGGCTGGCCGCGGCGATGCGCGGAATC
>JANRJB010000200.1:0-11044 GCA_033764265.1 Rhodospirillaceae bacterium | reverse complement strand
GGCCGACACCCGCCGCGTGTCGATCGCGGTCACCGAAACCACGCCGCTGCGCGACATCCTCATCGAACTGGCGCGCAAGGCCGAGGTCGACCTGGAGATGGACCCGCGCATTTCCGGCGGCATCATCATGACCTCGACCGATCGGCCGTTCATCGAGGTGATCGAGCGTATCTGCGAACTGGCCGAACTGCGCTACTCCTTCAATCGCAATGTGCTGAAGGTCGAGGTCGACGACCCCTACCTGGAACAGTACCGGATGGACGTGCTGAACCAGAAGCGTTCGTCGTCGGGGCAGATCGGCAGTTCCACCGACGCAAGGTCGGCCGCGCAATCGATCGGTTCGGGAAGCTCGGGCGGCGGCGGCAGCAATTCGTCGGCTTCGTCGATCGAGAGCTCGTCGGAATCCGATTTCTGGACCGGAATCGGTCAAAATGTCGGCCAGATCCTCACCAGCATCCAAAGCCGGCGCGGCAATGCCGCGATAGGCATCAAAGCAGAAATCGTGCCGGAGACCCTGGACGGCGACGCACAAGCCCAATCAAGTGCGGCCCCTGCCGGAGGCGGCACGACCAACCCGTTGCAACAAGCGCAGCAGATCGCAGCTGGGCAGCAGCCCGCGGCGGAGCCCGAGCCGGACATGCAATTGAAGACCGCGGGTGACCAGCAGTTCGGTGGACAAGCGCTCCAGAACGCCAACTACAGCATCAACCCTCAGGCCGGCCTGATCACGGTGTTCGCCAACCAACGCCAGCAGAAGGCCATCGAACGCTACCTGCGCACGGTACGCAACTCGGTCGCGCAGCAAGTGTTGATCGAGGCGAAGATTCTCGAGATCACCTTGAACGATCAATATCGCGCCGGGATCAATTGGCAGGCGTTTCTCGGTCCCGGTATCTTCGACGCGGCCGGCAACCGAATCGGTGAAAACCTCAGCTTGTCGACCAATTTTGCCCGCGACGTCGTTCCGGCCGACTTCACCAATCCCACCGTGACGGCGGCCTTCCGCAACTCCGACAACGATCTCAATCTGGCCGCGCAACTGGTCAAGGCGTTCGGCACCGTCAGGACGCTGTCCAGCCCACGGATCACTGTCATCAACAACCAGGCTGCCGTGTTGAAGGTGGCCCAGAACCAGATTTTTTTCGATCTCGAGGTTCAGCGTGAACAAGGTGAACTCAATCAACCTGACCTGATTACAGTGGACAGCGAGATCAAGTCCGTGCCCGTAGGTTTGATCATGAACGTTCAGCCGTCGGTCGACCCGGTCAACCGTCGCATCAGCTTGAGCCTGCGACCGTCGGTCACGCGCATCACCGGCTTCGTGTCCGACCCGGGCGTGGCGATCACAGTGGCGCAGATCAACGCCACCAACAATACCGGCATCAACGTCTCGTCTCAGATTCCGATCATCGAGGTCCGAGAGATCGATTCGTTGGTCAACATGGGCTCCGGCGAAACCGTGGTGATGGGCGGCCTGATGCAGGAGACGTCGGAGAATGCCCGCGAAGGGCTGCCCGGATTAATGGATCTGCCTGTGGTCGGCCAAGCCGTCAGTCAGAACATCCGGTCCAGTCAAGTCACGGAACTGGTGATTTTCCTGCGCGCGACGATCGTCGACGGTCGCGGGACCGTCGCGGACGAAGACATACGGCTGTACAAGACCTTCACACCGGATCCCCGTCCACTCGCGTTCTGACCGGGCGCCCGCGTGTCGGGCCTGGATCGGGACCAACAGCCGGGGCGGTGAGCATGAGACCGACCATCAGACTGGTGTTGATCACTGCCCTGCGCGACCGGCTGTTCCTGTCGTTGTTCGCGCTGCTGGTCAGCGCGCTCGGCGGTGCGATCTACCTGAGTGGCGGGGCGGTGTTCGAGCAGGTCGAAACGGCGGCGGTCTACTCCGCCGGCAGCGCGCGCGCCATCATCGTGTTGGGCCTGATCATATTCGTCGGTTTTCAGGTCGAACGCATGTTCGATAACCGCGAGGTCGAGGCGATCCTGTCGCGTGCGATCTCGCGCGACAAGTTCATCTTCGCATATTGGGCCGGCCTCGCCGTCATCGGCGCGATGTTCGTCGCGCCGGTCGCCATCCTGTTGAACTGGATCGCGCCGGACGCCGTCGGTTCGGCAATGTGGGCGATCAGTCTGGTGTTCGAGGTCTGGTTGGTGCTGGCGTTCGCGGTGTTCGCCGGTTTTACCTTCGAGCGCGCCGTGCCCACCGTGTTGGCGACGATCGGGTTCTATGTGTTGTCGCGCCTGATGAGCGTCTTCACGGGTATTGCGGCGCAAGGCAAGCAATCCGGCGCCAATCAAATCACCAATCCGGTGATCGACGCGATTGCCCTCGCGTTGCCGCGTCTGGACCTGTTCGCGCAATCGCACTGGCTGATCTACGGGCCGCCCAGTCTGACCGTGATTGCCGTGGTTGCGATACAATCGGCGATCTTTGTCCCGCTTTTGGTGCTCGCGGCGGCATTCGATTTGCGGCGGAGGCAGTTCTGATGCCGGTGGCGGCCGCACGCCCTGGTGTTGCGTTGACTGCGGCGTTGATCTTGACGTTCGTCGCCCAGGTGGGATTCGGTTGGTGGGCTCAGGGCGTCAAGCCGTACTGGGCCAACCTGCCGCCGGCGCCGCGCCCGTCGGCGGTCGGCGCACTGGCGTTCGGCGATCCGCAGTTCCTGTTTCGTGCGCTGGCGCTGCGGGTTCAGACCGCCGGCGACTTCGGCGGGCGCGTCGTGCCGATCCGGGAGTATGACCAAGAGCTCGCGGTCCGATGGCTCGAGGTGCTCGACAGCCTCGACAGCCGGTCGGTCTACGCGATCGGCCTGGCGGAGGGCTTGTTCGGCCAAAGCCAGAACGCCAACGAGATCGGGCCGATCATCGCCTTCATGAGCCGCCACGTCGACCGCGACCCGCAGCGCAAGTGGCCGTGGATGTTCGGCGCCATCTCGCTCGCGCGCTACCGCATGAAGGATCAGAATCTGGCGCTCAGTTTGGCGCGCCAGCTGGCGGCCTATGAGGTACCCAGCATCACGCCGTGGGCGACCATGACGCCGGCCTTCATCTTGGAGGACGCCGGCGATATCGACGGTGCCAAGGCCGTGATCGCCGCGACTCTGCGGCGATTTGCCGGCCGCCTGTCGCCCGACGATCAGACCTGGACCGCCAGTTACCTCGACTATCTCGACCGCCGGGCCAAGGGATTGGCGCCGCCGCGAAAAAGCTGGCTCGATCCCCAATAGGCTGTGTAATGCGTCCGGAGTTTCGATAACCGGCGGTTGCCCCGCCGAAATGTATACTATTAGTTGTAAGTCTGAGGTTTAGAAACGGGAAATGCGCGGCCACAAATAAGTTAAACCAAAGCCTTAGAGGACGAGCCACGTCAATTTATCATGGAACTTTGCTTACCCCTATGTTAGTCAAAATAGGAATCGGAACGGTAGAGAACGAGAATTGGTTTTTACCGTTGCGATGCTCGCGCGCAAAATCAATTGGGGGTCTCTCATGGTAAAGTTCGTCAGCCCGGCCAGCGGAGGCCAGAAGGGTTTCACGCTGATCGAAATGTCGATCGTGCTGGTGATTATCGGTTTGATCATCGGGGGCATTCTCAAGGGCCAGGAAGTCATCGCCAACGCGCGGGCCAAGGCGACCATCAACCAGATGAACGCGCAGCGTTCGGCTGTGAACACCTACTTCGACCGCTATCGGGCGCTGCCCGGCGACGACGCCCAGGGCGCTTTGCGTGTCGATGCGCGGCTGGTGGCAGGCAACGGCAATGGCGTGGTCGGCGCGAACGCCGGCGCAACCGAAGCGCTGATGACGGCGGCGGCCGGAAATACGCTCGAAAACTACCAATACTTCAAGGCGCTGTTGGCGGCCAACCTGTTGAACGGCGGAGAGATCACGCCGGTCGGTACCATCACCGGCACGACGTTCGGCGTGAACAGTTCGCTGCCGACGTCTCCGATCGGCGGCGCCGGGGTGACGGTCATGTACGGTGGCCACAACGGCGACGGGACGGCCAACACCCTGCGCACCGCTCACTGGTACCGACTGCACAAGGATCCGGCAAACGCCGCCGCGGCCTTGTCACCGCGCGAATTGGCGGCCATCGACAATGCGTCTGACGATGGCCGGCCCGGCAGTGGCGGTGTGCGCGGTAGCGCCGGCGCCGCCTGTTATGTCGTCGCCGCCGACGCGATTTACGCTCTTGCCGACAATATCGGCTGCGTCGGCTACTTCGAAGCCCATCCCTGACACAGCGGACCGGATCGATACGCGGAAGGGCGGCTCGCAGATCGGGGCCGCCCTTTTTCGTTGGGTCGCGCCCGCGGGCGAACCCGAACTGGCGCGACCACGGTTTACTTGCTCCGCGCGGGCGGCAATTCTGACCCGCGGCGGGATCGCGGCGGCGGTCCCTGGGTCGGGTCCATGGCACAGCAGCGAACAACGCAGAACTCGATGCGGCAGGCCCGTTCACACCGCGCGCGCGGGTTCTCGATCATCGAGATGGCCACAGCCATCATCCTGCTTGGAATCGTTTTCGTGATGACGTTGAAGGGCCGCGAGTTGGTCCAGACCGGCCGCGCTTTTTCGGTCGGCTACCAGATGGAACAATACCTCAGCCGTATCCAGCTCTATGAGGCAGGTTATGCCAACTTGCCCGGCGACGATCCGACAGCTCCGCTGCGCTTCGGGCGTCCCGCCGCCACCTATTTCATGAACAGCCTTATTGTTTCGGAAGCCGGCGACGGTGAACTCGATGGCCGCCTCGGCGACACGCTCAGCGCCAATGGAGAGCACTTCATGGCCTGGCGCGACCTGCGGTTCGCCGGCCTCCTCGAAGGCGATCCCGAACTGGCCGGCGCGTCGGCCATGCCCGAAAATCCCTTCGGCGGCGTGTTCGGCTTCGACCAGGGCAACCTCGGCCAGCAGCCCCCCGGCTCGCTCTGCGCCACCCGGGTGCCCGGCGCGGCGGCCGAGACCATCGACCGCCGGCTCGACGACGGCGCCATCGCAACCGGCGAAGTTGTGGCCACGTCGCGCTTCTCGATCCAAGACGCCAACCACTTCGATGCTCCCGATACAGAGCCTTATGACGTTGAAAAGGAATACATAATCTGTTTGCAACTGAGCCGTTAGGTGTCGCCATGGCGACGGACGTGTTGTAGTCTGATCACCAATCTGGGACGGCCACGGGGGACGAGGCGATGGACGGCGATAGACCGGATGCAGTCAGCGCGAAGCCGGCCCCGACGGCGCGCATCGGCGACCTCTTGGTGGAACGCGGGCTGATCTCCAAGGACCAGCTGGAAGTCGCGTTCTCCGAGAAATCCAAATCCAACAAGCTGTTGGGCGAGCTGCTGGTGGAGCTCGGCTTCATCACCGAAGCCGCGTTGTCGGCGGTGCTGGCCGAAAGTTCCGGCTATCAGCGCTTCGTGCCGGGCGCGACCGTGGTCGAGGCCGAGGCGCTGGCCCTGCTGCCCAAGGAGGCCGCCACCCGCTACCGCGCCTTCCCGGTCGGCTTCGACGGCAAGACGCTCAGGCTCGCCATGGCCGACATCTACGACGTGCTGGCCATCGACAAGGTCAAGCGCTTCTTCCCGGCCGGCACCAACGTCCAGCCGCTGGTGTGCTCCGACACCGAAGTGCAGAAGGCCATCGACCAGTACTACGGCCACGAGCTGTCGATCGACGGCATCTTGAAGGAACTGGAATCGGTCGAGGGCGACAACGAGGAAACCGAGTACCAGGAGCAGCTGGAAGGCGGCTACCTGCATCCGCTCGTCAGGTTGGTGAACGCACTGCTGCTCGACGCCATCAAGTCGAACGCATCCGACATCCACTTCGAGCCGGAAGGCAACTTCCTGCGCCTGCGCTACCGCATCGACGGCGAGATGACGCAGATCCGCACCCTGCATAAACGGTATTGGTCGGCGGCGGCGCACAGAATCAAACTCATGTCCGGCATGAACATCGCCGACCGCATGAACCCGCAGGACGGCCGCTTCACGCTCGAGATCGGCAATCGCAAGGTCGACTTCCGCGTCTCCTCGCTGCCCACCATCCACGGCGAGAACGTGGTGTTGCGCATCCTCGACAAGTCGGCCGCGCTGGTCACCATCGACAAGGTCGGCCTGACCGAGCACAACATCAACCTCATCAAGAAGATGCTGCTCAAGCCCGAGGGCATCGTCGTGGTCACCGGCCCGACCGGCTCGGGCAAGACCACCACGCTGTACGCGATGATGAGCTACATCAACTCGCTCGACGTCAACATCATGACGCTCGAGGACCCGGTGGAATACGAACTCTCGCTGATCCGCCAGGCCCAGGTGCGCGAGGGCTCCTCGCTCAGCTTCTCCGAGGGCATCCGCACCCTGTTGCGCCAGGACCCCGACATCATCCTGGTCGGCGAGGTGCGCGATTCCGGCACCGCGACCATGGCGCTGCGCGCCGCCATGACCGGCCACCAGGTGTTCACCACGCTGCACACCAACGACGCGGCCGGCTGCATTCCGCGTCTGGTCGACCTCGGGCTCAAGCCCAGCCTGATGGCCGGCAACATCATCGGCATCATCGCCCAGCGGCTGGTGCGCCGGCTGTGCGACTGCAAGGAAATGAAACCGGCGACCGCCGAGGAATGCCGGCTGCTCAACGTCGATCCGGCCCACCCGCCGATGATCGCCCACGCCAAGGGCTGCGACAACTGCCGGCGCTCGGGCTATCGCGGCCGCCTGGCGCTGATCGAGATTCTGCCGTTCGGCGACGAGGTCGACGCGCTGGTGATCGAGGACGCGCCGCTGACGCAGGTGAAGAAGGCCGCCGAGAAGATCGGCTTCGTGCCGCTGGTGCAGGACGCCACCACCAAAATCCTGGAAGGCAAGACCAGCCTGTCGGCGGCGATGAAGGTGGTCGACTTCACCACGCGCATGAACTGAATTCCCCGGCGCAGCCCGCATGCCGCAGTACGCTTACCGCGCGTTGAACAATGCCGGCCGCCAGGTGCGCGGCAAGATCAACGCGGCCAACGAATCCGACCTTTACGCCCAGCTCGGCAAGCTGGGGCTGATGCTGGTCGACAGCAAGGCGGTCAAGGAACGCAAGCTGACCGGCGGCGCCAAGACCATCCAGGCGCGCGAGAAAATCCAGTTCTTCGTCCACCTGGAGCAGCTGCAGGCGGCCGGCGTGCCGCTGATCGACAGCCTGTCCGACGTGCGCGATTCCACCGACGTGCCGCGGCTGCGCGACCTGACCACCGACATCATCAACGACGTGCAGCAGGGCACGCCCCTGTCGCAGGCGTTCGAGAAGCATCCCAAGGTGTTCGGCGACCTGTACGCCGCGCTGGTCGCCGCCGGCGAGGAAAGCGGCAACCTGACCGCGTCGTTCCAGCACCTGGTGCGGCACGTGAAGTGGGAAGACGCCATCCGCCAGAAAATCGTCAAGGCGGCCCGCTATCCGCTTGTCGTGCTGGTCATCATCACCCTGATGATCATGTTCATGATGGGATTCGTGGTGCCCGGCATCGTCGGCTTCCTCAAGTCCAACAACCAAGATCTGCCGCCGATCACGCTGGCGCTGATCGGCACCTCGGATTTCGTCATCGGCTATTGGTGGGCGATCCTGCTCGCGCCCATCGTGATCATCGGCGTCATCGCCGCGCTGCGTCGGTCGTCCGACCGGGCGCGATTTGCCCTATCGTGCCTGGCCTTGCGCCTTCCCCAGATCGGCCCATTGACGTCGAAGCTCGCCGTGTCGCGGTTCGCTCACTTTTTCGCGGTTATGTTTCAGTCGGGGGTGGCGATCCTGCAATGCCTGGAAGTGGCCCAGCGCGTGGTCAGCAACCGGTGTATGGAGGAATCGCTCAAGCTGGTGCGCCAGCAGGTCCAGAACGGCGAACCGTTGTCGCAGGCCATGCGCAATTCCGGGCAGTTTCCCAGCCTGGTCACCCGCATGGTCAAGATCGGCGAAGACAGCGGCAACCTGGGCGGGGTGATGGACAACGTCACGGAATTCTACGACAAGGACGTCGATGAATCGATTGACGCGATGATCGGGATGATCGAGCCGGCGTTGACCGTCATCTCGGGCGCGATCATGGCGTGGATCGTCATCGGCGTGATGGGTCCGATCTACGATAGCCTGACCAAGCTGGGCGTGGGCTAGCCCGACCGCTGCGGATAGGATGCCGGCGCGAGAACAAGGGGGCGCCCGCAAATGGCGAAGAAAGGCGAATACGTTCTCAGCATCGGCGACGACAACGTCGTTCTGACCCGGCTTGAGGACCGGAAAGTCGTCAATGCCTGGCTGGCGTCGCCCGACCCGGCTTCGGCGCTGGAGGAACTGGGCGAGGCGCTGGCGGCGGACAAGAAGGGCCGCGTCTCGCTGATGGTCGACACGCTCGACCAGGCCTTCAAGGAAGAAGAGATTCCCAAGGTCGGCATTCTCGATCGCCGCAAGGTGCTCAGCCGCCACATCACCATGGCGTTCCCCGGCCAGACCATGCGCGGCGCGCGTCTGGTCGGCGAAAGCGAGAAAAAGACGCTGATTTACGAATTCGCCTCGGTGCCGCTCGACGGCCGCATCCCGGGCTGGCTGGAGTTCTACGAAAGCCTGCCGAACGAGAAAGGCGGCGTTTTCGCGCTGGCCGCCGAGAACGTCGACCTCATCACCGCGCTCGCCCCCAAGGACGCGCCGGTGCCCGAGAAAGGCAACCACTGGCGGCATTTCATCGGCGTCAACGTCACCGGCGGCCTGCGCCAGATCATCCAGAAGAACGGCCGCCTCAGCCTGACGCGCCTGACCCAGGCGCCGCCGCCCGAAACACCGCCCGAAGAATTCGCCGACATGATCGTGCGCGACTTCAAGGCGACGATCACCTATCTGCGCCGTCTGGGGTATGCCGTCGGCGACCCGCTTGACCTCGTGGTGCTGACGACCGAAGCCAACCGGCGCGCGCTGGAGGATTTCGACTGGGAAGGCGCGCGTTCGGTCACGGTCTACACGCCGAACCAGGCCGCGGCCATGCTGGGCATCGGCGCCATCGGTCCGGAAGACCAGGCCCACTGCGACGTGCTGCACGCGGCGTGGTTTACCGCCAAGCGTCGGGCCGCACTGCCGCTGACGCGCTCGGTGGCCATGGGCGATGCGCGCGACGACATGCGCGAACTGGCGTTCGCCGCCTCGCCGTTTGTCGCCGGACTGACCGCCGTCGCGGTGTTGGCGTGGACCGGGTTCACGGGCTACGAATACTTCACGGTGTCGCGGGAGTCCGAGGGCCTGCGCACGCAGCTGTCCCAGGCCACCTCGCGTCTTGAAGCCGAGCAAGCCAAGATCGCGCAATTGCCGCAATCCGCCGACGCGATGCGCAACGCGTTCAGCGTCGAGGAGGCGATGGACAAGGGCGGGGTCGACATGGTCCCGGCCGTGCAGGTGATCTATCGCGCGCTGCAGTCGGATGCCATCGCGCTCGATTTCGATTTCGTCAACGGCAAGGTCACCACGCCGGGATCGATGGTGCTGGTGTCCGCGGGCGGCGCCGCGCGCGACTATGCGGTCGGCGTCCGCATGCGCCTGGCCAGCGTCATCACCCGGGCCGAGGAGGCCGTGCAAGTGGCGGCGCGAATCCGCGGCCGGCTGAGCAGCGGCTTCGGCGCCGGTTACAACGTCGAGATGACGCGCGAGCCGGTGGCCGCGCAGGCATCCGATAGCCTGAGCGGCGGCCTCGCCTCGGCCGGGGATTCGTCCGGAATCCGCCGCGACGAGCCTTTCTACGTGGAATTCGTGATCACGAAGAGCGGGACGCCATGAAGTGGCCAGATCTTCCAAAGCGAGTCGCCATCGCGACGGCGGTGATCGTCGGCTTTCTTGTCGTGTTCGTCGCGCTTTATTTCACCCTCGGCAGCGCGCGTGACGACGCCGTGGTCGACAACCAGCGCCTGAAGTCGCAATTGGCGTCGACCGAGGCCAACTTGCGGCAGGCCGTCATCGACGTGGCGTTCGCCGTCGAGAACAACGACCGGTATGTGGCGTTGATGGCCGGGGACAAGATGATTCCGCACGCCCGGCGCGCCGCCGTGGTCCAGCTTCAGCAGCATGCCCGTGTCGCCGGCCTGACCACCCTCAACTACAATTTCAGGGCGGCGAGCGCCTTGTCGCCGACCACCGTGGCCAATCAGCCGCAGGCGCGCGGCTATCGCGTCAACGTCGAGGACGTCGAACTGACCCTCGGCGCGCCGCTCGACGGCATGATCTATCGTTTTGTGGACGCGATCACGCAGGACTTCCCCGGGACCATCGTGCTCCATACGGTGGAACTGGAGCGGGCCCCTGTCGTCACCGAGGACAGCCTGAACCAGGTCGCGCGCGGCCGGGAATCCAATCTGGTCAAAGGCAAAGCCGTCATATCCTGGCGAACCGCGCAGGAAGTCGAGCCCACGGTTTCGGCGGCGGGGTCGCGATGAAAACCGTTGCATCGGCCATGATCGCAGCGGCCATCCTGATGGCGGTTTCAGCCCGCGACGGCGCCGCGCAGCCGGCGGCGCAAGCAACGCCGCCGGCCGCGGGCCCGGCGGCATCCGCCCCGCTTCGGTCCGATGTTCCCGACACTCTGATGTTCACGATCGACGAACTGAACGAAATCAAGGATCGCATCTCGAGCGGCTCAGTCAACGAGGATCGCGCCGGCAGCGATATATTCAACGATCCAACGCTCTTCCTGGGGTCGATCCTGTATTACGGCCCGAAAGAATGGGTGATCTGGGTCAACGGCGTTCCGGTCGGCCCCGATGACGAGTTTCAATCGTTCCAGGTGACCGACATCACGCCGCAGTACGTCCAGCTTCTGGTCCCGCTCAGCGCCCAGGGCATGCGGCCCGTCCGGCTGGAACCCAACCAGACCTTCATCACCGAATCGGGCGTGATCGTCGAAGGCCCGTTCCCTTGAGCGAACCGGCGGCCGCTCCGCTCGACGTCCGCGGGGTCTCAACCAGTTACGGCAAGACGCAAGTGCTGAACGGCGTCGGCTTCACGCTGGCCGCCG
>JANRJB010000195.1:0-2060 GCA_033764265.1 Rhodospirillaceae bacterium | reverse complement strand
CTGTCGCGCGACCATGCCGGCCGCGCTGCCGAGGAACTGTCCACCTGGATCGCCGACAAGTCGGCGGCCGCGCAATAATTCGGGAAGGGAGAGAGACGATGCATCTGACAAAGGAACAGCTCGAGGAGTTCAACGAGCTTGGCTACCTGTTTCTGCCGAACTGGTTCGACCAGGACGAGGTCGGCGTGATGAAGAGCGAGGTGCCCAAGATCTTCGCCCAGCGCCGGCCCGAGAACGTGCGCGAGAAGACCGGCGACGTGGTGCGCACGGCCTTCGCCGTCCACACCTACAACGACGTGTTCAACCGCCTGGTCCACCACCCCAAGTTCCTGGGCCCGGCCGAGCAGATGCTGGGCAGCAAGGTCTACATCCACCAGTTCAAGATCAACGGCAAGGCGGCCTTCGACGGCGACGTCTGGCAGTGGCACCAGGACTACGGCACCTGGGCGGCGGACGACGACATGCCGGCGCCGCTGGGCATGAATCTGGCCGTGTTCCTGGACGAGGTGACCGAGTTCAACGGCCCGCTGCTGTTCATCCCGCGCTCGCACCGCGCCGGCAAGCTGAAGGCCGGGCACGACCTGACCACGACCTCGTATCCGCTGTGGACGATCGACCACGAGACCATCGCGCGTCTGGCCAACGAGGGCGGCATCGTGGCGCCGAAGGGACCGCCGGGCTCGGCGCTGTTCTTCCACTGCAACCTGGTGCACGGCTCGGCGCCCAACATGTCGCCCTGGGGCCGCACGATTGTTTATGTCAGCTTGAATCGCACGGACAATGCGATCCGCCGCTTCAAGCGCCCGGAATGGATCGCGCATCGCGACTTCACGCCGCTGGAGCCGATGGGGCCGGACTGCCTGAAGCAATTGGTCAAGCAGGCGGCGGAGTAGGCACTCATGAACCTGCACCGCCTGCTGTTGAAGCGCGCCGAGGAGAAGCGCCCGGTCCGCGTCGGCGTCATCGGTTGCGGCAAGTTCGCCGCCATGTACCTGGCCCAGGCCCCGACCACGCCCGGCGTGCATATCGTCGGCATCGCCGACATGGCGCCGGACAAGGCCCACGCCAATCTCGACCGCGTCGGCTGGGACCGGGAGCGCCGCTCGGCCAAGTCCCTCGGGGAGGCGCTCGACAAGGGCACGACCTGCGTGTTCCAGGACGTCCATGCGCTGGTCGGGCATCCGGCCATCGACGTGATCGTCGAGTCGACCGGCCACCCGCCCTCGGCCGTGCGCCATGCGCTCATCGCCTTCGCGGCGAAGAAGCACGTGGTCATGGTGACGGTCGAGGCCGACGCCTTCGTCGGACCCTTGCTGGCGGAGCGCGCGGCCGAGGCGGGCGTCATCTACTCGCTCGCCTATGGCGACCAGCCGGCACTGATCTGCGACCTGGTCGACTGGGCGCGTGCCTCGGGCTTTGGCGTCGCTGCGGCCGGGCGCGGGCACAAATGGCTGCCGCACTTCGCGCAGTCCACGCCCGAGACGGTCTGGGACCACTATGGCCTGACGGCGGAGCAGGCGAAGATCGGCGGCATGAACCCGCAGATGTTCAACTCCTTCCTCGACGGCACCAAGCCCGCGATCGAGACCACGGCGGTCGCCAACGCCACCGGCCTGACGCCCTCGCCCGACGGGCTCGACTTCCCGCCCTGCGGCACCGACGATCTGCCGCACGTGATGCGGCCCAGGAGCGAAGGCGGCCTGCTGCACCACAAGGGCCAGGTCGAGTGCGTGTCGTCGCTGGAACGCGACGGCCGCGCCGTGCCGCGCGACATACGCTGGGGCGTTTGGGTGGTCATGGAAGCGCCCAACGCTTATGTCGAGCGCTGCTTCAAGGAATACGGCATGGTGACGGACGCCTCGGGGCGCTATGGCGTCATGTACAAGCGCTGGCACCTGATCGGGCTCGAGCTTGGCGTCTCGGTCGCCTCGGTCGCGCTGCGCGGCGAAGCGACGGGTTGCCCGACCGGCTTCCGGGCCGACGCGGTGGCCACGGCGAAGCGCGACCTGAAGCCCGGCGAGACGCTGGACGGCGAGGGCGGCTACACGGTCTACGCCAAG
>JANRJB010000188.1:0-1732 GCA_033764265.1 Rhodospirillaceae bacterium | reverse complement strand
GCCTACGCCTACGCCGTCGACGACGCCGAGCGCTACGGCCTCAACCTCGGCTGGTTCTACATCCGCTGCCAGGTGAGAACGGAGTAGGATTGCCCGCGATGTGTATATGATGGTAATATACAGAAATGATCGATCTCGCGAAGATCGTCGGGTTTGAATGGGATCACGGCAATATCGACAAAATACGGCTCAAGCACGATGTCGCAACTGACGAAGTCGAACAGGTGTTCCAAAACGATCCGATTATCAAGCCGGACCTGCAACACAGTCGGACTGAATTGCGGTACCACGCATTCGGTTCGACCAGAGAAGGCCGGTTGCTGCACGTCGCATTTACGCTGCGTCGCGAGGGGCGCCTGATCAGGGTCATCTCCGCGCGCAGCATGAGCCGCCAGGAGCGCAAGGCCTATGAGGAGTACATCGAAAAAGAAGCTCAAGCCGATTCCGAAGTTCCGCACTGAGGACGAGGAGCGCGAATTTTGGGAAACGCATGACTCCACCGACTATATCGACTGGAGCACGGCCCAGCGCGTGAGCTTTCCCAATCTCAAGCCGTCGACGACGTCAATTTCGTTGCGGCTTCCGGTCAGCATGCTCGATCGGATCAAAATGGCGGCCAATCGCCGCGATGTGCCTTACCAGTCGCTGATCAAGACCTGGCTGGCCGAGAAGGTCGGCATCAAATAGGGGTTCCGGATGACGTCGCTGCGGCTTGGATTGCTGTGTCTTGCGCTGCTGTGCGCGCCGGCCCGTGCCGACACGGCGGCCGACATCGCCGCGTTGAAGCGGCTGTTCGTGGGCACCTACGACAATGCCCTGCAGGTCGCCGCCAATCCTGGCGTGACCCGGTTCACCACGTATATTCGCCCGGTCGCCGCGCCGGTGTTCGGCGAACACCTGCTCTACGTCGAGGAAATCCGCAACGGCGACGCCAACGACATCGCCCGCATCAGGCTCTACAAGTTCACGCCCGAAGGCGATGACGGCACCATTCGCCTGCACCTGATCAACCCGACCGACGTGGCGGCCTTGAAAGGCGCGCACGCCGACCTGGCGCGGGCCGAGCGGCTGACACCGGCCGACGTGCGCCCGGATCGCGGCCTGTGCGACGTGTTCATCCGCCGCACCAGCCCGGACCGCTTCGAAGGCCGCATGAAGCCGAAATCGTGTGACCTGAAAGACGCCGAAGGCCGCGCGCTGTATGTCGATTACGAACTGGTGCTCGACGCGCAGGGCGCGAAAGTCCGCCACCGTCGGCTGACGCAGGACGGCGACGCGGTGGTCTGGGAACAGACACCCGGCGTATGGCTCGAACAGGCGCGGGTGGGCGACTGACGCCGCCTCACCACGCGAGCAGCGTCGACCCCAACAACCGGCCGAAGGTCAGGGCCGGCGTCAGCGACAAACCGCCGACGAACGCGTTGCCCGAGGTCCGCGTGAACCCCAAAATCTCGCCGGCGGCATAGAGGTTGCGGATCGGTTTGCCGGCACGGTCGAGCACGCGCAATCCCTTGTCGACCTTCAGGCCGGCGGGGCTGACCACGGTGATGCCCATGGCCCTGATGGCATAGAACGGCGCGCGCTCGATGCGTCGGATCAGGAAGTGCTTGCCCCAGGCTTTGTCGTGTTTGGCATCGACCGCCGCGTTGTAATCGGCCACGGTCCTCTTCAGGTTGGCGGCCGGCACTTTGAGTTGCTTGGCCAGGCCTTCCAACGTGCCCGCCTTCAGATA
>JANRJB010000182.1:0-18780 GCA_033764265.1 Rhodospirillaceae bacterium | reverse complement strand
CCGTTGTCGCGCGACTACCCTGGATTCCGGCTTTCGCCGGAATGACGACGAGGGTGTTGGCTCGACGTCGTGCTCGACCGGGCAGCCGTGGATTGACTCGGGCGATACTTGCGCGCGGCGCCGCGCCGGCCGCTGTGGCGCCCCTGTATTTGCAGGAAATATACAGGGGAACCCGGCACAATATCGTGGAAAATCAAGGGGTTCCATAACCGCCCCGACGCCGCGCACTGTATTTGGACTGTGGGGCCGCGCGATTAGGGCAGTTCAAATGTTCGATGTATTTTGATCTATAGTTTTTTGCGCCCTCAGAAGTAACGTAATATCGCATAAGTACGCCGGAGCAGGGACACCCCGGAACATGTTGATTTCACGGGGATTTTCGGCCCGATTCCGGGCGCTTTGCTGCACTGCGAAATCAAGTACACATTACGCTCTGGCCCCCGCAGCGGGGCCTAGGCGGCCTCACGCGCCGCTGGTGCGGCTTGAACCGTGGGTCCCGGGCCAAGCCCGGGACATTGTCTTGTGTTGAAGTCCGCCCCTACCTCCTCACGTCGATGACGACGCGGCCCCGGGTTTCGCCGCGCAGAATTTCCTCGGCCAGCGATTTGATCTTCGAGAGGGGGTCCACCGTCGTCATGGCGTCGAGCTTGGCCTTGTCCAGGTCGGTGGCCAGCCGCGCCCAGGCGCGGTCGCGCCGCGCCGCCGGGCAGGTGACCGAGTTGACGCCCAAGAGCTTCACCCCGCGCAGGATGAACGGCATCACCGTCGTCGGCAGGTCGGTGCCGCCTGCCAGCCCGCACGCCGCCACCGCGCCCTCTTCATGCGTCTGGGCGATGGCCATGCCGAGGGTCTTGCCGCCGACGCTGTCGACCACGCCGGCCCAGCGCGCCTTTTCCAGCGGCCGCGCCGGCTTGTCGAGGTCGGCGCGCGCGACGATCTCGGCCGCGCCGAGCATTTTGAGATAATCCGCCGCCGCCGGCCGCCCGGTGCTTGCCACCACGCGGTACCCGAGCTTGGCGAGCAGCGCCACCGCCACCGAGCCGACGCCGCCGACCGCGCCGGTCACCAGCACGTCGCCCGCGCCCGGCGTCACGCCCGCGTCCTCCAGCGCCAGCACGCACAGCATGGCGGTGTAGCCCGCGGTGCCGATGGCCATGGCCTGCTTGAAGTCGAACGCTGGCGGCAGCCGGGTGATGAACTCGGGCTTCACGCGCTGCCGGGCGCTATAGCCGCCCCAGAAGGTTTCCGACAGGCCCCAGCCGTTGACCACCACCTTGTCGCCCGGCTTGACCGCGGGATCGTCCGAGGCGGCGACCGTGCCGGCCAGGTCGATGCCGCACACCATCGGGAACTTGCGCGCGATCTTGCCCTTGCCGGTGACCGCGAGGCCGTCCTTGTAGTTGAGTGTGGAGTACGCCACGTCGACCAATACCTTCTCCGCCGGCAGGTCGGCGTCGGTCAGGTCGCGGAACTCGGGCGTGTAGACGCCGGACTTATCGTCGACGACGAAGGCGCGGAAAGTGCTCATGGCTCGGATTCCCCCGTGGCGGATTTGATCTGCGCAGAGTGTTGCCCTAGCGCGCGACGGAAAGATAGCGGCTGAGATGGAAATCGATCGGGTTGTCGACGAAGCCCGAGACCGTGCGGGACACCAGGTTCTTGGTGACGCCAACATACAACGGCGCGATCGGCTGCTCGGCCATGGCGATAGCTTCGGCCTGGTGCAGCAGGCCCGCGCGCGCGGCGGCGTCGGGCTCGGCCGCCGCGGCCGCCATCAGCCGATCAAAGTCCTGATTGCGAAAGCGGGCATAGTTGGAGTTCACCGAGCTGGATTGCAGCACGTACAGGAAGGTGGCGGCGTCATTGAAGTCGGCCGACCAGCCGACGAAGCCGACCTCGAAGTCGCCGCTTTTCAGCGCCGCGAAGTGCACCCGGCCCTCGCGGTTCATCAGCTCGGTCTGCACGCCGACCCGCCGCCACATCGCCGCGACCGCCACGCCGATGCGGCGGAGATCCTCATTCGACGAGTGGCTGTAGACCAGCTTCAGCGGGTTGCCGGGGCCGACCCCCGCCTCGGCCAGGAGCGCGCGCGCCTGGGCCAGGCGCTGGTCCGACGGCTGCGCGGCGAAGTCCATGGCGGCGGGGCGGTAGTTGGCCGTGGCCGGCGGCACGAACGATGCGGCCGGCACCTCGCCGGTGCGCAGCACTTTGTCCGCCAGCACGTCGCGGTCGATGGCCATGGACAGGGCCCGGCGCACGCGCGCGTCGGCCAGCTTGGGGTTGGTGGTGTTGAAGGTCAGGTAGTACGTCAACAGCGCCGGCGAGATGCGCGTTTCGGCCGCCAGCTCCCGTCGCAACAGGTCGATCTGCGCGGTGGGAAACTCGAACTGCATGTCGAGTTCGCCAGCGCGGAAGCGCGACACGGCGGCCGACAGGTCGGCCGTGGGGTAGTAGACCACGCCGTCGAGCCGCACCTGCCCGGCATCGCGGTAGCGCGGATTGCGGGCCAGCACGATGCGGCTTTGCGGCTGCCAGGCCGTGAGCGTGAAGGCGCCGCCCGACACCATGTTGCCCGGCTTGACCCAGTCCGCGCCGTGGGTGGCGACGGCGTGGCGCGGCAGCACGGCGGCGAAGGCGTTGGCCAGAAGCTCGGGCAGGTAGGGCGCCGGCTCGGCCAGCGTCAGCACCACGGTGCGCGCGTCGGGCGCGGCCACGCCCAACGTCTCGGGTGGCGCGGCGCCGGTGTTGACCGCGCGCGCGCCGGCCAGGATGTACATCAGCTGGGCGTACTGCGCGGCGGTGGCGGGATCGAGCAGCCTGCGCAGGCTGAACACCACGTCGCCGGCGGTCAGCGCGGTGCCGTCGGACCACATCAGGCCGTCGCGCAGGGTGAAGGTCCAGCTGCGGCCGTCGGCGCTGACCTCCCAGCGCTCGGCCACCGCGGGCTGGGGCCGCGCCTGGGCGTCGTAGGCGGTCAGGCCCTCGAACAGGTCGAGCTGGACCGCGGCCTCGTAGTGGGTCTGGGTCTTGTGCGGGTCGAGCGAGGCCGGCTCGAAGCGGTTGCCGCGATGCAGGATCGTTTCAGCAGCAACCGGCGCGGCCAAAAGCAGGGCGAGGGCCACGGCGCAGAAAGCAATGGGGTCAGAGCAAATTGCTTTTTTCAATCTACTCTGACCCCATTGATCCATTGATTTCTGACCCCATTGCTTTCTGATGTCGTCCAGGCGAACGCCAAGGCCCCGGGGGTCGAGCCATCGCCTAAGGCGCTTCCGCCAGCTGGGCATCGATCACCGCCACGGCGGCCAGGTTGACCAGGCCGCGCGCGGTGACCGACGGGGTGGTGATGTGCGCGGGCTGGGCGATGCCCAGGAGGATCGGCCCGACGTGCAGCGCGCCGGCCAGCGTGCGCACCAGGTAGAACGAGATATTGGCGGACTCGAGCGTCGGCAGGACAAGCAGGTTCGCCGCGCCGGTCAGGCGCGAGTTGGGGAAGATGCGGCCGCGCAGCTCGGGCATCAGCGCCACGTCGGGCTGCATCTCGCCCTCGACTTCCAGTTCGGGCAGTTCGTTCATCAGCATACGCAGGGCCTTGCGCATCTTGCGCGCGGCCGGCGTGTTGCGCGTGCCGAAGTTGGAAGAGGCGATCAGCGCCACCTTGGGCACGATGCCGAAGTCGCGCACCTTGCGGGTGGCGGCCTTGACCAGCTGGGCGATTTCCTCGGCCGAGGGGTCCTCGGCGACGAAGGTGTCGCACAGGAACACCGGGCCGTCGTTGAAGATCATCAGCGACATTGCCGAGGTGCGGCTGGCGCCCTTGGCCAGGCCGAGCACGTCGACCAACTGCTCCAGGTGACCCTGGTATTCGCCCGAGACGCCGCAGATCATGGCGTCAGCGTCGCCGCGCTTGACCATCAGGGCGGCGATCACGGTCGGGTTGGTGCGGATGACGTTGCGCGCCAGCGCCGGCGAGACGCCCTTGCGTTCCATGATGCGGTGGTAGTGCCGCCAGTAGTCGCCGTAGCGCGGGTCGTCCTCGGGGTTGACCACCTCGAAGTCCTTGCCCGGCGTCATGGTCAGGCCCAGCTTGCGCACGCGGTGCGAGATCACCATCGGCCGGCCGATCAGGATCGGCACCGCCAGCTTTTCGTCCATCAGTTCCTTCACCGCGAACAGCACGCGCTCGTCCTCGCCTTCGGCGAAGGCCACCCGCTTGGGCGCGGCGCGGGCCTTGTCGAACATCGGCTTCATGACGAAGGCCGAGCGGTAGACGAACTGGCTGAGCCGCTCGCGGTAGGCCTCGAGGTCGGCGATCGGGCGCGTCGCCACGCCGGAGTCCATCGCGGCCTTGGCCACGGCCGGCGCGATGGCCGAGATCAGGCGCGGGTCGAACGGCTTGGGGATCAGGTAGTCGGCGCCGAAGGTCGGCTGCGCGCCGCCGTAGGCCGCGGCCACCACGTCGGACGAGCCGCCGCGCGCCAGCTGGGCGATGGCGCGCACGCAGGCCAGCTCCATCTCCTGGTTGATGGTGGTCGCGCCGACGTCGAGCGCGCCGCGAAAGATGTAGGGAAAGCACAGGACGTTGTTGACCTGGTTGGGATAGTCCGAGCGGCCGGTGGCGACGATGGCGTCGGGCACCGCCTCGCGCACCAGGTCGGGGCGGATTTCCGGCTCCGGATTGGCCAGCGCCATGACGATCGGCCGCGCGGCCATCGATTTGATCATCGCGGGGGTCACGATGCGCGGCGCCGACAGCCCCAGGAACACATCCGCCCCCGCCATCGCCTCGGCCAGAGTGCGGTGCGGCGTGTCGGCGGCGTAGGCCTCTTTCTGCGGCGTCATGTCCTCGATGCGGCCCTTGAACACCACGCCCTTGTGGTCCGACAGAATGACGTTCTCGCGCTTCAGGCCCAGCGCCAGAAGCTGGTCCAGGCAGGCGATGCCGGCCGCGCCGCCGCCGGTGGACACCAGCTTGACCTCGGCGATCGGTTTCCTGACGAGACTGAGCGCGTTCAACACCGCGGCCGAGACGACGATCGCCGTGCCGTGCTGGTCGTCGTGGAACACCGGGATCTTCATGCGCTGGCGCAGCTTGCGCTCGACCGTGAAGCACTCCGGCGCCTTGATGTCCTCGAGATTGATGGCGCCGAAGGTCGGTTCAAGCGCCGCGACGATATCGACCAGTTTATCGGGGTCGGTTTCGGCGATCTCGATGTCGAACACGTCGATGCCGGCGAACTTCTTGAACAGCACCGCCTTGCCTTCCATCACCGGCTTGGCGGCGAGCGGGCCGATCGGCCCCAGGCCCAAGACGGCGGTGCCGTTGGTAACCACCGCGACCAGGTTGGCGCGGCCGGTCACGGTGGCCGCCTCGGCCGGGTCGGCGACGATCGCCTCGCAGGCCGCGGCCACGCCCGGCGAATAGGCCAGCGCCAGATCGCGCTGGTTGGCGAGCGGCTTCTTGGCGACGATCTCGAGCTTTCCGGGCGATGGCAGGCGGTGATAGGCGAGCGCGGCCTCTTTCAAGTCGGCGCTGGCGGCGGCGGGCGTCGGTCCGGAATCGGGCATGATGCGGCGGGCAGTGGCGAAGCGGTGAACGCGCGTGAACTGCGATCACCCTAACGGGAAACCCTTGCGGCGTCGACATGGGCGTCGACACGGGCGTCGACTTGGGCGTCAACTTGGGCGTCAACATGCGCGGCGACCTTGCGCATGACGTTGGGCAGCGCGAGGCGGTCGAAGTCGGCGCGCGTGGCCCAGACCAGGTCCGGCCCGGCGACGGCGCGCGCCGCGGCGGCGGTGACGTCGGCGGCGATCACCTCGAGGGCGAGGTGAAAGTGCGTGAAGGTGTGCGCCACCGTGCCCGGCAGGGGGCGCCAGCGAATCCGCTTGATCGGCGCGTGCGCCCGCGCCTGATCCACGGTCCACGCGGCGGCGCGCCAGGGCGTGGACGGAAACTCCATCATGCCGCCCAACAGGCCCGTGGGCGGGCGGCGGCGCACGAGCACCGCGCCGTCGGGCCGCGCGATCCAGAAGACCAGCCCGCGCCGGGTCGGCGCTTTCGCCTTCGGCGACCGGCGCGGCCGGTCGAGCGCGGTGCCGGCGGCGCGGGCCGCGCACGCTGGCGCCCACGGACACAGCGCGCACGCCGGCGACTTCGGCGTGCAGATGGTGGCGCCCAGGTCCATCACCGCCTGGGCGTAATCGCCGGCGCGGCGATCGGGCGTCAGCGCGTCGGCCAGCGCGTGCAGGCGGCGCTTGGCGCCGGGCAGCGGTTCGTCCACGTCGTGCAGCCGGGCCATGACGCGCTCGACGTTGCCGTCGACCACCACCGCGCGCCGGCCGAAGGCGATGGCGGCGATGGCCGCGGCGGTGTAGGGCCCGATGCCCGGCAGCGCGCGCAGCCCCGCTTCGGTGTCGGGGAATACACCGCCATGATCCGACGCCACGGCGCGCGCGCAGGCGTGCAGGTTGCGGGCGCGGGCGTAGTAGCCGAGGCCGGCCCAGGCCGCGAGCACGTCGTCGAGCGGCGCGGCGGCGAGGTCGGCCACCGTCGGCCAGCGCGCCAGGAAGCGTTCGAAATAGGGCTTCACCGCCGCGACCGTGGTCTGCTGCAACATGATCTCGCTCAGCCACACGGCATAGGGATCGGCGGCGATGCCGGGATCGGCGCGCCACGGAAGGCGGCGGCGATGGCGGTCGTACCAGGCGAGCAACTTTTGAGCCATACGGCGGCGCGCGGGGGACGCTGTCATGTGGTTATCATGGCGGTGTCACCGTACGGACCCGGCTATGCCCTTGCGGGGTGATCGGCGCTGTTTCATGCTGATCCCGAGCGGTCATGCGATCCCTGCGGATGTGGTGGTAAAGGAAGCCGAGACGTGGCGAAAGCCGGTGTAGCCGCCGACCGTGACGCCGCGCCGCGTTTGCGCCGCCCGACCGCCCTGGCCGCGGTGCTGGGCCGGGCGGCCGCGCCGGCGTTCGGCCAGCGCGGCTTCGGCGCCACCCAGGTGATCACGCAGTGGGCCGCCATCGTCGGGCCCGATCTGGCCGCGCTGGCCTGCCCGCTGATGGTGCGCTTTCCGCGCCAGCGCAACGACGGCGCGACGCTGACCGTGCGGGTTGCCCACGGACCGGCCGCAACCACCGTCCAGATGAAATCCCCTGTCATTCTCGACCGCGTGAACCGGTTTTTCGGCTATGCTGCGGTGGCTCGGCTGGCCGTCGAGCAGGGGCCGGTGCCGGCCCCGGCGCGGCCGGCGGCGGTGCGCGCGGAACCGCACGAAGCGGCGACGGTGGGGTCACCATCGGTCGAGACGGCCTTGCGGCGTCTGGGGGACGCGGTGGGCCGGCGTTCGGGACAGTGAGATGAGACATCGGCGACACGAGACATCGGGGACAGGGGATTTTCAGGCCATGACGTTCAAACGCAAGCTGTGCGCGGCCGCGGTGGCCAGCGCGGCGTGGAGCGCGCCCGCCCACGCCATCGATTTCGGCGGCGTGTTCGGCGACAACGTGTTCAGCGACACCGCCGGCATCTTTTCCGAAATGCTCGACACGCTGATGCCGGGCGTGACCAACGTGCGCCTGGGGCTGGGCCCGGCCTGGTCGCCGCGCTTCGAGGGCAGCGACAACTACAAGGTCCGCGCCGCGCCGCTGATCTCGCTGCGCTATCGCGACCTGATCGAGATCGACAACAACAACCTGCGGGTCAACATCCTGGGCCGCGGCAACCTGCTTGATTCCGCGAATTTCAGCGCCGGCCCGCTGGTCAAGGTCGATTTCGGCCGCGACGAGAGCGACTCGATCGACCTGCGCGGCCTGGGCAAAGTCGGCACCAGCCTGGAGCTGGGCGTGTTCGGCGCCTATACCGCCGGCCCGGCGCGCTACCGCCTGAAATTCCGTCAGGACGTGACCAGCGGCCACTCGGGCCTGCTGATCGACGCCGACGTGACGCTGGCGGTGTACCGGTCGGACACGTTCGCGGTGGGATCGCGGCTCAGCACCACCTGGGCCAGCTCGGACTACATGAACTCCTACTTCGGCGTGACCGCGGCCCAGGCCGCCGCCTCGGGCTTGGCGGTCTACCGCGCCGGGTCGGGCATGAAGGACGTGACGCTGTCGGCCGGCGGCGAATACCGCTTCTCCGAACGCTGGGCGCTGGTGTTGAACGGCAGCGTGTCGCAGCTGCTCAGCGACGCCAAGAACAACCCCCTGGTCGACACCCGCGGCTCGCCGACCCAACTCAGCCTGGGGGCGTTCGCGGTCTTCACGTTTTAGGTCTCTCCGACTCGGGGCCGCGTGTTGCCGCGCCGCAACACCTGGGCGGCGTGCGACCGCCGGGGGGCCTGATGCCCTACATTCTCCATATTCCGATCCAAGATGGCCGGGTATGACGGCGAACATGGTCCCGACCCCGGCCCTGGCGACGCGGCGACGTGGCGGCAGCGTGCGTGCGCTGCGCGCGGCGGCCGCGGCAGTGGCGCTGACCGCGGCGGCGGCAACCGGCGCGCCGGCCTGGGCGCAGACCGGCAACTTCATCGCCGATCCGGCCGGCGCGAACCGCGCCAAGTCGCCCAACGATCCCGGCTACATCCTTGAGCAGTTCCCGGGCAAGCTGCCGGACACCACCAACCAGTGCGTCTTCTTCCGCACCCTGTACGACTGGCGACCGCTCAACAACCGCAGCCTGATCGTCTGGGCGCCGAGCCGCAAGCACCCCTACCTGCTGGAACTCGACCGGCCGTGCATGGGCCTGAAGTTCGCGCACTCGATCGGCTTCACCTCGCGCGATTCCCGCCTGTGCGGCTTCGGCGGCGATTCGGTGCTGGTGCGGTCCGGCGGCGGTTCGCCCGACCGCTGCCCGATCGGCTCGATCACCGCGCTGACCGAGGACGGCCTGAAATCGCTCTTGGCCCAGGCGCCCGGCCGCGGCCTGGCCGACAAGGACCGGTCCGACCCGAAAGAATAAGCGCCGCGTCGGCGCCAAACGAAACGCCCGGCGTCTTGCGACGCCGGGCGTTTGTGTTTGAACGCGGACGGTCGATCAGAAGCGGTACAGCCCGGTCACGCCGATCTGGCGCTTGCGCGGCGCGGCGACGCGGAAGTCGCGGAAGAAGGTGAAGCGCAGCGGCTGACCGGCGAACCGGGTGACCGGATCGGGGATCAACAGCGGCGCATTGAAGTTGAACAGGCGGGTGATCACCTGCGGCGTGCGGTCCTGCAGCGCATTGTTGACGAACAGCGTGATCGACCAAGCCTCGGTCTCCACGCCGGTGCGCAGGTTGAGCAGGTAGGAATCGCCGGTCTTGGCCAGATTGTGGGTCTGGGCGTAGCGGTTGCCTTCGTAGGTCAGGTCGCTGCGCAGGAACGCTTCCATGTCGCCGCCGACCGGGGCGTGCAGGTTGCCGGTCAGGATCAGTTGGTGCGACGGGGTCTGCGGGACCTTGTTGCCGCGGACCTGGCCGTCGGAGTCGCCCTGGGTGGCCTCGTTGCCCAGGATTCCGTCGGTGTCGCGCAGGTTACGTTCGTTCTCGTCCTTGTAGTCGCGCAGTTCGGCGTCGTTGTACGAGTAACCGACGCGGAAGTCGAAGTACTCGTTGGCGCGCACGTTGGCGTCGAGTTCCAGGCCGCGCACCCGCGACTTGCCGGCGTTGACCAGGCGGGCGAACGTGGTGAACGTGCCGTTGAGCTGCTCGATCGGGAAGCCGTCGGTCAGCGCCTGATTGGACCAGTCGATCCAGAACACCGCCGAGCTGAGGTTGACGCGGTTGTCGAGGAACGCGCCCTTGTAGCCCAGCTCGTAGCTCCACGACTTTTCTTCGTCGTAGTTCTGGGCGTTGGCCGCGAACAGCGCGGCCAGCGAGGCCGGCGTGATGTTGGTGGGGATCGGCAGGTTGTAGTCGGCCGGCTTGTTGCCGCGCGCGATGGTGCCGTAGACGTTGGAATCGTCGTCGAGGGCATAGCGCAGCGTGCCGCGCGGCAGGAACGTCTTGGTGGTCTTGGAATCGTCGACCCCGCCGTCGCGGTTGAAATCGGCTTTCACCTTGTCCGACTGGTAGCGGCCTTCCAGCGAACCGGTCAGGGTCTCGGTGATGTCGCCTTCGATCAGGCCGAACACCGCGACGTTGCGAACGCCCGAGCCGTCGTCGTTGAACTGGCCGGTGATTGTGGTGGCGCCGAGGTTGGCGGTGAGCACGCTGACGTTGCGGGTAAAGCCGCCGCCGTTGCCCTGGGTGTACCAGTAGCCGCCGAACAGCCCGCGCACGCGTTCGTCTTGCGGGCTCTGCACGCGCAGTTCCTGCGACCAGTCGTGCACCGAGGTGCGGCCGCCCGACAGCGTGGTGATCGCCGCGCGGCGCACGCCGTCGACGAAGCTATCGATCAGCTGGTTGTCTTCCGACTGGTTGTAGGCGGTGACCGAGTGCAGCGTCCATTCGCCGACGTCGTAATCGACCGTCAGGCTGGACCGCCACACCTTGCGTTCGACGCCCCATTCACCCGAGGCCTGGATGGCGTCGCTGAAATAGAAGTAGGTGTCGGGAATTTCGATCTCGCCGCAGAAGTAGCCCTGCGAGCGGGTCGCGCTGCGCGGAATGCCGAACACGGCGCCGGTGATGCGCGGCAGGAAACAGTTGTTCTTGGCGTTGCCGTGGAAGAAGTCGGCGAAGCCCAGATCCTGGTCGTGGCTGTAGCCGACGTTCGCCTCGATCGTCAGGTCGTCGGTCGGCGTGGCGTAGAGCTTGGCGCCGATGTTCTTGGTTTTCTGGTCGCCGATGTCTTTTGTCTGCGTGACCTGGTTGAAGTAGTCGCCGCCGAAGCTGTAGTAGCGGCCGCTGATCTCGGCGTAGAGCTTGTCCTCGATCAGGGGTCCGTTGACGTAGCCGGTGCCTTCGATGTGGTCGTGCTGGCCGTAGGTCAACTCGATCTTGCCGTCGACCTCGTTGGTCGGCTTGCGGGTGACGAAGTTGATCGCGCCGGCAAAGGTGCCGCGGCCGAACAGCGCGGCCTGGGGCCCGCGGATCACCTCGATGCGCTCGAGGTTGTCGAGCTGGTAGCTGGACGGGTTGCCCGACACGTAGACGCCGTCGACGAAGAACGAGGCGTTGGGCTGGCCGAGGATACTGGACTGGCCGCGGATCGCCGGGCGGTTCGTCGCGCCGCCGCCGTTGCCTGAGCCCAAGCGGCCGAAACCCTGCTTGTAGCTGAAACCCACCGTCTGGCGCGCGAGGTCGGTGACGTTGTCGATGCCCGACCGCTCGATGTCCTGCATCGAAAACGCGGTGATCGAGAGCGGCACGTCGAGCAGGTTTTCCGCCCGCTTGCGCGCGGTCACCACGATTTCCTCGAGCGCGACGTTGGATTGCGACGTCTGCTGCGCCAATGCCGCCGCGATCAAACCCGATCCGGCGCCGTTCCACTGCCCGCCCCACGCCATGCCGGCCGCCAGCGCCGCAACCGCGACGGTGGTCAAGAAACGATCTCGTGTCATGTCGACCCCTGTTCTCTCAGTGAACGAATTGAAACTCGGAATGAGTATGAAGGGACGCCTTCTGCGCCCATCCCTTCCCAAGACTAAGGAATAACACAGGCAGCCCGCGATGCGACCAAAAAACCAATTCTAAGGATCGCGAAAAACGAAGCGTCATTGGTCGCAAACAATGTCAAAGACCTTGCATCAGAGGAAAAATTCCCTCCGCACGCCAAAGTAACGCAACGATTTTCCGCACAGGGTCTGCCCGGCGGAGCTGAGGGCCGAGCAATTCTCGCCCCTGTGGCAGTCCCGCAACAGCGGTGCCGGCGACCACGACGTCGCGCCGTGCGGCTCCGCTACGGCCCCCAGTTGATCGGCTTGCGCAGGTAGGTCACGTCGAACATCGGAATCCAGGCGCCGGATGTGTCCTGGACCTCGGTGCGCATGCGGTAGCGGTCGGCATCGACGCGCGTGTACGTGCCGCGGAATCGCTGTTCGCCGTTGGCGTCGACGTAGCGCTCGTCGGAGAACCGCAGGCCATCGCCGTCCGGCACCATGGTGCCGGTGGCCATGCCGCCGGTATTGGTCCAATAGACGTAGCGGATCGCCTTGGCGTCGTGATCCCAATAGAATGTGCACTCGCCGCCGTGCGGCGGCTGGGTGCCGCGCACCTCGTGGCGTTCGCGCAGGTAAGCGCCGCGCATGAACCAGCGGTAGCAGTGCACGTCGACGGTGCCGTCGGGCAACGGCCCTTCCCAGCAGGCATCGGCCAGAAACGCGAGCGGCTTGAGGTGATCCGCCGTCGCCGGCGGAGCGGCCGCCGGTTGGGCCACAGCCTGTGACGACAGGATCAACCCTGCAATAACGATGGCCCCGGCTCGCATAGTGCCCCCTGATCCTGAAGCTGTACCGGCCGGCGCTCCCGTCCGCCCTTGGGCCTATTCTGCCTTGGGCTTGGCGCCGCCCTGTTTCGCCCGCTGGCCGTCGATGAACTTCTTGGTCACCGTCCAGGTGGTTTCGTTTGGTCGCGCGTCGTCGAGCGGCGGCGGCTGCTGGTAGATCGGGTAGTTTTTCTTGATCTCGCCCTTCATCGGCTCGGGTAGATCCTCGAAGCGCGGCACCTTGATCCCGGCGGTGTGATAGATGATGACGCCGTCGCGGTCGCCCATCTTCATCCACGGCAGCCACTTCGACACCCGCGCCCACGACAGCACCGCATCGGTGACCTCGACCGAGTCGGCGTCGAGCAGCTGCTCCATGTTCACCGTGTCGGTGCCGAACTCCATGGCGTGATATGTGCCGCCAACGTAGTCCTGGTATTCGCCCGACAGCGGGTTGTCGTAGAACAGCCGCGCCGCGCCGCCGCCCGACAGGAACGATCCGTCATGCTCGAAGTAGCGAAAGCGCGCGGTGGGCTTGCCGTTCTCGTCGCGCGCGAAGGTCGGCTGGCGCATGTTGACGGGGTCGTTGTTGACCTGGATGACCTCGACCTCCTCGCCGGTCCACGGGTTCTTCCAGGTGCGCAGCACTTCGTTGGTCTTGGGATCGAGGTGGAACATCACCTCGCGGCTGACCGAGCGGTAGCCGAAGCCGCGCTTGGGATCGTTGAAGACCTTGCAGGCGCGGATGTTCATGCCCTGCACGTTGAACAGGTGGCGGTCGCGTTCGCCAGGGCGGCGGCCGTAGGTCTTGCCTTCCCACCAGTAGATGGTGGGCTTGCCGTCGACCAGCGAGCACGACACCTTGGCCGACGCCTTCAGGATGTCGTCGGGGTTGGTCAGGTCGAGCTTGCCGGCGGCCTGCGCGGCGCCGGCGAAACCCAAAACGACTGCGGCAGAGATCAGGGTGCGGATGGCGATCATGGCGGTCACTCCCCGGCCTTGGCGGCGCCCGACGGGGCCGCCGCGCGCTTGGCGTCGATGATCTTCTTGAAATAGGTCCAGCTGGTTTCGTTGGGCCGCGCGTCGTCGAGCGGCGGCGGCTCTTTGTACAGCGGGTAGTTGGTCTCGATCTCCGTGCGGATCGGATCGGGCAGCGCGGCGAAATTGTCGACGCGCCCGCCGACGGTGGTAAAGATCATCATGCCGGTGCGGCCGCCCATCTTCATCCACGGCAGCCAGCCGGAGAAGCGCGCCCACGACAGGGTGTATTTTTCCAGCTTGGCCTTGGACCCGTCGAGCAGGTCGTCGGTGTAGACGTAGCTGTTGAGCGCCTCCATGGCCTGGTAGTCGTTGCCGACGTACTCCTGGTAATCGCCGGCCAGGGGGTTCTTGTAGAACAGCGGCGCCTCGCCGCCGGTGAAGGCGCGCTGGCCGACGATGCGCAGGTCCGCGGTATGCGGCTTGCCGTCGGCGCCGATGGCGTACATCGGCCGGCGCATGTTGACCGGATCGTTGGCGACGTGGATCACCTCGACCTCTTCGCCGGTCCACGGGTTCTTCCAGGTGCGTAGAACTTCGCCGGTCTGCGGATCTTTGTAGAGCAGGATTTCGCGGCTGACGGAGCGGAAGCCGTGGCCGCGCTTGTCGTCCTGATAGTTCGCGCACTGGCGGATGTTCATGCCCTCGACATCGAACAAGTGGCTGTCGCGCTCGCCGGGCACGCGCGCATAGGCCGAGCCCTTCCACCAGTACACGATGGTTTCGCCCTGGATCAGCGAGCAGTTGAGCTTCTGGTCGATCAGGATGGCGTCGGCAGGTTTATTGGGGTCGAGCTTGCCCTTCTTGGTGGCGTCTTTCGCGCCCGGCTTGCCCATTCCGGCATCCTGGGCCGTGGCAACGCTCGTCAAGGCCAGCGCCCCGGCCAATGCGCCGGCGGCAATCAAAACCCACGGACGCGCGCATGCACGGTCGCGGCAACCTCTGTAATCGAGAGTCGGCATGAAAATCTCCCCCGTTTGGCGGTTGGTGACGCTAACAAATTCTCCGGGGCGATTTCCAGCCGGAATCGGCTTCTACCCCGAGTCGCCCGCCGGCAACCTGATTCCCGCCGATCACATTCGCGGGAAACCCCGCAAAACCGGCGCCGCTGCCCAAGTCTCTCCACAAATGGTGCAGATGTTGGTAAGCAACCGCTGAATGTTGTGGATTTGCGACAGGAGCCCCGTTTGATTCATCGCCGGACTTTCCTCGCCGCCACCGCCGCCGGACTGACCTTGACCGGCGCGGCCGCCCTTGGGCTGGCCCAGACCGCCGCGCCCGCCCCTGCCACGCCGGCGCCGGCCGCGGCCACGGGCCCCACCTATAAAGAGTTCATCGTCGGCGACCCCAAGGCGCCGGTGACGGTGATCGAGTACGCGTCGCTGACCTGCAATCACTGCGCCATGTTCCATCAGACCGTCTACGCGGAGCTGAAGAAGAACTACATCGACACCGGCAAGGCGCGCTTCGTGTTCCGCGATTTCCCGCTCGACGGTTTGGCGATGGGCGCGGCGGTGCTGGCGCGCTGCGCGCCGGGCGACCGCGGCATCAGGCTGGTCGAAATGATGTTCAAGAACCAGGACGCCTGGATCCGCGCGTCCAATCCGCTCGAACCCTTGAAGGGTTACGCCCAGCTGGCCGGCATGGATTCCGCCGCGGTCGACGCCTGCCTGGCGAACCAGGAGATGATCAAGGCGGTGCGCGAGGTGCAGACCACCGCCTCGAACCTCTACAAGGTGCAGTCGACGCCCACCTTCTTCATCGAGGACGACAAGATCGAGGGCAACCGCGGCTACGACTACATGGCCGAACTGATCGACAAGCACTACGACAAGAAGAAGTAAGCCGGCGCGGGGGGCCCGGCCGCCGTCACGGCGGACCGGATCGCGCCGATGGAACGTAAGCGAGGGGTGGTTTGATTCATTTCACGAAGCTCCGGCTGACCGGTTTCAAGTCTTTTGTTGATGCCACCGAATTGCTGATCGAGCCGGGCCTGACCGGCGTGGTCGGGCCCAACGGCTGCGGCAAGTCGAACCTGGTCGAAGCGCTGCGCTGGGTCATGGGCGAGACCTCGGCCAAGCAGATGCGCGGCGGCGAAATGGACCAGGTGATCTTCGGCGGCACGCGCGACCGTCCGGCGCGCAACATCGCCGAGGTCTCGCTGCACCTGGACAACGCCGCGCGCCGCGCCAACGCCCAGTTCAACGACGCCGATGAACTGGACGTCACCCGCCGCATCGAGCGCGAGAAGGGCTCGCTCTACCGCGTCAACGGCCGCGAGGTGCGCGCGCGCGACGTTCAGCTGTTGTTCGCCGACCTCGGCACCGGCGCGCGCTCGACCGCGCTGGTCAGCCAGGGCCGCATCAGCGCCATCATCAGCGCCAAGCCGCAACAGCGCCGCCACCTGTTGGAGGAAGCCGCCAACATCACCGGCCTGCACAGCCGCCGGCACGAGGCCGAGCTGCGCCTGCAGGCCGCCGAGGGCAATCTGGCCCGGCTCAACGACCTGGTCACCGCGCTCTCCACCCAGCTCGAGGCGCTGAAAAAGCAGGCGCGCCAGGCGGTGCGTTACCGCACCATCAGCGACAGCATCCGCGCCGCGGAAGCCCTGGTGCTGTTGATCAAGCGCACCGAGACCGCGGCCGCACTGGCGGCCGCCACCGAGGCCCTGAGCGCGATCGAGGCCAACGTGACCGCGCGCACCGGTGCGGCCGCCCAGGCCGCCACCGCCCAGGCCGAGGCCGCCGCCAACATGCCGGCCCTGCGCAAGTCCGAGGCCGAGGCCGCCGCGCGCCGGCAGGCGCTGGCGATCGCCCGCGACAAGCTCGACGAGGAACTGGAACGCATCGCCCAGGCCCGCGCCGCCGCCGAAACGCGGCTGGCGCAGATCAGGGACGATCTGGCGCGCGAGGCCGAACGCATCGCCGACGCCGGCGGCGCGTTGGCGCGCATCGGCGATGAACAGGCCCGCCTGACCGCCGAGGCCGAGGCCGAAACCTCGACCCGCGAGGCCGCACGCGACGCCCTGATGGCCGCCGCCCGCGCGGTGGAAGACGTCGAGGCCGAGCTGACGCGCCTGGCCAAGGATGCGGCCGAAGCCGACGCCGCCCGCGCCGCCGCCCGCCAGCAATCGGCCGAGGCCGACTTGCGCCTGCAGCGCGCCGAGCGCCGGCTGGCCGACATCGCCGAGCAGCTGGCCACCGCGCGCGCCGCCGCGCTGGCGCCCGAGGTGGTGGCCGAGGCCGAACATCGCGCCGCCGAGTCCGAAGCGGCCGTGGTCGCCGCGCGCGAGGCCTGGGACCGGGCCGAGGCCGAACGGCTGGCCGCCGAGCGCACCGCCGAAGCGGCGCGCGGCGAACTGCAGATCAAGTCCACCGAACACACCCGCCTGCAGGCCGAGGCCCAGGCGCTGGAGGCCCTCTTGGCCGAACCGGCCACCGCCGGCGGCTGGAACCCGATCGTCGACGCGGTCAGCGTCGAGGCGGGCTTCGAGGCCGCGCTCGGCGCGGCCCTCGGCGACGACCTGACCGCCGCCGGCGACGACGACGCGCCGATGCGCTGGATGTTCCTGCCGCCGTTCGCCGAACCGCAGCCGCTGCCCGCGGGCGTGCGCGCGCTCAACGCCGTGGTGTCCGCGCCCGATCGGCTGGGTCGGCGCCTGTCGCAGGTCGGCATTGTCGCCGACGCGGCGCAAGGCCAGGACCTGCAACGCCAGCTGACGCCGGGCCAGCGCCTGGTCACCGCCGCCGGCGACCTGTGGCGCTGGGACGGATACTTCGCCGCCGCCGGCGCGCCCAGCGCCGCGGCCGCCCGCCTGACCCAACGGAACAGACTTCGCGAGCTGCGCGCGGCCATCGAAACATCCTCGACCGCCGCCCGCGCCGCCGAGGACAACGCGGCCGCCGCCAAGGCCGCCTTTGTCGCCGCCCAGGCGCGCGAACAGGCCGCCCGCACCGACATGCGCGCCGGCGAGGAAGCCCGCAACCGGGCCAAGGACGCGCTGGGCGAGCTGCGCCAGAAGGTCGCGGCGGTGCAGCTGCGCGTGGCCGCGCTCGACGACACCCGCCGCCAGCTGGAAACCGAGATCGCCGAGGCAGACGAGGCCAAGGGCCGCGCGGAAGCGCGCCTGGCCGAGCTGGGCGACGGCGCCGCCGCGCGCGCGACCATCGACGGCAAGACCAAGGGGCTCGCCGGCCTGCGCCAGGAGCTGATGGAAGCCCGCGCCGCCTACGACGCGCTGGCCCGTCAGGCCGAGGAGCGCCAGCGCCGGCTGGCGTCATTGGAGGCCGAGGCCGGCCAGTGGCGCACGCGCAAGGACGCCGCGGTCGCCCAGGATACGGCCTTGCGCGAGCGCGAAGCCGGCGTTGTTGCCGAGATCGAGGCCCTGGCCGCGCGGCCCGGCGAGATCGAGGCGAACCGCGCGGCGCTGATGGACCAGTTCGAGATCGCCGACGCCGGCCTGCGCCGGGCGGCCGATGCGCTGGCCGAGGGCGAACAAATTCTGGCCGACGCCGACAAGGCGCTGCGCGAGGCCGAGCATGCGCTGTCGGACGCGCGCGAGGAACGCGTGCGCCGCGAGGGCGCGGTCGCCCAGTCCGAGCAGACCCTCGGCACCGTCGACAGCCTGATCCGCGAGCGCATCGGCTGCGAACCCGACCAGGTGCGCGGGCACACCAAGCTGCGCGACGACGAGCCGACCATCGCCCTCGAGCAGGCCGAGAAACGCCTGCAACGCCTGCTGAGCGAGCGCGAGAACCTGGGCGCGGTCAACCTGCGCGCCGAGCAGGAAGCCGAGGAGATGGCCGCGCAGATCAACGGCCTGACGGTCGAGCGCGACGACCTGGTGGCGGCCATCGCGCGGCTGCGCGAGGGCATCCAGAAGCTGAACCGCGAGGGCCGCGAACGCCTGCTCAAGTCGTTCAACGAGGTCGACGGCCACTTCCGCACGCTGTTCACCCGGCTGTTCGGCGGCGGCCGCGCCCACCTGTCGCTGACCGAAGCCGAGGACCCCCTGGACGCCGGCCTCGAGATCATGGCCAGCCCGCCGGGCAAGCGGCTGCAGAGCCTGAGCCTGCTCTCGGGCGGCGAGCAGGCCCTCACCGCCACGGCGCTGTTGTTCGCGGTGTTCATGACCAACCCGGCGCCGATCTGCGTGCTGGACGAAGTGGACGCGCCGCTCGACGACGCCAACGTCGACCGCTTCTGCTCGCTGCTCACCGACATCACCAAGGAGACCGGCACGCGCCTGCTGGTGGTGACCCACCACCGCATGACCATGGCGCGCATGGACCGCCTCTACGGCGTGACCATGGCCGAGCGCGGCGTGTCGCGGCTGGTGTCGGTCGACCTCAAGTCGGCCGAGGCGCTGCGCGAGAACGCGGCAGCGTAGGC
>JANRJB010000169.1:0-12453 GCA_033764265.1 Rhodospirillaceae bacterium | reverse complement strand
TCGTCGCGGGCACGTCCGGCACGTTGATCGTCAACGGCGGCGAGTTCACCGCCAGCAACACCAGCACCGACAGCAACTCGCGCGCCGACCTGCTTCTCGGTCTGAATGGCTCGACCGGGCGGCTTGAGGTGCGTGATGGCGGCACGGTCACCACCACCGCCGATGCCGGCCAGGGCCGCATCGGCCTATTGGGAGCAACCTCGGCGGCGGCGACCATACTGGTCGACGGTGCCGGCTCGCTGGTCGAGGCCAGCGACTACATCGGTATCGGGGCGGGTGGCGCGAGCCCCAGATATGGCACGGTGTTGCTGGCCAACGGTGGCTGCATCAAGGCGCCCACGGTGGAGATTTTCGCCGGCAGCCTCTTGGGCGGCATCGGCTGCGTTCAGGGCAACGTCATCAACAACGGCGGGTTCGTGGTGCCCGGCAGTTCGCCCGGGACACTCGACATCTTCGGCGACTACACCCAAACCGGGGGCACCATCGACATCGAGGTCAACGGCTTTGCGCCCGGCCAGTACGACGTGCTGAACGTGTCGGGCAACACCAGCTTCAGCAACGTGGTGTTCCGATTCATCTTCGGCGAAGGGGCGCAGTACCTCAGCGGCAGCTCGTTCGATTTCATCAACGTCGCCGGTTCGCTGTCGTTTAGCGACATTCAGTACGAATACCTCGGTACGCCCCAGGGGCTTGAGACCGCCATTACGTTCAGCCCCGACGGCTTCGGCGTCGTGTTCTCGGGCGATGTCGCAGGTGTGCCGGTGCCGGGGGCCGCCGCGTTGTTCGGCCTGGGTCTGTTCGGGCTGGGAGCGCTGCGGCGCCGTCGGACCGTGCCGGAGAAAGTGGCCGCTTGAAGCGACGACGCGGGCCGCTACTCCCGCGCTTCGACCGCCACGCCGTCGCGGACCTTGTCGCTGGGGTGCATGATCACCCGGTCGCCGTCGGCGAGGCCGGTGGCGATCTCGGCCTCCAGCGTGTTGCGTCCGCCCAGTGTCACGATGCGCAGGCGGGCGTGTCCGTCCTCGACGGCGAACACCGTCCAGTCCGCGCCGGTGCGGAACAGGGCGCTGACCGGAATCTTGGGCACGTTCGACCGGCGCAGGGTGACGATGCGGGTCTGCACCCGGTAGCCGTGGCCCAGGCTGCGCCAGGCCTCGTACGGCGAAACGAAATCGATGATGACGTTGACGCGCTGTTCCTCGATGCCCAGTGCGGACACCTTGGTGAAGCCGAACGGCTCGACGCGGCGCACCACGCCCCGCAGGGCCTCGGGCCCGCCCCAGTCCTCGATGATCACCTCGTCGCCGGCCTTGACCTTGACCGCGTCGGCCGACAACAGGTCGGTGACGATTTCGAGGTTGATGGGGTTGCCGATTTCCAAGAGCGGCGTGCCGGCGGCCAACAGCCCTTCGCTCTGCTGCATGCGCTTGAGCACGCGGCCGTCGACCGGCGCGCGCACCGGGATGTAGTCGATGCGCACCGGCCCGCCGGTCTGGCGGCCGGCTTTGGCCATGGCGGCGCGCGCGGTGTTGAGGTCGGACTGACGCTTGATCAGGTTGGCCTGGGCCAAGGCCAGCGCCGCCTCGGCGGTGCGCACCTGCATGGTCGCGCGGTCGAAGGCCGCCTGCGACACGTTGCCCTGGACGAGCAACTGGTCCTGGCGTTTCAGTTCGGACCGGGCGAAGTCCAGCTGCGCCGCGGCGCTGTCGCGCTCGGCCTCGGCTAGGCGCACGCCGGCCTGGGCCTCGCTCATCGAGCGCACGTCGAGCAGCGCCGGGTCCTGCGGCTGGAACAGGGCCAGCACGGTTTCGTTGGCCACGACCGTATCGCCGACCTCGAGTTCGATGCGTTCGACCCGCCCCGCCACCGGCGCGGAGACGATGTAGATGTCCTTCACGCGCGTCTCGCCTTCGTCGTCGATCGTGACCATAAGATCGCCGCGGCTGACCGTGGCCAGGTCCACCGGCACGGGCTGCGGGCGCATCGCCCAGGCGAGCAGGGCGACGATGGCGACCGCGATCACGCCAACGGTGCGCAGGCGGCGCGCCCACGGATTGGGACGGGCCTGGCGCGCCGTTTCGGTTGGGCTATCGGCCATTGGTTACTCTCGCGTCTTGAGAACGGAAACAAGGTCGAGGCGGTAAACCCGCCGCCGGATCAGCGCGGCGCAGACCAGGCCCGACACCAGCACCACCGCCACCGACAGGCCGAAGGTGGCGTCGGAAATCAGGAATGGAAAGTCGTACATTTCGGTGCGCAGCATCGGCGATAGGGCGTAGGCCATGCCCAATCCCAACAGGCAACCCAGCGGCAGCGCCAGCAGGGTCTGGATGCCGATCTCGCCCAGGAGAATGTAGGCCACCTCGGCGCGGGTAAAGCCCAGCACGCGCAGCGAGGCCAGCGCCCGCGCGCGTTCCGACAGCGCGATGCGCGCGCTGTTGTAGGCCACGCCGACAGCGATCAGGCTTGAAAACGCGATGTAGAAGCCGATCAGCACGTACATCGTCTCGTCCAGGGTCTTGCGGAAGTTCAGCATGGCCGCGGCGGTCTGGTTCACGGCGGCCACGGCGGGCGTGTTCTTCAGTCGCTTGTAAAGCGCATCGGCATGGGCGGCATCGGTCAGCACGTGAATGCCGGTCACGGTCGGTCCTTCGCTCATCAGCCGGTTGAGGCCCTCGAGGCTGATGAAGGCGGCGAAACCCATGTACTGCTCGACGATCTGCGTGAGCTGGACCTGCTTGACCTACCGACGCTCCTGCATCACCTCCACCGTCACGGTGTCGCCGAGTTTCAGGCCCAGCTTGTCGGCATAGTGCTTGCTGAGGGCGATGCCGCCCGCGGGCGGGTCGATCGGCCGATCGTCGGTATTGAGGACGCGATTCAGATCGGCATTGGGCACCAGGCCGATCAGCGACGTGCGTTCCTGCCGTGGGCCGTTGCGCAGGCGAACGGCCACCGCACGCACCGGCTGGGTCGTCAGCACGCCGGGCAGGTGGCGGATCTCCTGCTCGACGATGGTTCCGCGCGGCTCGACGAAGTTGACGGTCAGCGTCTGGCGCTCGGATTGGTAAAAATAAACGCGGACCACTTCCTCGACCGAATCCATGAAAAACAGCGAGGCGATCAGCAGGGCGACCGAGAACGCGATGCCGAGAACAGTCAAGCCCGTGCGGCGCGGGTAGCGCATCACGTGTCGGAAGATCATGCGGGTGGGCTGGGTCACGCGGAACCGGCCGAGCGCACCGAACAGCCTGCTGCGGCGGTAAGAGGTCGGCACCGGCGGAGCCATGGCCACGGCCGGCGAAAGACGCACGGCCGCGCGCACCGCGCCGACACCGCCGATCACCGCGGCCAGCACGGTGACGCCGGCGGCCATGGCGAAAACATCGGGCTCGACCCGATAGGCCAACAGCGGAAACTTGAAATAGGTGGTGTACATCGCCACCAGGCCCTGGCCGAACCAGAGTCCCATGCCGACGCCGACGGCGAGACCCATCAACGTGACGACCATCACCAGCTTGAAGTACTGCAGGCCCACGTCCCAATCGGTGTAACCGAAGGCTTTCAGCACGCCGATCTGCTCGCGCTCGGTGGCGACCAGACGCGTCATGACGATGTTGAGCAGGAACGCGGCCACGCCCAGAAAAATCGGTGGCGCGATCGCGCCCGAGGAACTGAGTTGCGCCAGTTCGTTGGACAGGAAGAAATCCGAAAGCTGATCCTTGCGGCCGTGGGCGCCGATGCCGCCGTAGGACCCGAGCAGGTGGTCGAGCGCGTCCAGAACGTCGCGTTCGACGGCGCCGTGGGCCAGCTTGACCGTGACGTTGTTGAACGACTCATCAAGATCGAACGCCGCGGCCAGCGCCTCGCGGCCCATGAAGATCACGCCGAAGCGCTTGTCGTCGGGCATGATTTGTCCGGGGGCGAGCGCGTAGATGTATTCCGGCGTCAGCGCAATGCCGATCACACTGAGCCTGCGCTTCTTGCCGTTCATGATCGCCGAGATGGTGTCGCCGACGCCGAGGCCATGAGCGCGCAGGAACGATTCCGACACCACCACCTCGTTCGGTCGCCCGTAAACCGGCAACGTGCCCTCGCGCAGGTCGATGTCGTTGAGCAGCGGGTGGCGGCCCTCGGGCAGCGAGATCACACGCCCGCGGGCGGGCTCGGGCAGGGTCGGCAGGTCGAGCGTCACGTCGACGACGATGCGCGTTTCGGCGAACTGGACGCCCGGAATAGCCTCGATCTTGGCGAGCAAGCTGTCCGGGGCCCGCTTGGCATTGGCCCAGACATCGGCGAAGCGATAACGGTCGTAAAAGGCGTCCTTGCTCAGCTGCAGGGCCGCGACGCAGCCGTATACGCCGATCAAAAGCGCCACGCCCGCGCCCACCACGACGGCAATCGCGAACGCCTGACCCTTCAGGCGCCACAGGTCGCGCAGCAACTTGCGGTCCAGCGCCGAGATATCAATGCGCTGCGACCATGCCAACAGAACGTTGCGGATCAAGGCACCCATCGGCCGGTCACCAGGACAAATCTTTCGGCGTCAACTTGGTGGCGTTGGCAGTGACCGAGACGATGTGCCCGTCGGCGAACCTGAACACCCGGTCGGCCATTTCGGCCATGACCGCGTTGTGGGTAATGACGGCGGTGGTCGTACCCAGCTCTTGATTGGCCCGCACGATTGCCTCCAGCACGACAATCCCGGTCTTGCTGTCGAGCGCACCAGTGGGTTCGTCGCACAACAGCACGTCGGGTCGCTTGGCGATGGCGCGCGCGATCGCCACGCGCTGCTGTTCGCCACCGGACAACTGTGCCGGAAAATGATCGAGCCGATGGCCGAGCCCGACCATCTCAAGGGCTTCCTCGGGACGCATGGGCCGATAGGCGATTTCGGTCACCAATGCCACGTTCTCGCGCGCGGTCAAGCTGGGGATCAGATTGTAGAACTGGAACACGAACCCGACGTGGTCGCGCCGGTAGTTTGTCAGTTCGTCCTGGGAGAACGCGGTCACTTCCTGCCCGCGGAAATACAAACTTCCGCTCGTCGGCTGATCCAATCCTCCCAAAATGTTCAGCAAGGTCGACTTGCCGCTGCCCGAGGGGCCCAACAGCACCGCCAGTTCGCCTTCGCTCATGGTCAGGTCGACGCCGCGCAAGGCATGCACCGAGGTCTCGCCGGTGTCATAGGTCTTGGTCAGGCCATGGGCCTCGAAGGTAAGGCGGGCGCCGCGCCGATCGTGCAGCGGCGCCGGGCTCGCGATACTCTCGGTGGCGGCGGAATTGGCCATGACGCGGCGAACCGGGTTCGGCAGGGTTGCACGGAGAGGTTGAACCGGCTCTATAGCATGAAATACGCCGCCGTATGTCGCCGCTTCCGCATGACGGCAATGCGCTGGCTGCGCAGGCGGTTCTCCTGTCGACCGGTTCCAGACGGGCGGCTTGACGATGCCGGAACGGCAGTGATCAATGGACGCAATTTCATGATGTTTCCATGACTCCTCACGATCGTATCGCAGATGGCGGGACAACGCCTCCGGCAGAGTCCTCTGCTGGCGCCCCCACAACGCCGCCTCGACGCCGACCCGGCGTTCGCTTGACCGAGGGCGACGTGCGCCGCCAGGTCCTCAATCTGGCCGGCTTCATGATGTTGGGCAGCCTGGCGACCATGACGTTCCAACTGGCCGACGCCTATTTCGTGGCCCAGTTGGGCACCGCCCAACTGGCCGCGCTGGCCTTTACCTTTCCGGTCGTGATGATTCTGCATGCCATCGCCATCGGGCTCGGTACCGGCGTGACCTCGGTGGTGGCGCGGGTCTACGGCAGCGGCGACATGGCTTCAGCCCGCGTGCTGACCACCGACAGCCTGCTGTTGGGCTTTCTGGTCGCCGTCGTTTTTGCCGTCGGCGGCGCGCTCGCCATGCATCCGCTGTTTTTGGCGCTGGGCGCTGCGCCCGACATCATCGTCCACGTCGAAAGCTACATGCGCGTGTGGTTCTACGGCATGCCGATCATGGTGGTGCCGCTGATCGCCAATTCGGTCATCCGCGCCTTCGGTGATGCCAAATTCCCCAGTCTGATCATGGCCGTCGCCGCGATGATCAACATCATCCTCGATCCGATCCTGATTTTCGGCGCCTTCGGCATCGCGGGGATGGGCCTGCAGGGTGCGGCCGTGGCGCTGTTGCTGGCGCGCGTCATTACCTTCGTCGCCTCGCTATTCGTGTTGCACGTGCGCATGCACGCGTTGTCCTACGACCTGCCACGGCCGGCGCGCGTGCTGGCGTCGTGGCGGGAGCTATTGCACATTGGGCTGCCGGCCACCGGCACGCAAATGATCACGCCGGTCTCAAGCGCCATCATGACCTCGCTGGTGGCTTCGTTTGGCGCGGGCGCGATCGCCGCCTATGGCATCGCCACGCGCATCGAAATGTTCTCATTGATCTTCGTGATGGCGTTGTCGATCTCGATTGCGCCATTCGTCGGCCAAAACGCCGGCGCGGGGCGGCTGGACCGCGTCAAAGAGGCGATGGCCTTCGCCCAGAAGGCGGCGATGATCTACGGCCTGGCGGTGGCCGCGGTGCTGTTCGCCGCCGGTCCGTGGATCGCCGCCGAGTTTTCGGACTCGCCCGATGTCATCGCCATGGCGGGCTTCTACCTGATGGCGGTGCCGGTCAGCTATGGCTGCATGGGCCTGATCAACACCGCCTCGAGCTGCCTGAACGCGCTGGCCAAGCCAATGCCGGCGATGGCGATCGGCGCGGCGAAGTCGCTCGTGCTGCAAATTCCATTCGCCTACGCCGGAGCCGCGCTGTTCGGCGTCAAGGGCGTGTTCATCGCCATGGCGCTGACGACATTCGTCGTTGCGGTCATGGCCATGGTCCTGGTGCGTCGCGTCTTGGCCGGTCCCATCACGCTGCCGCAGCGGCCGAACGGCCATTCGGGCGGGCACCCGGGCGCGCCAGCCGCGGCCTGACGGCCCGTCACGCCAGGCCGACCACGTCGCCCTGGCCACGGGCGATGGCAATCACGCTGGCCAGCCCAGGCTTGAACTCGCTCAACAGAAATTCTTCGCGTGCGCTGGGGCCGCCGACCTTGGGATTCGGAAAGCGCTGGTTCCACGCATTCATCTTCACTGTCAGGCCGCATAAAACGCCGCCGACCGTGGTTTGCGCGCCTTCGATGACCTCTTTCACGTGTCGGAACTTGGCGGCCGACAGGTTGTCCCACATGTCGCGCGAGCGGACCGCGAAATCCTGGAACATCCGCTTCAGGAAGGTCACCAGGCCGGCGATGGTTTTCTCCAGGCGCTCCAGTTCGGTCATCAGGCGCGGGTTGCTTTTTACTTTTTGGTAGCTGCGCATGTCGTTCATGCCGACGACGAACCCGTCGAGCATGGGTTTCAACTGATCAAGGCAGTGCTGGTAGTAGGACAGGGACAGGAAGATGTCGCCGTAGTCCTCGAGAAACTTCGGAATCTGCTCGACGGCGATATCGAGCTTTTCGGCCATCACCCTCAGCCTGGCGAGCGCTTTGCGCGGATCGGGGTCGCGGAACATGCCGACCAGATCCTCGAAGCGCTGAATGTCGGCGGCGTCGTCGCCGTAGACCTGCTGCAGCAGGGGCACGGTGAAGCGGGTCATGTAACCCGCCAGCGCCCGGTTCATGTCGTCCGACAGTTTCAGGGCGTCATGCTGGTTGACCTGAATGCCCAGACCGCGCAGCGAACGACGCAGGCTATAGACGTCATAGGATGGCAGCGGACCCAGCTTCATCAGGATCTGCATGTCCGGATCAGAAAGCGGATTGGCGATGTTGTAGTACTCGGGCAGGCGGTCGATCGGCACTTGGCCGCTGCCGGTCTCACGCGAGGCGTAGACCTCCAGCACCCCGGTCAATTGGTTGTTCTTGATCATGCGCGCGCGGCCGATCTTGTCGTTCTTGAACGGCAACAGGCGCAGCGGAAGGATGTGCAAGGCATCCATCTCGCCGTCGCCAGCACAGGTCTGGGCGATATCGTTGCGCAGGGCGAAACTCACCGCGTTCACGGGCCGCGTCTCCGCTCTCAGTCCTGCCGGCCCGGATTCAGGTGGAAGGGGGGGGACGGTTAGCCGGACAAAGTAGCGAATCGAAACATTTAACGCAATGCCGCAGACCGCATGAATTTCAATGCGTTATCCAGATTCAGGCGCGCGTTCGGATAGCGGACGTGGGGATGTCGTTCAGCTTTCGGTGGCGGCGTTCAGGGCTTCTTCCAGCTCGAAGAACGACGGCTGCATCTTGCTGGGCACGTTGCCGCGGCCGATCTCCACCGAGACCTGCGGCGCGCTGCCCTTCAGGTGGGCGACCAACACGTCGCGGATGATGAGATAGAATTGATGTTCCTCGTTGATGACCTGTTTCAGGCGCACCGCGAACGGACCGACCATCAGGTAGGACAGGAACACGCCCAGGAACGTACCCACCAGGGCCTTGCCGATCATGCCGCCGAGCACTTCTGGCGGTTCGGTCACCGAGGCCATGGTTTTGATGACGCCCAGCACGGCGGCGACGATGCCGATGGCGGGCAGACCATCGGCCATGGTCTGCAGCGCATGTTGCGGTTCCATGTGCTCGTGATGGTGTTTTTCAAGCTGGGATTCCATGGTGTCGTAGACTTGGTGGGGATCGTCCAGGTTCATCGACAGAAGCCGCAGCGTGTCGCAAATGAAATCAACCGCGAAATGATCGGCCAGGATGCGCGGGTACTTCTGGAAGATGTTGCTTTCCTCGGGCTTTTCGATGTGGGCCTCGATCACCAGGATGCCCTTGGACTTGATCATCTTGGTGATGGTGAACAGCAGGCAAAGCACGTCTTTGAAGTCCTGCTCGGTCCACTTGGGCCCGGAAAACACCTTCTTGATCCCGCCCAACACCTGCTTCAGCACGTCGACGCTGTTGCCGGTGATCAGCGCGCCGATCGCGCCGCCGAAAATGATCATCAGTTCGGGCGGCAGGGCGGCCAGGATGATGTCCATGTGGCCGCCGGCGAGCAGATAGCCGCCGAACACCATGACGAACACGACCACCAGCCCGATAATTCCCATCATGGTTTTCGGCCCGTTCTGCCCAAGTGAAGCACTGATGCAATTGCCGGTACGGCCGATCAGCCGAACCTCGGCTATACTACCATAACTGTTCAATAAAGCCTTAACGAATCAACCTCTTCCGGCCCTTCGAACGACACGCATGACGCCGTCGCCGCGCATCAAATCCCAGGTCCGCGTCCAGTCGTGGCTGCGCCGGTGCGCCGCCCAGGGCCTGATGGCGGTCGTGGTGCGGTCCGGGGACGCCGATGCCGGCGCCATCCTGGTCAAGGTCAACCGGTTCGCCGGCGGGTGCGACGTGTTCGCTCCGGTCACGGCGCCTGACGGGTCGTCGGCGTGGTTGCGGGCGCTCGGCCCGGCCCCGAAATCGGAGAAGGACGCCGACGCCTACATCGCCCGACAGGTCGGCTACGACAGCGATCTGTGGGTCGTGGAAATCGAGGATCCCCATGGTCGGTTCGTGTTCGACGAGCCGGTTCTGGCGGGGTGACGGCCGGCACAACCGATCCGGCGGGGACGATCCCGGCGTGTAGACTCGCCGATTCGACCCTTGTAGAGTGCGGCTTCGCCGGGCGTTCTGGGGGGAGGGCCGGCGATCACGGATGCTGAGGGGAAGCCTGCCACAGGCTCGCACACCATGGGTTGGAACGACGAGAAAATCACCCGGCTGAAAAAGCTGTGGTCGGAAGGGCTGACGACCGGGGAGATCGGCAAGCGGCTGGGGGTGTCGAAGAACGCCGTGGTGGGCAAGGCCCATCGCCTGGGGTTGAAAGGCCGCCCGTCGCCGATCAAACGCCCTGAGAAGGCCCCGGCGCCGAAGAAGGAGGCCGCCAAGGTTTTTACGCTGACCGATTTGTCCTCGCAGACCTGCCGGTGGCCGATCGGCGATCCCAAGCACGAGGATTTTCGGTTCTGCGGCAAGCCGGTGGCGATCGGCAAACCCTATTGCCCCGAGCATTGCGCCCAGGCCTACGTCGGTTCCAGCAAGCCGCGCAGCGAAGACGCGGCCCAATAGGCGGCGTTCAGACCGTCACCGGATGCGGCGGCGCGCGGCCCGACAGCACTGCCGCAACGTTGTCGATCGCCAGCATGCCCATGGCCAGACGGGTCTCGGCCGTCGCGCTGCCCAGGTGGGGCAATAACACGACATTCTCCAGCCGGGCGTAACGCGGGTCGAACGCCGGCTCGCCGGTGAACACATCAAGGCCCGCCGCGGCCAGTTTGCCCGAAGTCAAGGCCGCGATCAGGTCGTCGTCGACCACCAGTGGCCCGCGGGCCGTGTTGATCAGGATGGCCCGGTCCTTCATCGCGGCGATGCGCCGTGCGTCGATCAAGTGCCGGGTGGCCGGCGTCAACGGGCAATGCAGCGACACGATGTCGCTTTGGCCCAAAAGGCCGTCGAGACTGGCCTGGAACCCGGCACCAGTTTCGGGCGGTGGGGTGCGCGTGTGGAACAGGATGCTCATGCCGAAGCTGCGGGCCCGCGCGGCGACGGCCTGGCCGATGCGGCCCCAGCCGACAATGCCGAGCGTCTTGCCCGCGAGCCCGATACCTAGCAGCTGCGTCGGTCGCCACCCCGTCCATTCACCGCGACGCATGAGCCGTTCGCCTTCGCCCGCCCGGCGCGCCGCAGCGAGCATCAGGACCATGGCGATCTCGGCCGTGGCGTCGGTCAACACACCGGGGGTATTGGTCACGACGATGCCGCGGGACGTGGCGGCGGCAACATCGATGTGTTCGTAACCCACCGAGAATGTCGAGATGACGCGGATCGAGGAGGGCAGGGTGGCAACGGCGGCCGCGTCGATCGTGTCGATCGGCGTGACGATCAGCGCGGACGCGCCATCGGCATGGGCGGCAAGGCTTGCGGCAGTCGAGGTTGCGGCGTCATCACCGGCGCGAAACGCGAATTCGGCGCTCAGTCGCGCTTCGCAGGCCGGTGGTAGCCGGCGGGTGACGCACACAATCGGTCGCGTGGTCATGTCGAAAGTTCGGTCCGTCGGCGCGCGGTTCGTGCGATCTTGGTGCTACCAATCCCGCGCCGCAGAGCCAAGAACGTTCAAGCCCGGTGAAGTATGGTTTCGACGTACGACCAATCAAGCTCAATCGAGCCAACCACCGGTTTAAGTTCGCTTGGAAATTGGATTTGTTAATGGATTTGTGTTTCCGTACACTCGCGAAGGTAGCGATGCCGCCCGGTGCGTTCGCGGAAACGGTCACCGACGGTGGCTGCGGCTTGGCGGCGGGGTCAAGTTCGGGTTTGTGAACGGCATGACGCTAGCGATCAAGTTTTGGGGGGTTCGCGGCAGCATCGCCTGCCCGTCGCCGCAGCATGTCGTGTATGGGGGCAACACCAGCTGCATCGAAGTGATCGCCGGCGAAAAGCGCATCATCCTTGATGCTGGCACCGGCATCCGCAATCTGGGCCAGGAGTTCCTGCGCGACGGCGTCAAGGAAGGCGTCTTGATGCTGACCCATTCGCACTGGGACCACATCAACGGCTTTCCGTTCTTCGGCCCGGCCTTCATGGCCAACAGCCATTTCACGATTTATGCCGGTCATCTGGTTAACGCCGGCGGTATTGAAAACGTGCTGGCCAGCCAGATGGCCAACCCGACGTTTCCGGTGCCCTTGGAGGCGCTGCAGGCCGATTTGTCGTTCGAGGATTTCGACGCCGGCGAAGCTTGGTCGCTGGGCGACGGCGTGGAAGTGAAGACCCAACCGCTCAACCATCCGAACGGCGCCACGGCCTACCGGATCGAATTCGACGGCAAGGCCGTTTGCTATGTCACCGACACCGAACACGTGCCGGGCAAGCCAGACCAGACTGTTCTGAAATTGATCGAAGGCGCAGATATCGTCATTTACGACTGCACTTATACCGACGCCGAGTTTCCGTCGAAGGTCGGCTGGGGCCATTCGACCTGGCAGGAAGGCGTGCGCCTGTGCCAGGCGGCCAAGGTCAAGCAGCTCGCCATCTTCCACCACGATCCCGACCACGACGACGACTTCATGCGTCGCCTGGAAGGCGAGGTGCGCAAAACGTGGACCGGCGCAATGATCGCCCGCGAACAGATGATCCTGGCGATTGAACGGTGACGCTCACCGTTCGCGGAAGGCCTCGGTCTTCAATTTGAGCACCGGCTTCAAAAGATACTGGATCACGGTTTTCGAGCCGGTGTGAATGTCGACGGTCGCGCCCATGCCGGGGGCGATAAGGAAACCTTCGCTTTCCTCGCCCAGGTACGGCTTCTCGGTGCGCACCATCACCTTGAAAAACGGCATCCCGTTCTCCGGCACGGTGGAATCGGGCGCCACCGAGATAACTTCGCCGTCGATGCTGCCGTATCGCGCATAGTCGAAGGTG
>JANRJB010000155.1:0-1735 GCA_033764265.1 Rhodospirillaceae bacterium | reverse complement strand
TCAGACTGGTTCCAGCAACACCGCGTGCCTCATTCAGGCTGGTCGAAATCTCACAGGTGTTATTCAACAGATCGGCGACAACCAGACCAACGGCCTTCTGCAGACGAACCGGGGCTCAACCGACATTCCGGTGGAGCTTTGCGCAACGGCTGCAACACGACGGGACGTCATGGCCTACGCCCCAGAGCGGCCCGAGAGCCCGCGTGCTCGCGCGCGCGCGCGAGGCCGTGGGGCTTCATAGTCGGCGCGTGCGCGCGCACCATTTCAACTAAGCGAAATGAACGCCGGTTTCGACATCAACTGTCGGCGTCTCCGGCCGGTCTGGATTGAGGGGACAACGTCTGCTTTCGTACGTTTCGAGCCGGACTCTGAAGTTGGGATCTCTCGCCTGTCACGAACAGACGGAGACGGGCAGTGGGGCGCCAGAATGTGAGAGTGTTGCGGTCGACGGCTTGCTCCATCGCCTGCCGTTGTGGGTGAAAGCGGCGAAGCCTCTAGGGCTTCGCCGCGATCATGCCTCGACGTCTTCTGTCGCCTAGTTGGGCTTGGCTGCGGCCGAACCGCTGGCGCCGACACCGGCGTTGGCGGAGGCGCCGCCTCGGCTGACGGCAGCGCCGCCGCTGGTCGACGCTGCGCCGTTCGCTTCGACGTTCGCGGCCGCGTCGCCCGCACGCGCCGCCGCCTCACGGCCCTCGCGGATAGCGCGACGGCTGGCGCGCGCGCTCTTGTCCTTCACCGTGCCGACGGCGTTTGTCGCCGAGTCACTGACGCCGGTGACGTCGACCGTCGCGTCGCCGCGCACCATGCCATCAGCGCCGCCGCGAAGCGGGCCAGCCTCGCCATCGGTCATGCCGGCGACGGAACCCGTAGCCGCTCCGGAACCCGCCCCCTGTGCGTTGGCTGAGGCGGCCGCGTCGCGCGCCTCCCGGGCGGCGGCGCGGACGCGCGCGCGGGCTTGGGCTGCGGTTTCCCGGGTGCGCTCGGTCACGCCGCCGAGGGTCCCGCGCGCATCCGGCAGCCGCGGGTCTGAAACGCCGCCGTCGATCCGGCCGCCAACTGCGCCGCCCACTTGGCCGCCAAGGCCGCCAAGCTGGGCCGACGCGGGGCTGGCGATGAGGAGGGCGGCGAACGCTACACCGGCGAAAAGGGTCTTGGTCATCATCGTCCTGTCTCCGTTATGAGCGCCGCTCGGGGCGGCTTGCTGACAGAAACGACGGGCCGACGGGGTTTCTTCCCGCACGGTCAAAAAGAATCAACGCTGCGCCAGGGCGCCTCTGGCCGGCGTGCGCAGCGTGCGGCCCACCAGGCCCGCGCCATACACATCGTCACGCCCGCGCGCGCCGAGGTCCTCGGCCTGCGCCGCCAGTTCGCGCACCGCGTGCGCGGCGTTTTCCGGGTTGGGCGCGGACAGCCGCTGCGCGAGCAGGCCCGCCACGATAGGCGCCGCGAAGGATGTGCCGCGCACTGACGCAAACGATGTTGCGGCGTCAGCGGCGATCATGTCGCCGCCCGGCGCCGCGAAATCCACCTGCGGACCACGGGCGGCTTCCACCAGCGCACGGCCCTGCGCGTTGACGCCTGTGACCCCGATCACGCCCGGATACGACGCCGGATAGAGCGGCCGCGCTGCGGGGCCGTCATTGCCGACTGCGGCGACCACGAGAAAGCCGCGCGACACCATGCCGGCGACGATGGTTTCCAGCGCCCGGTTCGGCGGTCCCACGAGGCTCACGTT